>NZ_CM007717.1:8143669-8480704 GCF_002019855.1 Streptomyces antibioticus | reverse complement strand
CCCGCGGAGCGGGCTATGACTCGGCAAGCCGAGTCATAGAGAAACGAATTGCGCAAGCGCAATTCGAATTCCGGCGCAAGCGCCGGAATGAAATTCCGCAAGCGGAATTTGAAAAGCAGGGTAATTCGCGCAAGCGCGAATTGGGACAGCCGCGCAAGCGCGGTTGCCTGAGCTGGCAACGAGAGCGGGGTGCATCACGCGCGGGCCTGTGTAGCGACTCGAAGTACCAGCCACCACCCCTTGCAGCGAATATGACGGACAGCCACTGCGGCAGATGCCGGCCTGCCGCGGTGAACGGGCTCCGCTGCGCTCTGCCCGAACCCCTCTGGAGCGCCCCAACTCGCTTCAGCATGTTCACCGGTCTCCCCCTCTCCTTCACTGCACTCCGCCGTCAGGGGTGCGGAGTCATCTCGCATCATCCTCGGTGATGCGAGATGACGTGAGGCTGATGCATCAAAGCTTTCCCCTGTGTAGAATCTGGTATCAGGCAGTACACCCAGGGACTACCTTCTTCACCCCGGGAATCCACTTCTGATGGCGCCTCACATCTCACGAAAAGGGGAACACCCGGGAATGACTGTGAAGCTGCGAGACCATCAGGTCGAGGCCGTGAGCAACATTGTGCGTGGCCTCGACATCCCGCCGGGCGGGATTCCCGGGCATGGTCTGCGTGGACAGGTGCACGCTGCCTGCGGTACGGGGAAGACGACTATTGCGGCGGCGTCGGCGAGGCGGCTGGTTCCGAGGGGGCGTGTTCTTGTTCTGGTGCCGACGCTGGATCTGTTGGCGCAGACGGTGAAGGCGTGGCATGACGTCGGGCATAGGGGGCCGGCGGTTGCGGTGTGTTCGCTCCAGGACGATCCGGAGCTGTGGGATTTGAAGGTGCGGTCCACCACGAATCCGGTGCAGTTGGCGTTGTGGCACGGGCAGGGGCCGGTGACGATCTACGCCACGTACGCGTCGCTGGGCGTGCTGGCGGAGGCGTTCGAGGGTGTCTATGGGCAGCAGTTGGCTCCGGTGGATCTGGCGGTGGTGGATGAGGCGCACCGGACGAGTGGGTCGATGGGCAAGGCATGGGCGGACATCCACAAGCAGACCGTGATTCCGGCGGTGCGGCGGTTGTATCTGACGGCGACGCCGCGGATCTGGCAGGAACGGCCGGCGAACTGGCAGGTGAAGGCTGGGGTGTTGGATCCGCTGCCGGAGATGATGGCGGCTTCCATGGACGACGAAGAGCTCTTCGGCCCCGTGCTGTACAAGCTGTCGCTCGCGTCGGCGGTCTCCCGCGGGCTGCTGGCGCGGTACCAGATCATCGTCCTCGAGCTGAAAGACCCGGTCGTCACACCCGAACGGCTGATGGGCGAGGAGCGGCACAGTGAGGAAGTGCGGGGTCAGCGCCTCGGTGCCCTCCAAGCCGCGCTCCTGCACACCATGAGCCAGCACAACCTCCAAACCTGCATCACCTTCCACCACCGGACGATAGAGGCTTCCGCGTACGCGGAGGGCCTTCAGCGCGTCGCCAAACGGCTGCACGCCGACCAGCCCGAGAAGTACCCCTCTGAGGTCTGGGCGGACTGGCTGTGCGGCGAGCATGTCCCCGAGCGCCGGCGGGACGTCCTCGGGTCCTTCGGGTCCACGGCGCGGCGGGCTGTGCTCTCGAACTGTCGGGTCTTGGGTGAGGGTGTCGATATTCGAAGCGTGGACTCGGTGGCTCTCTTGGATCCGAAGGGGGCGCCGCACGACATCGTCCAGGCCATCGGCCGGGCGCTGCGGCAGAAGCCGGGACAAGGGAAAATGGCCTCTCTGATCGTGCCGGTCTTCCTCCAGCCCGGCGAACAACCCGAGGACATGTTCACCTCTGGCTCCTACCGGCCCCTGGTTAAAGTCCTCGAAGGCCTGCGAGCCCACGACGAAGAAGCCGTGGAACTCCTCGCCATCCCCCAGGAACCCCAGAAAGACGTCGCGCAGCCGTCTGAGTTCATCGGTACGGCACCTGAAGAGGGCAAGGAAGAATCCCGCCTACTGCTCCGGTTCGCAGCCCCCAGGGATCCGGTGATGGTCGCGGACTGGGTGTCCTTCAACGTCATCGACACCGAACGCCAGGACTGGGCACGCGGCTGGGCGAAGCTGAAGACGTACGTCGAGCGGGTCGGGAACGCGCGGGTGCCCTACGGACATCGGGAGGGTGCGACACCGCTTGGGCAGTGGGTGGCAGAACAGCGAAGGGCGTACCAGGCAGGGCAGATGAGCGGCCAGCGCGCCCGCCGGCTGGAGAAGCTCGGCATGATCTGGTCGGTCGCCGATGAGCGGTTCCAGGAGAACCTCGAGGCCGCGAAGGCGTATTACAACCAGCACTGGACCCTGTGTGCTCCGAGGTCCGCAGTGGCCCTGTCCAGACCGGTAGGACAGTGGTTGAGCAATTTGCGCCGCCCCGGTGCGCTGGACGGTCACCCCGAGTGGGAGACAGCGCTCAAGAAGGTCGACGAGGACTGGAACCCGTCGTGGCCGGCTGAGTGGCAGCGGCACTACGCCGCCCTGCGCGAGCTCGTGCGCGACGAAGAGGGCCAGGCCGACGTCCTGCCCGGATTCACCGTCCACGGCATGGACATCGGGAAATGGCTCGCCCGACAGCGGACGCCGTCGGTCTGGCAGGCGCTGGCGAACGGGCAGCGCGAACGCCTGGAGCAACTCGGCTTCAAACCGCCGGCCCCGGAACCTGAGGCGACAACCGCGAAGTCACCCACAGCGTCTCTGAGCACCTTCGAGCGGGGCGTGGCGGCCCTCGCGCAGTACAAGGCCCGTGAGGGCTCCGTGACCGTCCCACGAGGCCACACAGAGCGGCTGGAAGACGGGGTGGAAGTCCGACTTGGCGTGTGGATCATGAACCAGAAAGGGCGCCGCGTGAAGCTCACCACCGACAAACTCGCCGCGCTCGCCGCGCTGGGGCTGGAGTGGGCCCTGAAAGGCTAAGAAACGGGATAAGTTTGTGGTTAAGTAAGCTTGCCTGGAGTGAGGGTGCAGGGTCATGGCATCTGAGGAAGAGCTGTTCGCGTCCGTCGACGCTCTGTTGAACGAGGAGCCGCATCTGCCGCCTCCGGCGGAGCGTGCCCGGCTTCGTGAGGCCGCCGGCATCACCCAGGCCCGCTTGGCCACCGCGCTGAAGACCACGACCCAGTCAGTGAAGAACTGGGAGAACGGCCGAAGCGAGCCGAAGTCGCCGCGCCTGGACGCATACCAGCGGCTGCTGAACGGGTGGGCGGCGAAGTACCCCGCCCCTGGCGCAGCTCCGACAGCCTCGGTTGCCGCCACGGCGCCCGCGGCGTCTACCGAAGCGGGTGCGTCCAAGGTGGAGAGGGCAGATGCCCCGCAGGCTCCCGCCGTTGCGGCTGCGGCGCCGGCGCGCCCCGCCGTCCGACCCGCTGCGTCATCGCGGCGTCCGGCCACGAAGAAGGCGGCGCAGCCCGCAGCCGACCCGCGCTTCCCACACGGGCCCCTCGCGGTCCTGGACGGTGACGGCTGCGCGTACGGCACGGGCGGCATCGTGCTCGACTGCCCCGCGACCACCGTGCCGGAGCTGGTGGAGTGGACGCTGCACGAGTCCGGCCTCGGCGCGCCCAAACTGAACCGCTACGGCAAAGACTCCGACCCCCTGATCGTCCTCACCGCCGCAGCCGCCGTGAAGCTCGGACTCCCCGAACGCCTGGAAGGCCATGAGCAGCGCCGCTCGCTGCGTCTGCCTGAGGATCACCCGGTGGTCAAGCAGGTGGGGAAAGCGAAATGGCGGCTCACCCAGCGCGGGTTCGGGCCGTGGGCAAGGATCTACCGCAAAGCCACCGGCACCCAGCGGCAGTGCGTGCAGCTCGCGATCCTGTCCTGGGACGCCCTCGATGATCGGTCCTGGCCCGGCGTCTCGGAGATGGAGCCGGCCGACATCGCCCGCGTCCTCGGCGTGTATGCCCAGCGGGTCATTACCCCGCGAGGGTCGACGGCCGTGTCCGGGCTGGAGCTGATGACGGCGCTGCGGCCGCCCACGCGCGCGGTGCAGGACCCGCAGACGGGGAACTGGGTGCCCGGCCACAACCCCGGCTCGCTGGGCACGGAGCCGATGGACCCGGCGCCGCCCGAGGCCACCGCCGAACACCCCGTCGTCGTCGACAGCGGCTGGAGCGGCGGGTTCCTGAACGAGGAGGCGTACCAGTGGGTGCGCGACGTCAGCCTGCTCAACGATGAGGAGTGCACGCTGCCGTACGCGGTCGGCCTGGACCTGAACACCGCCTTCCTCGCCGCCGCGGCTCGCCTGGTCGTCGGCCTGTCCGCCCCCGACCACTTCCACACCCCGACGTTCAACCCGAAGATCCCCGGCTCCTGGCTGGTCGATCTGTCCCACGTCGAGGTGGACCCGCGCCTGCCCTCGCCGTTCACGCCGGACGGCACCCGGCCGGCCGGGCCTGCCTGGTACCAGACGCACACCGTCGCCTACGCCCAGGAGCTCGGCTACAACGTCCAGCCCCTGGAGGCATACCTGCGCCGCGAGACCGGCGCCTACCTCGACCCGTGGCACGATCAGCTCAAGACCGCGTACGTCGACACCCTCGCCGACCTCGGCGTCACCAAGGACCTGACGGATGCCGAGTTCCTGGCGGCGATGGAGCGGCACAAGGACGTCGACCCCGCGATGGCGGCCGTGCTGGCCGCCATCAAGGCCACCGTCAAGGGCGGTATCGGCAAGCTGCGCGAGCGCCCGCAGGGCAGGAAGTACAAGGAGGGCGAGCGGTGGCCGGCCCTTCAGCGGCCAACCTGGCGCCCCGACATCCGCGCCGCCGTCATTGCCAAGGCCCGGGTCAACATGCACCGCAAACTGCGCAACATGGCCACGATGACGGGCCTGTACCCGCTCGCCGTCCTCTCCGACTGCGTCGTCTACCCCTCGCCAGGGGAGAGCCCGCTGGACTTCCTGCCGTATGCCGCGTCCGGCAAGCCGCAGCCCGGCGGATTCCGCCTCGGCCCCACACCTGGCCTGGCGAAACTGGAGGGCGTCCAGTCGATGCTCTGGGCGGTCGACCTGATGGAACAGGGCTACAACCCGGCCCGCCACATCAAAGGCGGCGACGCCGTCCTGGACGAAGGTGAGTAGGCGCTGTGGGAGAGATCGACGACGCCATCGAACGCGCCGACCGGGAGGGCTTCACCCGCCAGCCGCCCAAGACCCTCCAGGCACGCATCAACTTCCTGATGAAGCAGCTCAGGACGACCAAAGCCGTTGCCCAGGAGATCGGGGTCAGCCAGCGGTCGGTGGAGCGCTACCGCAAGGGCGAACGCAAGCACCCGCCCCAGGCGATCGCCGAACGGATCGACGCGGCCGTACGGGCGCGTTGGCAGCCCCAGGTACGCAGACGCCGCCGGAAGCAGGCCGCCACCACCACGGGCATCACGGTGGAGACGAGGGCCAGGTTCGGCTACACCGCACCCATCGGCACCACCGACGACGGACGCTTCCGACGGCTCACCGTCCACCTGCCCCCCACCTACGCGCAACGCCTGTTCAACGCCCGTGACACAGGCGCCAGCGACCAGCAGATGCACCAGATCATCGCCGAAGGACTCAAAGACATCTACTTCCAAGACAGCGGAGCCCGCGCCCTGGGACTCTCCGACGTCACCCTCAACGACATCGACTACCTCGACTTCGACTACTGACCCCGGCAGCAACCGGGAACCCGGACCTGCTCGTGTGACTTAGCGCTTGTTTGGCCACTTAAGTGCTTCACCTAGCCGTTCTGAGCACGGCATCTCGGCGAGCCGCCCGCAGCATCGGCGCCTTGCTGGAGGCGCAGCAGACCGGCTGGAGCCAGTAGGCGGAGTGCGGAGCAGCGGCTGCCGATGCCTCGCCGGGACAGTTGCGGCGAGCTCGGCCTATGGGGGTCTCTCCGGGCGGAAACGAATGATCCGGGCCCGCGATAGCGACGCGAGGGTCATGCTGTGCGTCGCAATTACGAACTGACAGCCCTGCGCGACCCGCTCGTACATCCACTGCACTTGCCGGGCACTGGCCTCCGGGTGCAGGCCAGCCTCTGGCTCATCGAGCAGAAACAGCCGGTTTGGCCCGTCCATACCTTCAAGGAGCGCATCCGAGCCCTCGGGCGAGGTGCCCAGGTACGACACGAACAGGCGGCTCTCCGGCTCCCGCGAGGTGGACCACCGCGCCTCCAGCCCCTCGGCGATCACACGGCTGAGTGAACTAAGCCCATGTGGCAGGCCGCCGTTGCTGAAGCGGCAGTGTGTCAGCAGTGCCAGTGCTTCCAGGACAGCCGACTTCCCCGAACCGTTCGGGCCCGCCAAGACAGTGATCCCGGAGTGGAACGAAACCCCCTTTTGCAAGCTTCGGATGATCGGCAAGGAGGACAGCCCAACGTGCTGCCCGCCGACCAGCCGCACCGACTGCAGGAATCCCGCCCATGTGCCGTTCTGGTGGGCGAACTCGTCGGAGAAGCCGTCGAGGACCTCTCCCGCAATCTCGACCTCTTGCCCCGTCAGGCCCAACATGCGGTCGACGTCGGCAAGCTCGCCATCCTGAAGATCGAGAGTCGGCGGAGCACTTGCCCTCGCGATGGTCGGCTGCGGCTCGCCGGGGCGGTCTCCTGGCAGCAGGAAACGGCTGAGATCGGCGACGTACTGCGACCACTCCACCAGCATGCGCTGGGCACGGTCCCGCTCCATCTCGGCAACGACCTGTTGCCACTCGCTCTCCTGCAGCCGGTGCTTCCATGCCAGCACCGACGAATCTCCCTCTGCCAGCTGTCCCCGGGCCTGAGCCAGCCGCAGATCATCCACGCGTTGCCGGATCCGCTCGCAGATCATCAGCAGGGCCCGTGCCACCTGCCGCATGCGGTCCCGCTCCGCCAGCAGCGCTGCCTCACGCTGCTCTGCCTGGCGCAGTTGCTCGGCGAGATCGAGTGCCCGGTGCGCCAGAGGGCTGTCCACCAGTTCGCGGTGAGAGACCGCCCTCTGGCAGGCCGCGTCCCAGGGGACGCGGACTTCGGCCAGACGCCGTTCCTGCAGTGCGGCGTTGTCCGTGGTGACATCCACAACGGCCTCGATGAATTCCCACGTCAGGCCCCTGCCCGCGAGGCGCTCATAAGTTGCAGTGCGTCGCGGCGGGGCACCATCGCCGAAGTGCTCCGGGGTAAACCGGTCGATCAAGGCGGGCACGGTGCAGCCGGCCTGGTCGAGCCACGACCGCAACAGCTGGGCCACTTCGTTGTGCGCGGCACTCGGTCCTGACAACGGCCCCCATTTCGTTCCCGCCCCGTTCATCGCCTTGCCTTCCTCCCCGCCTGCATCAACAGCCAGAACCATGCTGCCGTGCCGGAACCCCGTCCGGGCCCATCCGCCGGACAACCCGGACTGCTGGCCCGGCCCGCCCCGGCCGGACAAGGCTGAGCTCCGCCATCGGTTGACTCGCAAAGGAAAACCACAATGACTTCGCTCGACCATGATTCAGCACCGGCGCATTCGAGCCGCATGGAGAAGGCGCTGCAGTGGATCACCGCGCTGACTCTCCTGGCCACGGTCGCGGCCGTAATCGTGCTCGCCCTCACCGACAACGCCAGCTATCTCGGTACGGTCCTCGGGATCGGCGCTGCGGCGGCAGCCATCGGAGGGACCGTGCGCATTTGCATCCACGTCCGCGGCTGACTATTCGGCTGCCCTCGGGTGAGGCACACAGGCCGGCCCGGGGCGGCTGATCTCGTCGCGGACCGGTGAGTGCTCCAGTCGGCCACACTGGCCAACTGTGCCGCTCGGTCACAGCTCGTCTGAGCCGAAGCACGATAGTTGTCACACCACGGGATGGGTGGGGAAGCTGTTGCTGGCTGCGGGTGCCTTTCGGGTAGCTCCCTTGCAGGGTGAGATGACGCTGTCGTTCCTGGGGCGGATCGCGGACAGGTACGGCCTGACGGTGCGGAGTCTGCTGTCGTCGGTTACCGAAGTGGCCGGCCAGCAGGGCCTCGCCGGGGCTTTGCAGGGCGACAGTGAGGTGTTCTTGAACGCCGCGGCCCGGGACCGGGTCGCGGCGCTGTGTCGTGTGCCGCAGGTGGGCTTACACCGTGCGTTGCCAGCCTGGACGCGGGAGGAGCCGCTGGGCCCCTCAAAGGAGAGGCCGACGGCGCGGCTCCACAAGGGGGTCGAGACGGTTGCCGCCTGGGGTCCGGCGTGCCCGGGCTGTGTGGCTGCGCGGACCGGCCGCGTGGCACCAGCCCGGGTGTACCTGGCGGCGCACCAGCGGGTCTGCTCACGCCACCGGTGCTGGCTGATGAGCGTGCCTGGCAGCGGGGGCCGTGTCGTGGGGCTGGCCGGATGCCCGGAGGTGGTCCAGGCGCAGGAGGATCACCGGAGGCTGCTGCGCCGCTCCCCCGTCGCTGGTCCGGCGTTCGAGGTTGCTGAGGCGGTCACCGCCTCGTGGTGGGCGCAGAAGTGGCCCGAGGAGCGCCTGTGGGCGATGCGGCTGGTTGCGGCCATGCCCGAGGGCGAGGATCCGGTGCGGTGGCGGATCCTGGCGCGGGATCTGGTCACCTACCCAGAGACCGTCGCCCTCGCCACGCTTCTGGCCAGCCGGGCCTGGCGGCTCCGTGTCGCGGCCGACGGTGGTGGTCACCTCCCCTACCGGTTGGCTGATGTGCCCTGCGTGCCCCGCGAGCTGGGCCATCGCTTGAGGCGCCCGTGGCTCACCGAGCGTCTGGCCGCCTGCACCCACGGACCGCTGTTTGCCTGGACGTACCTGTGCATCCGTACGGGGGGCGGCAGTGGAGACGCCGAGCAGCGGTTGTGGCAGGTCCCCTTGGCGCTCCGGCCCCGGCCTCTCGCCGACGGTCTCGCGGGCTACCAGCGTCGGCAGACCGCGGGCCCAGAGGGTCTGCCGGCTCAGAAGCGGCTGCGGGGCCACAGCGTGCACGCCGACGGGGCCTTCGCGGCCGGCCTGGCCCACGCGCGCACGTACGCCGCCCGGCACGGCCACCTCGCCACTCGCCGCGACACGCGAGTCGGTTCCTTCTCCTTGGGGAAATGGGTGCACAACCAGCAGGCCCACGCCTTGGCCCTGCCTGAAGAAAAGGCCGCTGCCCTGAAGGAGGTGGATCCGTGGTGGAACATCCCCTGGTCGGTGAAGTGGCAGCGCTCCTATTACCGCGCCCGCGACCACGTCAGGCGCCACGGCCCCCTCAATGCCGCCGACGGCTTCCCCGATACCCACGTGCTGACTGGGGAGTGGCTGTACCTGCAGTGCACCGACTACGGCTCACTCCACCCCGAACAGCGCCGTCTGCTGGCCGACATCGGCATCACGGCCCAGGTTGCCGGTAGCGCACGCCCGCGCCGAACGAGCCGGACAGCGGGCATCGATAAGGCTGTTGCCTGTGCGCGCGTCTTCGTCGCCGAACACGGATGCCTGGCCCTGGCCACCAAGAACGTCTCGTACCAGGGGTTTTTGCTCGGGAAGTGGCTCGCTGCCCAGCGTTGCCTCACCCGCCGCCAGGACGAACCAGCGCACCTTCAGGTGCTCGACGCGATCGACGTGTGGTGGAACCCGCCGTGGCCCCTGGCGTGGCAGCGCACCTGGCACCGGATCCGCGCTCATGCCCAAGACCGGCGCCAAGGGGCTGCAGAAGAGGGCTGGCCGGACGGCAGTGACGGCTGGGCCACGTGGCTGTCCGTACAGTGCACCGGCTACCGGCAGTTGCATCCGCAGCAGCAGCATCTGCTGGCGGAAATCGGCATCACCGCCGAGACCGCCGCCACTCGCCCCCACGAGATCATCGCCCGGCTCTGCGGTACGGGCCCCGGGCTGGCCCACGCGCGCATGTACGCCGCCGCACACGGCCACCTCGCCACGCCCCAGAAGGCTTGCCTTGAGGGGTTTGCGCTGGGCCGGTGGCTGAGCGAACAGCGCCGCCAGGCGCGGGAGCAGCTTCGCAGTACAGGCGGGACATGGCCGGTCAGCACGCTCCTCGCAGCGCTCGACCCCTGGTGGAACCCGACCTGGTCCTTGGAGTGGCAACGCAATTGGAGCCGCGTACGAAAGCGGTCAGAGTCCGCGTCCGCAGCCGACAGCAGTGGTGGTACCGGCATTGAGGACCTCGAGACAGAGCTGGCCGGCTGGCTGAGGCACCAGTGCACCAGCTACGGCAGACTCCACCCCGGACAGCACCGCCTGCTGACCGAGATGGGCATCACCGCCGACATGGCCCGAGCCGCCCAACCACCGGCTCCCCGCGCCGAGCCCGGTCTCCTGGACACCGCTCTCGCGCAAGCTCGCGTCTACGCCGCCGAATACGGCCATATCGCCGCGCCCGCCAGCACCGTCCTCGACGGGTTCCCGCTGGGGAAGTGGCTGGCCTGGCAACGACGACGCGCCCGCCAGGGCCGCCTCTCCCCCACCCGGGCCGAAGCCCTGACCATGATCGATCCGTGGTGGAACCCGCCCTGGCCCCTGCAATGGCAGCAGGCCTACCACCGACTCCGCACAGCAGCTACAGGCGCCGACGGCCCACCGGTCACGAACCTCCCCCGAGGCCTTTGCCGCTGGATCCGTGTCCAGCAGGAGTCCTGGGAACATCTCCACCCAGGCCAGCAGGACCTCCTGACCGCCCTCGGCATCACACCCCACGCTGCCGTAGGCGAACGCCCCGCCCCGGCCACACGCTCCTACCCCGCCAGCCCCGGACTCGACCACGCACACGCCTACGCCGCCCGACACGGCCACCTCACCCCGGACAAACACACCCGACACGACGGCTTCCCCCTCGGCAGATGGCTGTGCCAGCAACGCCGCAAAGCCCGCGCCGGCGCCCTCTCCCCCACCACTGCAACCGTCCTCACCAGCCTGGACCCGTGGTGGAACCCACCCTGGCCCTACACCTGGCACCGCACCTGGCAGCAATACCGCACCACGATCAACGGGAACGAGACCCTCCCCCGCGCCCTCCAGCACTGGGCCAACGCCCAACGGAGTCAATGGAGCACCCTCCACCCCCACCAACAACAACTCCTCACCCACACCGGCATCACCGGATGAGCTCGCGGTGTCCAACAAGATCCGCGACCCCTCCGAGTGGTGCCGCCTCCGGCGGACATCTCCGCAGTCCCGCCACCGGCTGACACGGTCCTGCCTTCTGGCGTGCGCAGCGGTGTCCGCACACCGGGGGCCGGCCTAGGAGTGTCCTGAAGATCTTGAAGTTGCGCCCGGATTGCGTTAGTTCATGGCGATTTACATTTACTGGCAATCCAGGGCGAGCCGGGCGGCTGGAGCAAGATCTTCATCAGTCTCCTAGCCCCGAGAGCAGGCAAAGGACCCGCCGCCGGATTGGGGCCGGCGGCGGGTTCGGGCGGAGCCACCACAGCGTCCCGCAGAGCCACGCAGAGGGGATCTTGGTGGAGGGCGAGGCCACGCTGGTGTCTGAACTGGGCGTATGGGTCTCCAACGTCGAGGCCCGCCAGGACAAGCGCATGGTCGTACAGCGGGCCGCGCTCGTGGAGCTGGGAGTGGACTGGGCGTGACGCCGGTCGATCGCGGGCGTAGAACCAGCTGGGCATCCATGCATGCGCAAGACCCCGGGACGTCATGAAAGCTTCCCGGGGTCTCGTGCTGTCGGCAGGTTCAGGCGGTGAGTTTCTTGAAGACCGTCTCGAAGCGGTCGAGGGTCTCGTCATCTACCTGCTCGAAGAAGGCGTCCTTGTCGCGGGTGAGCTGGTGTGCGGGTCCGACGTGGTCGAAGTCCCGGGGCTTGTGCTGCTTCTCCCGGGCGATCCCGATGCGCTTGAGGATAGGGAGGGGCTTGTCGGAGGCGATCAGGTCGGCCTCGTTGATGGTGACCTCGGTAGCCCTGTTGTGGAGCCAGAGATAGTCCTTGGCAGAGAAGAGGTCCTCGATGTCGGCCGTCTCGGGGAGCCCTTCGAGTTGGCCGATGACGGTGATGTGGGTGGCGTCGACGTTGGCGGCCTGAGCGGCGCTGAGGACCTTGGTGGTCACCTTGGTGGTCTCGGCTCCGTCGATGAGCGCGCGGACGGACAGTCGGCGTCCCATGACGGCGACGAAGGCCGGCATGTTGCCGATGCCGCCGACCGGGATGATGGCCAGCCGGGGATCGAGGCCGGTGCGGCCCTTGCTGATCAGGTAGTCGGACATGCGCAGGAGGAAGATGAAGTCGCTACTGCCTTCCACCGCCAGGAGCGGGCCGGATCCGAGGAACAGGTGCTGCGATACGGAGTATCCGAGCGCCGCCTCCACCGGCAGGATCGTCTTGGGGTCTGCGGACAGGCTGACCGAGGTGATGACGACGCCCAGACTCGGGTCTTCGCGGGTCGCCTGATCGTGGATGGCGCGCATGGTCTCGTACCGCGTGGGGTCGATCATGTGCTGGGAGTGGGTGGTGTAGAGGACCTGCTGCTTGGGTCCGAGTTGCCCGTAGACGTACCGGAGGAAGTCGCCCTGGGCCTCGCCGTGCAGGCTGGTGCCCGGTTCGTCGAGCAGGACCACGACGCGCTCATCGGTGTCGCGGTAGGCGCTGAACGCGGCCAGGAAAGAGAAGAACCACTGGAAGCCGGTGGAGCGGGTGGAGAAGTTGGTCTCTACGCCGCCGTGCCGGTCGTCACGCAGCTCGATCTTGAGAAGCCGGTGGTGTGGCTGCGGCTGACCGTTGGGGTCTGGGGGCATGGCGATCAGATCGGTGTCGAAGACGACGGTAAGGGCGTCGTTCTGCTTCCAGTACTCGAAGACCTGATCGCTCAGGTCCAGGCTGGCGGCCTGAAGTTCGGCCTTGCGGCTGTCGTAGTCCTCGTCCAGGAAGTCTTCCGGCCCCTCGCCGGCAAGGCGGAGCAGGGACATCATGGTCTCGTCTCCGCGCTTCCACTGCTTGGCCTTCGCGCGTTCAGCGAGCGCGTGGAGGTCGCACTCGCCGGGGAGCAGTTCGTAGGTGGAGAAGTAGAAGAACCGGGGGAGCAGCTCGATCAGCTGCTCATGCTGCTCGTCGTCGAGGTTCTCTTCGACGTACTGCTTGTGCCGGTCCAGCTCGACCGGGATCTTCTCGATCGCCTTGACCCGGGCCGTCTTCTTGCCGGCGCCCACTTCCCTCGCCCGGGCCTTTGCTGCGGCGCTCACAGCCTCGATGCTCGTGTGGTCCCCGGCGATGGCCTCGCGGTCGTCGGTGTTGTCGACGCCAGCTTCTTCGAAGACATGGCTCAGGATATCCCCGAGGGTGCAGTACACCTCGGCTCGGAGGCTGCCGTCGTACAGGCGTGACGCCTTGACATAGGTACCCGCCGGCGGGCGTACGCCGACCACATCTTCAAGTGCGTCGACGTCCGCGTCTTCCAGCGCGAACATGGCCGTCACAGGAGCGACCTTGTCGAGGTTCTTGGAACGGCGGTCCCTGGACAGGTGCCGCCGCGGATAGTCGGTGGTGACGTGGAAGTCGTCCGCGTTGTTGGCCGGGTTCAGCCGATGCAGAGCCTTGAGGATCGTCGTCTTGCCCGACTCGTTCTTGCCGATCAAGCATGTGACCTGAGGGTCGACCGCCATGGTCTGCTTGTTCGTGATGTTGCGGAACGCCTCGATCTCCACCGAAGTCACCAGCATGGCACTCCCCTCCAAGGGCCACGTTGCCCTTGCCTGTTCCGCGCAGCGTGCAACCTGTGCCAGACGGGACAGGTGCGAGCGCGCGTTATGTCTTATTCCGCCAGTATGAATCCCGCCACTGACAGTGGCGTCCCGCTTTTCGACGAGGACGTCGCGGTCGACGTACGGATCGACACAGCGAGGACATGAGCGCGCGCTGCTTGCGTTCTGCTGACTCGACCCAGCTGGGCCCGCGTGACTTCTGCCGCTCCGGCTTGGCGAAGAGACTGGGGCAGCAGCTTGTGGAAGGGGCACCCCCTACGGCCGTCCCGCGCGGATCCGGTTTGCTTGATCTGATGGGCATCCGTTGCGAAAGCGCCCGCCCGAGACGGCGAACACGAGACCGTGGTGGAGTGCCCCATCACCCCGGTCTCCTGCGGACCGCTCCCCTGCAGGGAGAGACGACCTCCTCGCTGATCTGCCGCATCGCGAGCCGCTACGGGATGGAAGCGAAGGTGTTGCGGTCGTGCTGGCAGTGGCGCAACTACCCGCCGGGGCACGACGGCGGGGGCGCGCGGGCCGACGCCGAGGTGCTGCTGAACGCGACCGGACGGCAGCTCCTGGCAGGCCTGTGCGGCATCGGAGAAGACGTGCTGGCGCGGGCGTTGCCGTCCTGGGGACAGGAGGACGCCAAGCTGTCGGCCGGGAAGAACGGGGTGCCGGCGGCGGCGTGGCGGACCGGCGGCGCGGTCGCCGGACCGGTCGCCTTCGGCTGCCGTCTGTGCGCGGCCCGACGCACGGGGACGGACGCGCGGGTGGTGCGGTACACGCCGCGATGGGAGCGGGTGTGTGTCCGGCACGGGCGGTGGCTGCTGGACGCGGACGCCGACCAGCCCTTGGAACACCTGGACATACGGGATCTGCCGGAGGTGGTCGCGGCGCAGCGGCGGTGGGCGAAGGTGGCACGGCGGGCGGTGCGGGCCGGAGTCGAGCCGGAGAGGGGGTTCGCGCTGGCGCACGCGGTGGTGGCCCGGTGGTGGGAGCAGGCGCTTTCCTGGGAGCGTGAAGTCATCTGGCCACGCCGCCTGCACCAGGTCGCGGGCGGCAACGCCGGGACGGAGCTGGAGCGGTGGCGGATCGTGGGCCGGGACGCGGTCGTCTTCCCCGAGGTGGTGGCCGTCGCCGACGCGCTGCTGGACCCGGTCATGGCCGAGTTGGCGTGGCCGGACAGCGGGGCCGGGCAGCCGCGGCCGCTGCCCGCTGACGGGGCGTTCTGCCGCCGGCTGGGTGAGCGGGTCGGGCGGGGGTGGCTGGGGCCGTTGGCCGCCACCGACTACGGCGGCCCGCTGACCTCGTGGATGGGCGCGGTCATCCGCATCCGCCGCGGCGCCGGGGGTCCGCCTGGTTACGGCAACGATCCGTGGTGGCTGAGGCAGGAGCACCAGCCCGAGTCCATGGCCGCCCAGCTGCGTGTCCTGTCCGAGGAGCGCAGCGCGCCCGGCTCGGGCACCACGTGGCGCTCTGCGGTGTCGGCCGAGCAGCGGGCGCGGATCACCAGTCTGGTCAACGACGCCGAGGAGCAGCTGACCCAGCTGCGCGGTGCCCAGTACGGCAAGACCGCCGACGCCGCTCAGCAGTTGCTGGGCAACCTCGGCCATGCCGCCACTCTGATCGAGCAGGCCGTACGGGAGACCGCTGCGGCAGCCCTCGGGGCCGGGATGGTGCTGGAGGATCTGGCGCGCTGGGCCCGCCTGCCGGCCGATGTCCTGGCCGAGGCACTCCCGGACCACCGCAAAAGGCAGCCTGGAAAAGAGCGGTGAGCGGGTGTCAGGAGGCAGGCAGGGTGTGCACGGATCGTGATCTGCAGGGCATACCTCATCGCCCGGCACTCGTGATCAGAATCCGTGAAGCCGCCCACCAGCGGGGCGGGACGGGCTTGACTGGGGCGCGTGGGCAGCAAGGACGCAGCGGCCGCATCAGGCGGCCGCTCACAGCACATGCAGACGGACACCGGATCCGAGTGGGAGGCGGTCTTTGTCGACCCCGTCGGGCAGGTGGTGCAGCAGCGGTGGGCGGACGCGGTTCTCGCGGTGGCCTTCGAGGATCTGGAGCCGGTTTCGGCGTTCCCGGTGGTGCCAGGGCGGCGGTGGGGGCCCGGACAGTGGTGGTCGGCCACGACCGGCCGACATGTGGCCTGCGGGTCGGCCGCGATGCGGGCGCAGCTGATGGTGCTGGACCGCGACCCTGAGGTGGTCGGCCTGGCAGGACGGCCGGTCCGTCTGCTGTGGCGGGACGCGCGCGGCCAGGTGCGCTCGTGGGTGCCGCAGCTCTTCGCCCGCCACCGCGACGGCACCGCAGTGCTGGCCGACTGCCCCAGCCACCCGGAGGCCGGCGGAGAGCGGGCGCAGCGGGCTGCGAGGGTCCTGGAGGAGGCGTGCGTGCAGGCTGGCTGGAGCTACCGGCGCCTTGAGCCGCTGGAAACGACCCTGGCTGCGAACCTGAAATGGCTGGCCGGCTACCGCCACCCCCGCAACGCCGGCCGTCCCCCTCTCGCGGCCGCCGTCCGTGAGGCGTTCACACAGCCGCGGCCTCTGATCGAGGGCACCGAAGCGGCGGGCGACCCGATCGAAGTCCTGCCCGCCGTCTTCCACGCCCTGTGGCACGGACACCTCACCACGCCCCTGGACATACCGCTGCACGAGCGGGTCCTCGTCAGCACCGGCGCCGGCGCTGCGAACGGCCGCAGCGGCCCGGGCAGCGGGAACGGGCGGTGAGCGGGCGGCGTGGCGGGCGGCCGGTGCTGCAGGTCGGAGCACACGTCCGCTTCCGTGACAGCACCTGGCAGGTCATCGCTGTGGCGGGGCAGCAGGTCCACCTCGCCGGTGAGACAGGAGGAGACGAGACGGTCGTGGCCGGGCATCTGTTCGCCGACCCGTCCTTCACCATCGTGGGCGCCGAGACGCCCCAGGCCGTGACGCAGTGGGGTCTGTTCGAAACCGCGCCCGAGGGCGCGCGACGCAAGGCGCTGGCCTGGCAGCGGCACATCCGCGAGGTGGAGTCCGGCCTGCCCGGCGGGCCGGACAGCGGCGGGGTGCCCCGGCCCGAGTACGACCCCGACCGGTTCACGCTCGCGCAGCGCGAGGAGGCCAAGGCCGCGGAGCTGACCGCGATCGGCTTCGGACCTGTCTCCCGGACCACGGTGCAGCGCATGCGCCTGGCCCACCGCAAACAGGGCTTGTGGGGGCTGGTCGACCACCGCACCACCCGCCGCCCCAGCCCGACCGGGCGCACCGACGAACGCGTCATCACCGCCATCGAGGAGGCGCTGCGCCGCCAGCGAGGCCGCTCCAAGGGCACCGTCAAGGGCCTGATGCCCCTGGTCACCCAGATCCTCTCCGACCGGCATGGGCGCGGCACGGTGACCATGCCCTCCCAGGCCACCTTCTACCGGCTCGTCCACCAGCTCGCCGGTCCCGCCGAACACCCCCACCGCCCCGCCCGGACGCTCCCCTCCCCGGCCGGCAGGCGGGCGTTCACTCCGACCGTGGCGCTGCGGCCGGGCGAGCAGGTGCAGGTCGACACCACGCGGCTGGACGTTCTGGCCGTCTTCGACGACGGCACCACCGGCCGGCCCGAACTCACCATCGCCGTCGACGTGGCCACCCGCGCCATCCTCGCCGCCGTCCTGCGCCCCGCCGGCACCAAGGCCGTCGACGCCGCCCTGCTGCTCGCCGAGATGGCCGTCCCCCACCCCGCCCGCCCCACCTGGCCCGACGCACTGCGCCTCGCCCACACCCAACTCCCCCAGCTAAAGCGGATGATGGGTCTGGACGAACGCCTTCAGGGCGCAGCCGCCCGGCCGGTCGTGGTGCCCGAGACGATCGTCGTCGACCGGGGCAAGATCTACCTGTCCACGGCGTTCAGCGCCGCCTGCGAGAGTCTCGGCATCAGCGTCCAGCCCACCCCGCCCCACGCCCCCGCCGCCAAAGGCATCGTCGAGCGCACCTTCGGCACCATCAACGCCCTGCTGTGCCAGCACCTGCCCGGCTACACCGGCTCCGACGTCACCCGCCGCGGACCCGACGCCGAAACCGAGGCCTGCTTCAGTGTCGCCCAGCTGCAGGACCTGCTCGACGAATGGCTGATCCACTACCACCACCGCCCCCACGAAGGCCTGCGCCACCCCACCCTGCCCAAGAAGGCCCTCACCCCGAACCAGATGTGGGCCGCCCTCATCGCCGTCGCCGGCCACGTGCCCCTCCCCCTCAGCGGCAGCGACTACCTCGAACTGCTACCGGTGCGCTGGCAGGCCATCACCGAACGCGGCATCCGCATCGACCACCGCACCTACGACGCGGACGTCCTCACCCCCTACCGCGGCCAGCCCTCCCCCGTCACCGCGCGCGGCGGCAAATGGGAGATCCACACCAACCCCCACGACGCCCGCCAGGTCTGGATCCGCCTGCCCGACGGACACCTGTCAGAGATCCCGTGGATCCACCGCGACCACATCCACGAGCCGTTCAACAGCGCCACCTGGCAGCACATCAAAACCATCACCACCCGCCACGGCGACCGCGACACCCACGAAGCCGACCTCGCCGACGCCCTCGACCAGCTCATGCGCCGCGCCCACACCGGCACCGCCACCGCAGGCGAGCAACGCCTGATCACCCGCACCGCACCGCTGAAAACACCCCCGCCCACGGCCGGCACCCGCACGGCCCACGCCCCGGAGCCGCAGGCCGACGGATGGGACGACGACAGTCTCGACGACCTCGACGACCTGCCTGACGACCCAGAGCAGGCTGACGGCGAGGAGGAAACCGTCGACGACGGCGACGCGCCCGTCCCGTACACCGGACTCGGCCTCTACGACCCCGCTCAGGAAGCCCTCAACTGGTGACCAGCCCCGCACGCAACCACCACGCCACCACCGACACCGAGCCCCTGCTGCCCGGCACGCACGCGGCAGAGCCGGAGTGGCCGATCACCACCTGGCAGGGCTGGCAGCACTTCGCCACCACCCCGCCCCTCGCCCCGCCCCAGCCCGGCCATACGCCCCGTGGCGCGGAAGAACGCCTCGCCTACCACTCCGCGTTCGTCACCGTCCGCACCCCCGCCATCAACACCCTCGCCACCCAGGTCCGCACCCTGATGCTGCTCGGCCGCCACCAGCAGACCACCGCCCGCCCCTCACTGATCGTCACCGGCCCCGCCGCAGCCGGTAAAACCACCGCGCTCCTCGAAGTCGGGCGCACCTGCCACCTTGCCCACACCCGCAAGAACCCGGCCCCGCCCGGACGTGCCCACGAGCAGGTGCCGGTCGCGTACCTGCTGGTGCCGCCCGGCGCCACCGCCAAGACCCTCGCCATCGAATTCGCCCGCTACCTCGGCATCCCCGTCACCAACCGCATGACCCAGGTCCAGATCACCAGCGCCGTCTGCCACACCTACACCCAAGCCGGCGTCCGCCTGGTCCTCATCGACGAGATCCACCGCCTCAACCCGCGCACCACCACCGGCGCCGAAGCCGCCGACCTGCTGAAAGACCTCACCGAACGCATCAAAGCGACCTTCGTCTACAGCGGCATCGACGTTGCCGCCACACCCCTGTTCAGCGGCATACGCGGCGCCCAACTCGCTGGCCGCGCCAGCCTCATCACCTGCGGCCCTCTCCCCGCCCGCCACGGCACCCGCCGGCCCTTCACCGACCTCATCACCGACATGGAAACCGCCCTCGACCTCACCCAGCACACACCCGGCACGCTCCCCCGCCACGCCACCTACCTCCACCAGCGCACCGCCGGCCGCATCGGAAGCCTCGCCCGCCTCATCCGCCAAGCCGCCATCACCGCCATCTGCGACGGCACCGAACGCATCACCAAAAAATCTCTCGAAGCCATCCAGCTCGACCACCTCGCCGAAGAAGCAAGCCGCCCGCGCACCCGCCAACCCACCAGAACGGCATGATCAGGCCGTGAAGAAGACCACGGATTCGCCAATTGGCGAGGAGTTCGCCGCTCTCTGCGACCGGGTGTGGGACGTCCTGGTCCCCGCCCGTGCCAGCTACCTGGCCCACGTCTCACCCCACTACGACGAGGTACTCCACGACGTCGCGCAGCGAACCAAACATTCCGGCAGCCTCGGCAAGACGGACATCGCAGCCCTCGTCGTCTGGAAACGGCTCTCCGCACAAACCCGCTGGGTGACCGCCCTCATGTCCCTGCCCGACACCCACGTACGAGCCGTCACCGAACGGGCCGTCACCGCCGTCCGCGACACCACCCTCACCCGCAGCGAAGCCGCCCGCACAGGACGCGGCATCATCGCCGAACTGCCCGGCTTCCGCACCGGCGACGCCCTCGCCTCCGCCATCCTGACCGCAGCCACACCCCAGCGGATGGCCGTCTACGACCGCCGCGTCCAACACGCCCTCGACACCCTCCGCCTCCCCCTCACCCCCGCACCGGGACGCTACGGCCGCTACCTCCAGCTCCTCGACGACCTCCTCCACCACTGCGGAGCACACGCCGACGGCTGGACCGCACGCGACATCGACACCGCCCTGTACTGGACCGGCGGCAACCCGCTCCAGCCGACACCGGTGTAGGCCCACCCACACAAGCCCTGACCACGCAACAAGCCGCTGACCAGCACAAACCCGCACCAGCTCTTTAGATACCGAACACCATCACCAACACCACACCACCGTTATCAACAAACCCCGAACAACCGCAGGCCAGACGCCCCATCACCACTTCCTTCAGCGTCCCGCAAGCGCCGGAATCGTTATCAACGAATCCACAACACCCCAGCTCAAGCCACCCACACCACACCAACTACGAACCCCGGAATCACAGGAGGGCTGCGCTGGAAGCGGTGGACGAGGACTGGAACCCGTCATGGCCTGCCGAATGGCAGCGGCACTACGCCGCCCTGCGCGAACTCCTGCGCGACGAAGACGGCCACACCGATGTCCTGCCCGGCGTCACCATCCACGGAATGGACATCGGACGATGGCTCGCCAAGCAGCGCCAACACGACGTCTGGCAGGGGCTGTCCGCGGGGCAGCGGGAACGCCTGGAACAGCTCGGCATCATGCCCTTGCCCCCGGGGGCGGAGAGGCAAGCGCCAGCGACGGCCTCTTCTGGGGGGTTCGAGCGGGGGGTGGCAGCCCTGGCCCAGTATCAGGCACGCACCGGGACAGTGACCGTGCCCAGAGGTCATGTGGAGCGGCTGGAAGACGGGACCGAGGTCCGGCTTGGAGTCTTCTTGAGCAATGCCAGGAGCAGGCGCGCCAAGCTCAGTGCCGACAAACGGCAGCGACTCGCCGGCCTCGGGCTCGACTGGGCATGAAGGACGCCAACGTCGGTGGCACAAGGGGGAATTCATGGATCAGGCAACGGCCACGCTGCTGGGCGCAGCAGTTGGGGCATTCGGTTTCGTCGTTGTCGGTGCCTTCGCGTCGGCGGCAATGCGTCGGCAGGTAACTCATTGGACGGCTCTTGGCGAGCGGGAGTGATGCCGGCGGAACTGCCGGGACGTGTGTCTGACGTTCACGGCTGCCTGCCGCAGTGCCCCGCAGGAACTGGTATCCGCCGTCGACTGTCAGGGTGCCCATCCGGAAGAATCGTCAGAGAACCTTCTCTGCGACGTGGCAGGCCCTGGTTCTCATGGACACCTGCTTTGGTGCTGTTCGGCTCGAAGTTCCAGAGGCTGTCCTGGAGGCAGCAAGTGCCCCAGGCCTTGCGGGTCGGTGGGCGTCCCGCGCCGCTTCCCCCTGCGTCCTGCTGATGGCATGGAAAGTGGCCGTGCGCCGGTCGACGCAGCCGTGGAACAGGTCACCGCCGCGAAGCGTGCTTTCGCCGTGGCGGCACGGAGCGAAGTGATGAGGGCAGAGTGACCCACCTGGCACTCGAGTACCGCGGTCTGCCAGGAAACGGCACCGCGGTGAAGCCCAGCGCCTTCCATCTGGACACGAAGTCGAGGCGCGCCAAGCACATCACCGGCGAATTCATACAACTCGCCGCTCATGGAGTCGGCTGGCGGGGGTGGGTGCGACGCCGCTGACGGATCGATTCACCTCCCACGGAACTGTTGTCGGGCGGGCAAAGAACAAGGCGGTGCTGTCCCTCACTTCGGACCTCCCCTCCTCCATCCTCAGCAGGATCCTCGGCATACACATCAGCACGGCAGTCGTCTGGGTCCGGTTCATAGAACGTGATCGTGCTGCTCTCAGCGGCGCCAGAGCTTCCGGCGGGGACGGCAGGAAAGCTGATGACAACGCGGGGGCCCTGGCCGACCATTGTCCGGTGACCCGTGACCTGCAGAGCTTCGCCCTCAGTGTGGTCGTCCCCGACCAGGTGATGCGTGGAAGCACAGTGGAAGTACGCCCACGGATCGAAGGGCGGGACATTGTGGCTGAGGCGTTCGACGACGGGCCGTGCGAGGACCCGCGTCACCTTCTCTTTCCTGACGGGCCGCTTCGTGCTGACGTGTCTTCGCGCGAGGTTCGCCTGGCAGAGGCAACGTGCACTGAAGGATGCTGTGGCGCTCTGTATGTCACGATCCGCCGTGACGGCGACCAGGTCATCTGGGGGGCATGGCGTAACCCTGATGCTGTTGAGGTCGGCCTGCCGGAGTTCAGATTTGACGCTCAGCAGTACCATGCGGAGGTCGAACGCGCGACATTGGACCGCTCCTGGGAGTGGCCGGCCAGGACGGTTGCCCGTCTCCTCGAAGAGGAGCTTCGGCGGCGCACCGCCTGGCTCGAGCGCTGGGAGTGTGAGCTTGCCAGCGTGTCTGCCTGGCTCTGGGAGCCGGACCAGATCAATCTCTTCTTCTTCCACCCGGGCGGAGCCGCCGTCAAGGAGGACCGTCCCTGGCTCCAGTTCCGGATGACACTGAACGTCTCCGGCGGCGATCCGGCGGCACAGGCACAGCAGTTGGCGGAGGAACTCACGGCGTTCGACCCGCGCCTGGCTGCCGATGTCTGCGGAGGCTCGCCGGAGTTCGCTCGTCAGCTTGGTTACCCCTGGCCGCAACGGCACATGCTGTGATGCTCGGGAACGGAGTAGTCCAGAAAAAGGGGCGCGCTCCGTGAAGAGTCCTCGACGGCTCACCTCCGCTGGGCCGGCGAAGGTGCAGCGACGGTCGGCGTCCGGACGTTCCTCGGTCTCCGGGGCCCCTGCTCGCCCGCATTCTCAGTTCGCCCCGCTCGTCCGGGGTGGGGCGAGTCCTCCGCTCGGGGCGCGCAGTGGCAGGCGGGACTATGTGGCAGGGGTTTGTCCGTCACCGTCCCCCGTTCCCCCTCTATCGAGACACCAGGGCTTGCTGACAAGACAGCCACCGGTGCCTCACGGTGAAAGGGGGAGGCAGCCCTCCGAGAAGCCCGCAGCGCGATCAACGCCGGCGGGGCTGCAGGGCCGCTCGGTCACGCCAGTAGTCCGCGTTGCGAGGATCGGCCAGCCATCCGGTCACACGCTCAACGGCTGTTGCGAATGCCTCGGGCAACGAGATCTCCTCGTCCACAACCAGGCTGAGGGCATCAACGTCATGGGTGCCATGGTCGGTCTCGCACCAGCAGGCGACATTCACCGCCGCGTCCACTGCCAGCCGGCCTCTGTCCGCCCAGACCACCTGCAGCAGGAACTCCAACTGGTCACCGCCGTCGTCGTGCGCGACCACGTCGATACCCAGCACCACAGGCGTCCCTGACTGCCCGTCGGGGAAGACCGCATGGTTCAGTTCCCATTCCCACTCCACCATCTCTCCGGCGGCCCGGGCCGTATCAACAGCACGGGCCGCACGTCCCAGGCTTTCCAGGTCAGCAGCAGACAGATGCGGGAAGAGCGTGGTCAAGGGGACATCGTCGAAGGTGCCTCGGCTCATGGGCATGAGCCGATCATCCGGTCTCTCCCGCTCGGACGACAAGCATCATCTGCCGCGACGTCTCCCCCTCCCTCCCCCAGCGTCCCCCAGCGCCACCGTGACGGCCGACAAGCCGAGCCCCTCCCGGGCTGTCGGTGAGTCTTACGATCTCCCCCCGGCGCAAATGCCTCGGCGTCCGAGGGGACACCTTGGACTGGTGGACGCCTGCGCCATGTCGCCTTGTGCCTGGTGTGCCGGCGGTGCCTCAGGGGGGAACCGCCGATGACCGTGTTGTGCACTCGAAACCAACGGGCGTCCACAGGGCGGGGCGTGAGAGGGTGCGGCTCTGTCCAGGGCAGCGGGACGAGTGGGGCTGATCTACGGTTACGACATCTCTCTGCGTCCTGGAAATGTCGCCAGGGCGCTGGCCGGGCTGGCGTCGCCAGGCCGTGACGTGCCGCCGCTCGAGGTCACCCTGCCCGGCGGTGAGCCGATCGTCCTGCCGTTCACGTCTCAATTCGGGAGCGGGCCGGTCGACTGCTCCACGGGCAGCACGCTCGACCTCGACACGTCCCTCAAGTTCGACGCCGATGATGCCTTGCGTGCTTATGCGCAGCAAAGCGGCTCTGGGCCGGGGGCGGACGGACGGGTCCGGGTCGGGTACATCTACGTGACGGTCCGGTCCGTGTCCCTTCTGCATCCTGGTTACCCGTCGGTGCAGTGCTGGGCCGCGACGTCGGGGACGAGCCGGCTGTTCGCGCGGTCGGCCGGTGTCAGGACGGTGTTCACCGCTCCCGCCGCCGGCAGCGGGGGTGTGTGCTGTCTGTTCGACACCGGTGACGGCGCCCCCGAGCAGGTGTGCCGGCCCAACGGTGAGATCGTCCGGGAGACGGCCGGCGGTCCCCGCTTTCCGGATCGGGGTGCGCTGGTGACGGCTTGGCCCGACCCGGGTAAGTGAGTATCGGTGTCCCTCTTTGCAGTGGGAGTACCTGCCGCGGGCGTCGGTTTCGGCTCCCGCATGACCTGTCGGCGCCGGCTGTGCGACTAGAACGGGGCCGGCGTCCGGCGGCGGCTCCGCGAGGTCCTGTCGGCCGAAGTCGAGGTGGCCTCCCGCCGGGATTGATCCCGGGATCGGCAGCAGGCTGGTGCCGTGCCGTCGGCGGGGGAGGCTGGCCCGCGGCACGGCAGGCGCGGGCAGACCGTGCAGGCCGTGCAGAGCGCGGCGACGGGGACCGACCGGTGCGCTCGGTCTGGTTCTCAGCGCCGCCGTGTTCGGACAGCCCACTGTCTCGACGTCGGCGTCGGCCATGTGCGGGCTCTGCTGCCCAGGGAGCGGGAACACGGCGTCCTGGAGGAGGGCGTGGTCCGGGTCTGCCCGTTGAGGCACTCCGGCCTCGACTGCCCGGGCCGCTGCAGCTTCGCCGCCGGCCCGCCATGCGAGGGTCTGCGTCCCCTGCGGGTCCGGACGGCCGCCCGGCTTGAGGAGGACGACGAGGGTGCCGGGCATGGTGCGGCGTCGGGGCGGGTGTCGGGTCGCAGTCGATGAGCGGCGCAGGTTGTGGAGCGGGTGTCGGCTCGGGGGTGATGGGGTCTGGTGGTCTGCGGCTGCGCTGTGTGGGGGCGGTGAGCGGAAGCGTTGGCGCGGCAGGGGGCGGGGGCGGGGCTGCGTGTTTGCCGGGGCGGTGGGTCAGAGCACGGCGAGGCGGTCCACCAAGAGCTCCACCCTGTGGGCTGCGTCCTGCGGCAGCAGCCGTCCGGCCCGGGTCAGGGTCGCGAGGCCGTGCAGGGATGCCCAGAACACCTCGGTGAACAGGGCCGGGTGGACACCGTTCCCGGCGACCTCGCCCAGGCTTTCCAGCAGGGCGGCGAAGGCGTCCTTCAGGGGTTGCGGGGTGTCCTCCTGCGCGTAGGCCAGGCCGCCGTCGAGCTGGAAGAGGGCGTCGTAGACCGCCGGGTTGCGTGCGGCGTAGTCGAGGTAGGTGCGGGCGAGCGCGGTGACCCGTTCGCGAGGGCCGCTGGCGGTGGCGGTCGCGGTGCGCACGGCTGCGGCCAGTTCGGCGGCGCCCTGGAGGGCGACGGCGCCGATGATCTCGCGTTTGCCGCGGAAGTGGCTGTAGAGGACGGGCTGGCTGTACTCGATGCGTTCGGCGAGGCGGCGGGTGGTGACCGCGTCCCAGCCCTGCTGCTCGGCAAGTTCACGGGCTGTCGCCACGATGAGGCGCTCGCGTTCCGCCCGCTCGCGCTGCTTGCGTTCCTGAACCGACATACCCCGGATTCTAGCATCGCTAGACAATCGAGCGGCAGCAGTACTAGCGTTGCCTCATCATCTAGCATCGCTAGATCCCTGGAGGGGTCATCATGCTCACCGCACTCGAGGTGTTCACCACCGTGACCGTCGGCCTGATGGTGGGAGTGGAGTTCTCCGTCGCCTTCGTCATGAACCGGATCTTCAACGCCCTCCCCGAGGACGCCTGCCAGCTCGCCCGCGCCCACGGAGGCCGCATCCTCGGCGCCCTCATGCCGTTCTGGTACACCGGCTCGCTCGTCCTCAGCGCGCTCTGGGCCATCGCCGGACACGACCGCCCCGGCACCGCACTCGTCGTCACCGCCACCGCACTGCTGACCGTCAGCGTGATCATGTCGCTCCTGCTGCTCGTCCCGATCAACAACCGGAGCAAAACATGGACCCCCCAGAACCGGCCCACGGACTGGAAAGAGCAGATGAACCGCTGGGACCACTACCACTACGCCCGCGTCACCGTCATCGTCGCCGCCTTCACCCTCCTGACCACCGCCCTGACCTGAACCCGCCCACACAACCCACACGGCCCGCGAGGAGAGGCACGGTGCCGCCGGCGAAGACCGGCACCATCCCCGCCGCCGCCCCCAACCCTCCCCACCCCCCGGTCCGGATCCCCTGCTCCGGGCCGGAGACCGTCCCGCGCCCGCAGACGCCGACGGCCTCCCGGCCGTCAAGACAACCCCCGACGCCTCACCGCCCCGATACCCGGGGCGTCACTGCCCTGGTACCAGGTGCCCTGCCGACGGCAGACCACCACCGGGCGCTGAGGTGCCAGCGCCGTCCGGGGCGGCGCTGGGTGTCGGCGCTGGGGTGTCGGTACGTCGCCGGCAGTGGCGTACCACGGCGATGATGTCTGCGTCTGCCGTCGTGAGCGGCCCGTCAAGGTCCGGCGCGGGGCCGCAGGCTCGCGCCGACAGAGCCAGGGCCGGGGCCGGCCGGTGGCGGTGCGCCGGGGGACGAAGTACGGCTGTCGGCGGCGCAGTTGACGGATCCGCGGGGTCGCACCCGCCTCCCCAACCCACCGCCTCCATGTCGGGGGCCCGTGCGGGAGCAGGCCGTGCCGGGGCCGCCCGCAACATCAAGCGCCACGCACGCGGCAACGGAGAGCCGTCGGCCACCACGCCCTGCGGCCGCACAGGAGCCGCTGGGGCCACACGCTGGAACAACTCCCCCAACCCGTCCGGCACCAGACATTCCATCATTGCCGTCACGAACACCTAACCTTGCGGCCACCCCAGTTGAGACGATCTCTCATGTCACTACGCTTGAGGCGTGACTGAACCGATGGCCGGCAGGCCAAGGCTGCGAAGGCCGAGAGAACTCAGCAATGTCAACGAGTTCCTCAACGAGGTGAGGCTCCGCCCCGGGATATGGGTACGCCGAAGCTCACTTCAGCATCTGTACTCCATGCTCATCGGCTACGCAATCGCCTCCGACATCCATGACACCGAAGAAGATTTCGACTTCGGGAACGACGGCCCCTTCTCCCAGTGGCTGTGGAAACGGCTGGGCATGGCCTACCCCAGCGCCCTGGGCTGGGCCGTCGAGATCGAACGAGCAGCCGAGGCAGCCGGCACCCAGCCGATGGAGACGTTCTTCTCCCTCTTGGACGAATTCCGTGCTGAACAAGGTGAATCACGGAACATGGACGAGGAATGCAGTCCCTGACGAGCGCCTCATCCCAGCCGAACCCGCACATCGCCCTGCAGGCGCGCCCACCAGGAGCCACCCCATCACCGTGCCAGCCGCCGTAGTCCCTCCTTGCAAGTTCCCCCCGTTACCGTCTTCGTGGCTCCGCAATGGGGCTACCGGCCTTCGGGGCCGGCATGACTTCTCCCCTTGTTGATGATGATCCGGGGGTGGTGTCACCGGGTCCGGAGGCATCGACGGACCGCTGATGAGGGGCTTGAGCACCGGTTTCACCCGAGCCGGAAGAGCTCTCCGTAACGTGGGTGTGGCAGCTCGGTGCCCAGGCAAGGCCGGACGAAAGCGTGATGGAAGGGCCTGCACGTGATCGACACCGGCGACATTGACGTCTTCCTCGGCCTGGACGTCCGCAAGGGCGAACACCACACCACCGCCGTCACCCCGGCCGGGAAGAAGGCCCTCGACAAGCGCCTGCCCAACACCGAACCCAAGCTCCGCGAGCTGTTCGCCAAGCTGCAGGCCAGGCCCTGCTCTGCCTCACCAGACGCCGGGCAGATGTCCTCTTCGCGATGCTCCGGGACGGAACCTTCTACGAACCACAAACCATCCGGGCGATCGCTCCGCAGACCTAGTGCTCTGACCGCATACGTTCGCCGGGTTGGGTGGCCGTGAGGTGGTGGGGGCCAGGCTTGTGGCTGGGGCGTCCGCCTATGCTCAGCTCGTGCAGCGGTCCGATAGAAGCGATCCTTTGACCATGGCGTTCCCAGCCGAGCTTGCAGGCGATGCCGAGGCAGTAGCGTCGGTCATGCCTGCTTCTCGCCTCCTGCCGGCAGCGCCGTTTTCGGTCGTTGTGGAGGGCCAGCAGGTCTTGATCCCCGAGCGCCTCTACAACGACGAACCGCCGGCCGACGCGGTGACGTCACTTTCCTCGCGCCAACGGCAGCTTCTCCACTGCCTTTACTCAAGGCACTGCGACGGGGTGGTCAGGCAACGCCATCTGGAGAAGATCGTTGGATCCACGGACCCGTGGGTCGTCCCCTTCGTCGTGCAGCTGGTCGGCGAGTACGTCTTGGAGATCCTGATCGTCATCTGCGATGAGCTCCGTGATCTCGCCGCGCCCGGCACCGGCGGCCATCTCGCTTACGGGCAGTTCATCGTGGACAACCCGGCCTACTTCGCGCGCACTCAACGGCGGGTCGTGAGCTACTGGAGTTGCTACTACCGCGGCACCTACGCGAGTTTTCAGGGTTACCCGGGGCGCACTCTTCTTGACCTCCTGCGGTCCGCTGCCTCCGACAGAGCCGGGCATTCCTGGCCCAACCTTGCTCCAGTCGCCAGCAGGGTGGACGGCTACTGCTAGGCCCCGGCCGGGCAGGGTCGCCGGGCCGTCAAGCCGCATCGGCGAGAGGCTGCCCGCCCCAGCGGATGCCCTTCTCGCTGCGGATGCGGGCGCGCTCGCGGCGCTGGGCGGCCAGCACGTCGGCGTGTCGGGCGTTCTTGTTGCGCCAGCGGAGATAGGCGTGCAGGGCCCGGGTCTGGACGGTGTGGTTGCGGTGGTGGGAGTTGGCCAGGGTGAACTGCCGCAGCGGCCCGAAGTGGGCCTCGATGGGGTTGGCCCAGGACGCGTAGGTGGGTGTGAAGCACAGCTCGACCTTGTTCCGGGCCGCCCACCTGCGGATCTTCCAGTTCAGGTGGGCGGAGAGGTTGTCGAGGATCACGTAGATCGGGGCGCCGTCCGGGCGGGCGGCTCGGATCGACCGCAGGGCGGCCCAGGTGTGGTCGATGCCCTTGCGGCGCCGGTTGATGCCCCACAGCTTGTCGTCGCCGACCGAGTAGCAGCTGTGGAAGTAGGTGATGCCGTGGGTGCGGCGGTAGGTGGCCGGCGGCCGGTCGGGGTGGCTATGTTCGGCCCAGCAGGAGCCGGCGGTGGGGCGGGTGGTGGCCGTCTGGATGACGAAGTCCTCGTCGTCATGACTCAGCAGGCGGGGACGGCCTCCCGCCCACTGAGGGTTGAGGCATGCGAGCCCGATCTCGTTGAAGCGGTGGATCACGTCGCGGACGGTGTCCTCGTCCGCTTGGACCAGACGGGCGATGACCGGGACGGTGCTGCCGCCGGCCGAGGCCAGCAGCATCATCGCCCGCCGGAAGCGCACCGAGTTCGTGCTGCCCCGCCGCACAATCTGCTGGAGCTTCTGTCCTTCCTGCTCCGTCAGCCTCCGGACCCTGACCGGCGGTGCCATTCCGCCTCCCCTGCTGGTTGGAAGCGTCGTCACTTCCAACCAACACAACGAGCAACCCGGTGAACCTATACGGTCACAGCACTAGACCATGGTCAGGAGGTGATCCGTCGGGCCGTAGTCGATCTTCCAGTCGGCATAGACCCCACAGAATCCATCCTTGATGCACCGCAGGCCCACGGTTACCCAGCGGACCGATCCGCCGTCGCCAAGTGAGAACGCGACCGCGGCCTCGAACTCCTCGCTCCCGCAGGGGCAGCCGGCCGCACCGGGCTCGTCGTCCTCCCAGGACTCCTCGTTCCAGTACTCCTCGCTGTCCGCGATGAACGCACGGCTGCCGCAGCCAGAGCACTCCCGTTCCGCGCCGGACGCATTGACCAGCACGAAGAACACCCGGCCGCCGCACTCACACACGGAAGCACCGATCTTCACCGGGCGGCCGTCGACAGCACCCCGCAGGAACACCAGGAGCTCCGCGGAGACACCCTCACCAACCTGATCATCAGCATGCACGGACACATCGTTCCAGACGCCCCGAACTCACACCCGACCAGCTTGACCAAAGACATAGGGGCACCCCCCGAGCGGAGCGGAGCAGACAGGGAAGCTGAAGACACGGTCCATCGCGCCTCCGGTTCCACCTACGCCTGCGCAGAGTAGACCGCCGGCAGCTTACGCACGGCGGTCACGGCCGACGGTTCACGATGGAAGCCGGCGACCTCACGGCAGATCACCGGCAGCACACCAGTTCCGGCACCTGGGTCCAGACCACCGCCGTCCAACACCACACCGAGCAGACCTCGGTCCGCAACCTGACCGTCGAGGACCTGCACACCTACTACCTCCAGGCGGCGGCACCGCGGTCCTCACCCACAACGAAAACCCGCCCGTCCGCCCCTTGAAGGTCTACACCGACCTTCTCAGAATAGATCCGGGACCCAACAGCGGGCGAAGTACGGCCGCCGCCGGCACAGTTGACGGACCCGCGGGATCCCGCCTCCCCAACCCACCGCCTCTGTGCCGGGAACCCGTGCGGGAGCAGGCCGCGCCAGGGCCGCCCGCAACATCTCGCGCCGTACGACCGGCGGTGCGCGGTGACCGGGACAGAATGTGAACGGCTGGGAGATCCGGAGAGTGCGGTGAGTGCCTCATCCACGGTCTCGTCCCGCCACAGACAACTCCGACGGCCGGAACCAGCACAACCCGAATCCCGCTCGCTTCGCCGCAGCAGCGCCGGCGAAGCCCGGTGAAAACGGTGTGTACAGTGAGAACTGCGCGGATGCGATGTTTCAGCCGAATGCGGTCTCGCATTCCCGCTTCGCTGCCGGCTGGCCGGTCGGCGATGCCGACGAGACGGCCGGACTCTTCCGCCGTGTGCCGGAAGTAGCGCAGCGGGGTGGATGGCCGCGGCTGATGACAGCGGCCGATCTGGGAGCACTGTCCGGCGGACCGCTCCACGGCTGCGGTAACCCGGGCGGCCTGGCCGTGGCCGCGGAGGAGCCGGAGGAGGAGCCGGAAGTGGCGAGGCAGCCACCGGGCCACACCGAGCAGCCGGGAACGTGACCACAGGAAGTCCATACGTGGATCTTTGCTCCGGACGTGCCGGGTCGAGGGCCCGCGGGGGCGAGCGCCGGGGCTGGGCAGGACTCAGGGCTGTCGGGTGGGGCGCCGGAGCAAGCCCGTGGGCCCGGAGATCACCCGTGACGCCCCGGGGCTGCGGGCGGCGCCGGGGAAGGGGCCGGCGCGCAGGGCTCGCACACGAGCGGACAGGACGGACCGGCCGTGCTGCCCGGCACGACGGCCCTGGCCGCCTCGACGGGCCGGGGCACGGAGGTCCTCCCACCCTCACCCATGCCGGCACGGCCTCCCCGCCCGGCCCGGCGCGCACTTCCGCTCGCCTCCCCGTTCCCGCAGCGGCTGCACCGGTCACCGGCCGGGCACGCCCACAGCGCCCGAAGGCCGACCGCGGCAAGCCGGCCACCCAAGACCACCCGCTGCACGCCACGCATCGCAGCCACCCGGACCTGCCCGCGACCATCGACCCCCGCCATCGGCGAACCCGCCACCCGCCAGGTGCCGCAACTCCTGCCCGGCCCCACAGAACTGCTGCCGCTCCCCGCCCTGCCCTCGACCGTGCCGCAAGGACCCGGCACCCTCCGATCCGTCCCGGCACCGCGACGACCGGCGCTCACGCAGGAGGAGGCCGCCACACTCCGGGCGAACACACAACGGAGGCGAACCACCGACCCGGCACACCGGCCTGCACGCCGTCCCCCACTGACACGGGCGGGCGCCGACGCAAAGACCGTGGCCCCGACGCCGGTCAGACGCCGGCCAGTTCGGCCGCACCGAACGAGACGTCGAACCGGTCGCACCAGATGCTGAGACTGGTGTAGCGAGACAGGTCCACGCCAGCGGGCACGGGGTAGTTCTGGCTGCCCTTGTTGCCCTTGAGCCTGCCGAGACTGACGTGCTCCCCGTCGTCGAAGACGTACCAGCCGGCCCGCCCCTCCCTCACCGGCGCATCGGTCAGCCACACCCTCAGATCCGGCCCGCTACTGGTGTCGAGATTCTCCAGCCGCACCACATGAGAACCATCCGCCAACCGAACCAGCCTCACCGTGCCCGACGTAGCATGCTCATGACCGACCAGCTCACCGCCCGCCACCGTCAGCGACCCCGCAGCCCCAGAAACGGTGACAGAAGGCCCCGCACCGGGCATGCCCGACGTCCGCACCGTGCCAGGCAGCGCCTCGTCCACGGTCACGTCCTGCCACAGCTTCCACGGCTGAAACCAATACAGCCCCAAACCCGCCCCCGCGATCACCACCGCCAAGACAGCGCCGACCAGCCGCCCACGCCCCGCCGTCCAAGTCCGCCACATGCCTCTCCGCCTCCCCACAGACCGTTTCCTTCACCGCCCCAATTCAACGCGGCAGGCGGGCGTCGTGGAGCCCCCAAGAGATGACAGAACCCTTACACCACCACGAGCGACACCAGCCACACCCCCCTGCGCGCTGCACGCCGCCGCGGCCACCGCACACCAACGCCTCACCCCCACCAGGCCCCACCAGTGGGAGGCACACCGACCGCGGCACGCTCGTCCTCAAAGTCGAGGGCATCGCCATCACCGTCGACCTCGCCCAGACCGAATCCCTCATCCCCGTCACTACCAGCCCCGGCAGCCCCTCTTCCACCGGCAACGGGTAACACCAACAACCACGGACGCCGGTGCCTCCCTGACCACCGCGCACAGCGAGGCGGCTGCCGGCCCGCGCGGCCAGATGGCCAGGCAGCGCGCCGGGAGTTGGCCGCGCGGTGCGAGCTTGTCGAGCAGAGTTACCCGAAGGAGGTGGGCGCCGCCCCCCCCACCCCGATGACCGGCTTGGAGGAGGCGCATCGCCTGTGCGTTCAGCCCGGGAAGGAGCCGCTCCCGGCCGAGCAACGGATCGACTGGACGGCAAAGCCAGCGTGGGTACGGGCCGTCGCCCCGGCCGACGTGTCAACACCCCAACCCATGGAAGCGCTGGTCCCAAGGGACTGACCGGCCGAAGCGGGTGCGATCCGGCCCGCCCTCCTCCTTCGCCACTCCCCCACGCCCGTCACACCGGACACGGAACAACCCCGCAGCGAACTGGATCACCCAACCGACACAACCCCTGGTCGCTGGTCCTGGCGTCGCGACCCTGAGCCACATGAAGCAATCGCGGCCAGCCGGCGTCGTCCGGGGCGACGGTACGGGTAGAGATGGGCTCCGAGTACACGGTGGGCGAGGAGAATCCATGGCGTTGATCGAGGTAACCAGCACCGAACAGTTCGAAGAGCTGCTCCGTAGGAGTGAGAAGGCGGCCGTGGAATTCACAGCCGCATGGTCTGGCCCTGGCCAGCTCATCCATCCCGTGTTCGAACGACTCTCAGAGCAGTACCACGACATCGGGTTCGTGTCCGTGGACGTCGACAGGGTCGCTCCCGTGGCCCAGGCGTACGGCATCCGAGCCATGCCCACCTTCATCTTCTTCAAGCACGGCGAGAAGAGCGACGACCTGATGGGGACGAGCAAGGCCGGTCTCGAAGGCAAGGTGAAGACGCTGGCCTCGTAGTGTTCGGCGCACAGCCGCCCACCACCGGGCCACCCGCCACCGGCTCGGAGGGCCGCGACCTCGCCACACAGAGCCCGTTGAGCCACGAGACCGCGGGGATCAGAACGGACACGGCGACGACGACTGCCTGGCGAGTTCTCGGGCCTCGGTAGGATCAGCGCTCTCACAGGGGGTGTGATGCGAACGTCGGGGCAGGGCGGCGCGGGGAAGAAGTACGCGCTGACCTCGGACGAGGCCGACAGCGACTTCTGGGGATTCGCTCACGAGGCCGAGGGGATCTTCACCCCCCGGCCGGACGAGCGTGAAGAGGGCGGCGCACGCCGCGTGCGCCTCGAAGGCTGCCTCCCCCAAGGTGGCCTGCTGAAGAGCCTCGATCATGTCGGCGGTCGTCGCGCCCGGGCAGGGAACGCCTGGCTCACTCTTCTCGACGGCGACGGTGTCACCATGGGGTCCTACTTCGTGGGCGAGGTCACCGTCGTCGACGTCGAACCTTCCCCCGATGCAGCCGGTCTGGTGGACCTCACGGTGACACTGTGGTGCGCGGACGCGCTGCCCGGTTCGGAACGCGTATGGGACCTGGTACGCACAGGTCACCTGAACCGGACCGGCATGTGGCACGACCTTGCACCCGCGGACAGACACGCATGGCTGTCGGTGGCGCTGTGGTCCCGGGGATACAGACACCGGGAAAGGCCCGACGCCCCGGCAGGGCAGATGTTCACCCTGGACGGACGGCACATCGTCGACGAAGACAGCTTCTACTGCGCCATCGGTGAGGCCGTCAACGGACCCGGCGGATACTTCGGCTGGAACCTCGACGCCCTCGACGACTGCCTTCGCGGCGGATGGGGCGCCACGACTCCCTTCACCCTGCGCTGGAACTCCTCGGCCGACGCCCGGGCACGGCTGGCCGAACGCCTGCCCGTCAGCAACCGTGAGACCACGGTGTTCGACCTGATCCTGGAGATCCTCGAGGAACGAGGCGTCAGCGTCATCCTTCACTGACAGCGCACCGTCTCAGGCAGTGGCCCGCGCAAGGACATCCGCACTCCTGCGGACGGCCGCGCGCGGAACGCCGAGAACACCATCAGGCTGCTGACGCAGCGACGCGCGCTCGGGCACTGCGACGACGCGATTGGCCCGGGTCGCGGCTTCCTGCCTCACGCCGCCGCGCGTGCGGGCCGTCTCCATGCCACTGCACCTCCTCCCGGACGCCGGGACACACCGCAGGAGCACCTGGCCTGCCGGCGGTGGCGCGTCACCAGTGCCAGCCAGTCCCCTCGACGCCCCCGGTTCTTCGCACCGCCCCTCACGCGGTGGCCGTCGTGCCCTCCCCGCATGCAACTGCCGGACGCTTCCGGGTGTAGCGGCTGCGCATGGCGTCGCTCGCCGAGGGGCCCGCCGCGAAGACATAGGCGCGGCTGTCGTCGAGACGGCGGCCGGTCCTGGCGTCGACGACCACGGGCTCGACCTCCTCCCCGGTGTCCGCGTCAACCAGGATCATGCTCCGTTCCCGGGCCGTCAGCCGGGAGTTGCCCCACGCGGCCAGAGTGACGATCACCGGACGCAGGGAGCGCCCGAGCTCGGTGAGCACGTACTCGTGACGGACAGGGTTGCTCTGGTAGGGCCGGCGCTCCAGCAGGCCGTCCGTGACGAGAGTCTTCAGACGTGCGGTGAGCATGCTGGAGGATCTCCACGTCCTCCCGCAGGCGGCGGTTCTCCCGCCGCAGTTGGGCCATTTCCTCGCGTTCGCTGCTGGTCAGGCCGTCGCGCTCGCCCGCGTCGACCTCGGCCTGCTTGAGCCAGTCGCGCACCGCGGTCTCGGTCAGGTCGAAGTCCTTGGCGACCTGACCGACCGAGCGGTCACCGCGTCGGCACAGTTCGACGATCTCGGCCTTGAACTCCGGCGTGAACGAGCGGCGAGGACGCGGCTTCTTCTTCCCCATGCTCTCCATGATGGACATCATCCTTCCGAGGCCGAAGCCCCTGATCTTCGATGTCCGTCAAAGCGGATCAAGCCCAATCGCTGCCGTCCAGGCCGGGGCGGGAACCTTGAGGACGGCCTGGTGAATCTGCTCATTGATGGTCATGCCGACCGAGTACTACAGCCACCGGCCGCGCTGGGCGAGCCAGGCGACGAACTCGTGGGTGCCGCCGCCGGAGTCGGTACGGATCAGCGTCCGGCGTCCGCGCCGGTACTTCTTCGGTAGTTGCGCCAAGGCGAGTTGGGCCGTGGTGATGTGGTCGGCGGCGGTGTTGCTGCCCGCGTTGCCCGGTCTGAGCAGGCCGGCGACCAGCTCACCGCTCCCGCCGCTTCCGTGATCCACGAAGCCCATCAGGGGGTGGTGTCCGAAGGTCTTCTTCCAGGTCGCGGTGGCGTCCTGCTTCTCAGAGTGGGCCAGCACGAGCACCCCGTCCAGGTCCACGATCACCTGCCCCGCGGCATCCGGCGCCGCAGCGCCGGCCAGCTTCCAGACGCGCTCACGCGCTTCGGCCCGAGCGGCCCTTATAGCGGACAGGGCCTTCGGCCCATCTGCGGCGAGGGCGTCGACGAGCCGGGAGACCACCGGTGGAGGGCTCGGAGATGATGTTGACCCTCTGTAGCGCGGGCGGGCCGCCGCACAGGCTGTCGATGTCCTTGACGTAGTACGGGGACCGGACGGCGCAGATGTCCTCCTTGGACTCGCAGGTCGCCGGGCCGGTGGGCAGCTTGAAGGTGACCGGCAGGCAGTCGGGGGACGACGCCTTCCCTGCCGGAGTTCCCGCTTCCTGTCCGGCCTCTGGAGCGTCCGCGGCCGGGGAGGCTGACACCGCTTCCGGCGAGGCGGTCCGTGCTGCGGAGCGGTGGCCGGGGGCGGACGCGGAGGCCGTCGTGCCCGCCCCGGCCCGCGTGCCGCCCGGCTTCCCGTCCCCGTCGTGTGCTGCCATCAGGTAGGTGCCGACGGCGGCCACCGCGACCACGGTGACAGCGGCCATGGCACCGAGCCAGGCCCGGCGGCGGGCGACCCTGCGCCAGGCCAGGGCCCCGGCCGGGTCGTCCTCTGCCGTCGACAGACCTTCCTTCCGCAGGCAGCCGGCCTGGATACCGCCGACGCCGCGGCGGTCGAGGCGGGCAACGGGACGACACGATCCAACGTCGGCCTGCCACTTTGCCAGGTGGGTCCAGCTCCAGAGTGCATCGCGGCGCGGCAAGGAACCGGTTTCCCGGCGCGGCGCTACCGTCATGAGGGTGACAGGAATCAATGCCGACCGGCGATGGTCCGATTCCATGCCGGCGGCCTATGAGCAGTACCTCGTGCCGGTGGTCTTCCGACCCTTCGCCGAGGACCTGACCGCTCGGGCGGCGGCGCTCCACCCTCGGCGGATCCTCGAACTCGCTGCAGGCACAGGCGTGTTGACGGCGGAGCTGCTCACAGCGGCGCCCTCGGCCGAGGTGACGGCCACCGACCTGAACGAGGCCATGGTCGCTTTCGCGTCCTCCCGGGCTCCTGGCGCGGTGTGGCGCCAGGCCGACGCGCAGCGGCTGCCGTTCCCGGACGGCGGCTTCGACCTGGTGGTCTGTCAGTTCGGTGTGATGTTCTTTCCCGACCGTATCGAAGCGTTCACCGAGGTCCGTCGGGTGCTGACCCCGGGCGGCCGGTTCCTATTCAACACCTGGGGCCCGCTCGGGACGCACGCCTTCGAAGTCGCGCTGCAGGCCGGACTGGAGCGGGCCTTTCCGGCCGACCCGCCACGGTTCTTCCAGACGGTTCCGCACGGCTATGCCGACCCCGCTGTCGTGGCCGCCGATCTGGCGGCCGCCGGGTTCGCTGTCGAGTACGAGCAGACGCTGACGCTTCAGGGCCGGGCCGAGTCGACCGCCGACCTCGCCACCGGGTACCTCACCGGGACGCCGGTGCGCGCGGCCGTTAACGAGCTCAGCGACGGATCAGCCGTCCGGGCCACCGTCATCGAAGAGATGACGGCCCGTCTGGGACCAGGACCGGTCACCGCCCCGATGTCGGCGTACGTCTTCCGCGCCGCGGCCTGAATGTGAGGAACAAAGCACTGGATCTGAGGCAGTCGAGGCAAGACCGTCCGGCTGTCTGACGGCGAACCCGCGCGCAAGGGTGCCCTGTGGAGCCCTGGTCGATGCGCGGGTTGCAGCGCAGGCAGGTACAGGAGGTCGCGACGCACCCCACTCGCTTGCGGGATGGACCAGGTAGCGGAGGTTCGGACAGGGATCGGGTCCTGTCGCTGACGCGCTACCGGGGTGGAGCGGTGTCGTAGGCGTGCCGGGACTGCTCGACCTTGTCCAGGTTGCCGGCAGCCCATTCGGCGAGGTGCGCGAAGAGCGGGGCCAGGCTGCGGCCCAGCTCGCTGATCTCGTACTCGACCCGAGGGGGGACCTCCGGGTGGTACGTACGCACGACCATGCCGTCGCGTTCCAACTGGCGCAGCCGCTGGGTCAGTACCTTCGGCGTGATCGTGCCGATCCGTCGTTCCAGTTCGACGAACCGTTGCCGGCCATGCACGTGGAGAGTCCACAGGATCGGCGTGGTCCACCGGCTGAACACGATGTCCACGACCGCACTGGTCGGACAGGCGAGTTCCGGGTCGGTCGTAGCGGCTGCCACCCGGTCGGCGTCGCCGGCCATACACACCCCCTCGGGATAGTCACTTTCCTGTAGGTACCTACTATATCGACGATGTTAGCGTCCCCGTGTCGCCCGGAGAACAGCTCTCGGCGGCGGCCCCGCCCGCTCGGGCGGCGACAGCCATGCTGAATTGACACGGGAGTTGCTCATGTTCGTAGTGACGGGTGCGACCGGTAACGTCGGCCGATCGCTCGTGCAGATCCTCGCGGCAGCCGATGCGCAGGTGACCGCGACATCCCGGGGGATCTCGGACGCGGACGTGCCGGACGGCGTCCGGTACAGGCAGGCGGACCTGGTCGAACCTGAGAGCCTCCGGCCCGTTTTCGACGGAGCCGACGCGCTGTTCCTGCAGAGCGGCGGCTCCAGTGCCCACCTGCTGAGCCCACGGGGCATCCTCGACGTCGCCAAGGCCGGCGGTGTCAGGCGGGTCGTCCTGCTGTCCTCCCAAGGAGTCGCGACCCGACCGCATGCGGCTTCTCACGGGGACCTGGGACGATCCATCGAGGACGCCGTCCGACAATCAGGCATGGACTGGACGGTCCTGCGCCCAGGAGGCTTCAACTCCAACGCGTACGCCTGGGTCGAGTCGGTCCGCGCCCTGAGGACCGCCGCCGCGCCGTTCGCCGACATCGGCCTGCCGACCATCGACCCGGACGACATCGCCGAGGGCGCAGCCGCAGCCCTGCGGGAGGACGGCCACGCCGGGCAGACATACGAGCTGACCGGCCCCGCCCTCAGCACGCCCCGCCAGCGGGCCGAGGCGATCGCCGACGCCCTCGGCGAACCCGTCCGGTTCATCGAGCAGACCCGCGACGAGGCCCGCGCGCAGATGCTGCGGTTCATGCCCGAGCCCGTGGTCGAGACCACGCTGACCATCCTGGGTGAGCCCACCCCCGCCGAGCAGCGCATCAGCCCCGACGTCGAGCGGCTCCTCGGCCGCGCGCCCCGCACCTTCGCCGACTGGGCCCAGAGCCACATCGCCGTCTTCCGATAGGCCCTGCGTCTCCGGCCAAGGCATTCCCAGCGATCCGTCACGACGCACCGCCGACCGCGCCCAGACGTTCCCGCACCTCGGAGCGAGGGCCCAAGGGCCGAGTTCGACGGCGAGGCCGACCACGTCCGCCTGCTGGTGGACCTCCCGCCGAAGATCGCCGTGTCCGGGCTGGTCGGCTCCCTCGATGGCGTGTCCTCGCGCAGACTCCGCCGGGAGTTCCCCGACCTCGTCCGCCACTACCGGCGGGCACAACGACTCTGGTCCGGCTCGTACTTCGCCGGACCGGTCGGCGGCGCACCGCTCAGCATCGTGAAGCAGTACGAAGCAGTACGAAGCAGTACGTTGAGCAGCAGAACCGGCCGCTCCGCCCCGGACCGATGCGAACACCGCGGATCCGTGCACACCGCCGAGGCCAGAGCAGCTCTCAGAACCGCCTCACCACCGGACCGAAGCCCGGTGCACCCCCGAACAGACCCGGTAGCCAGCCCAGGTCGCGCACAAGGTCGGGTAGCTGGTGCCCGATTCCTGACCGGGTGGCGACGCCGGTGAGACCCGCCCCCATCGGGCGTATGCGACCAATCCTCCGCTCGCGTGGCCTCGGATTACCCAGGGCCGTCCCGCCCCGCCGCGCCTATGGGAGAGTCATTGTGAAGGAACCGGTGTACATCGGCAGCAATCCATCTGCCCGACCTGATCTGCAACATCTGGTCCACGAGGTGGCGCTGGGTGATCAGGAGGCTTTCGCGGCGGTCTACGACGCCGTGGCCGGCTCCGTTCTCGGGGTCGCCCGGGCCGTTCTGCGTGATCAGGCCCAGTCGGAGGAGGTGGCGCAGGAGGTGCTGGTGGAGGTCTGGCGCACGGCCCCGCGTTACCGGCCCGAGCGGGGCACGGCCATGAACTGGATCCTCACCCTCGCCCACCGGCGGGCGGTGGACCGGGTCCGCTCCGTGGAGGCTGCGGCGGCCCGTGACACCAGGGCCGCGCTGCTCGACCATCAGCCGGCATACGACGAGGTGACCGAGCAGGTCGAAACGCGGCTGGAGCAGGAGCAGGTGAGGCGCTGCCTGCGCACCCTGACCGAACTGCAGCGTCAGTCGGTCACACTCGCCTATTACGGCGGCCTGACCTACCGGGAGGTCGCCGAAGCACTGGCGCTGCCGCTCGGAACGGTCAAGACCCGGTTGCGCGACGGGCTGATCCGACTCCGAGACTGCCTGGGGGTGACGGCATGACCACGGCCGACCTGCATACCCTGGCCGGCGCCTACGCCGTGCACGCGCTGGACGGTCAGGAACGTGCCGCCTTCGAGCGTCACCTGGTCGGCTGTGACGCCTGCGAGCAGGAGGTCGCCGAGTTCACAGCCACCGCCGGGCGCCTGGCCCTGGCCTCCACGGTGCGCGCCCGCCCCGTCATGCGGGAACAGGTGCTGCAGCGCATCACGACCGTGCGGCAGGTTTCACCCGGTGCCGCGCCGCTGGAGCGGGTACGCCGTGGCGCGCTGCGCGGAGGGGCCCTGGCGCGGTGGGCGCTGGCCGCGAGTGTGGCCGCCGCCGTGTTCGGCGGCACCGCCGTGTGGCAGTACGAGCGTGCCCAGGACGCGTCACGCGAGGCCGCCCGGGCGCAGCGGCAGGTTGAGGACGTGGCGGGCGTGCTGGCCGCGCCTGATGCCAAGTCGCGTTCGGCGAAGGTGGCGGGCGGCGCGGGCACGCTGGTGGTCTCCGCCAGCCGGGAGCGGGCCGTGTTCGTCGCCTCAGGGATGTCCGCGCCGCCGCGGGGCAAGGTGTACCAGCTGTGGTTCGCCGACGACGGCGGGAAGATGCGTTCGGCCGGCCTGATGGACCCCGACCGCAGCAGTCAGGCCGTACTCATGCAGGGAGCCGTCGACGGTGCCTCGGGCATCGGCATCACGGTGGAGCCGGCCGGTGGATCGAAGCAGCCGACCTCGACGCCGGTGGCCCTGCTCGGAGTGCCGGCTTGACGGTGCGCGTGGAGGGTCCGCCCGTCGGACGGGCTCTCCACGCGGTCACGTCCGGGCCAGGCCGTGTGGGGGCACGGGGGCGGGGGGCTTCTCGGTGGGTGCGGGGCGGGCGTGCCGCCGCGCGGGCTAGGACGGCGACGTGTGCGATGAGCGGGGCACAGCCCGCACAGACTTCCTCGACGCTCCACACGCGGCCCACGGTCGGGGCGTGGCGCAGGATCAGCACGACGGTGCCCGCGCAGTGTGCGGGGGTGTCGGGGGCGGCGCAGCGTTGGGTGCCGCAGTGGCAGTAGGCGACATGCCGCCGTACCGCCGGATCCGCAGTCTCCGTCGTGGCCCTCGATCGCAGAGCATTACGGGTCGGACGAAGCGACCGGACGGCGAGAAGTGGAGCATCGCATTCCGGCTCAAGCCTTGATCAACTTCCTTATGCATCTCAAATCCACTCGCGTAGAATCCAGGAACATCCGGGGGAAATTGACCTATTTCTGCAGGCCCCGGACTTTGCGTTCCAAGCGAAACGGGGAGACTCATGAATAAGGTGTCGAAAACTCGCGCCGCCATTGCGCTGCCGCGGTGCCTGCAATTCTGGTGGCTGTCTCTACACCTGCGTCGGCATCCGACAATATCCTGTGGCGCAACAAGCAGACGGGCGGGTGTCTCCGAGTCTGGAACACCGCCAACGTCGACACCAGCGCCGGGGCCTTGGTTCATTGCGTCGACGTCCCCAAGGGAGTCAGCATCAGATGGGACGATTCACAGGAAAGTCTTGAGAACCCGAACGGCGCCTGGAAGATCACGACCAGGAACACGTTTTTCGAAGGCCGCTGCCTTACCAGCTGGTACGCCGACGGGAGCGGAGTGGGCAAGGTCTACATCGAGCCCTGCGACCGCAAGGCGAATTACTATCAGCAGTGGTATGAGAACTGGAAGGGCGACGGCATGCAGATCGTCAACCGGCAGACCGGTCTGTGTCTCGACGGTGACGCCGATGGCCGCGTCTACACCAACACATGCAACGGCAGCGACTGGCAGATCTGGAAGTAGGCCCATTCCGGACTCAGGACCGCAAGCTGGTTCTTCCCCTGCCTGCTGAAAAGCTCCGCCGGCACCTCGGTACCGGAGGAGCTTCCTGCTTTCACTATCAGCCGATCGGCAGCCCGGCGAAATCATCCTCGATACCGTTGGGGTTCGAGCTGAATTCAAGGAAGCCAAACGAGTCCGACCGCATCGAACAAGCACGGGGATTCGCCTGGTTCGACGAACAATTGCCTTCGCGCGGGCGAGCGAAGCGCGGCGGCGACCGCGCGGTACTTGGGGTCTCGCCGGGCTCACGGTCCGCCCCCTCTCCGCCCCACTGTCGAGCCGGCTACCGCATCCACCTGCTTGTGCCGGATATTCCCGACGCAGTGGCCCGGCTGCGGATTACGGCCCGCGACCTCCAGCACGCCCGGCACCTCGGCGCCGCCCGCTCCGCGTCCACCGCGCACCGGACCGCCTGCGCCGACCGCCTGCTCGACACACTCGCCGCGGCGGAGAGTAAGCGCCTCGCCGACCGTGTCGTCGTGCCCGGGCATCTGGGCAGTGTCCTGTACCGCAACGTCTTGATCAGCGGGATCTGTGAAACCGGAGTCGACGCGATGCGTGCGTCCGTCGGATGCGGTCAGTTCGTGGGTGTGGGCATGACCGCCGAGGCGGTCCTCGGCCTCGTACAGGGTCACGTCATGGGCTTCGCTCAAGATGTGTGCAGCAGTCAGCCCCGCTACCCCGCTGCCGATGACGGCCGTACGGCGCAGGCTCTCCGCGCGGGTGACCTGCCCGCTCGGGGTCGCCTCGGGCGGTCGTTCCATGGTGTCCTCTCCTTCCCCGGACGGGTGAACGGCGCGTTCAGAGGGCTGGTCCGCAGGCTATGAGTCTGCGGACCAGCCCTCTGGTGAGGGGCACCCGCCTGGCGCCTGCCGGTGGGGGCCGGCGGACGCCCCGGCAGGAGGACGCGCGCCGCCCGAGTCGTTCCCGTCACGGCGACCGGGCAGGCGTGCGTCCTCGGCTCGTGGTGGTGTCAGCTCTTGGGCATCAGGACGGTGTCGATGATGTAGACGTTGGCGTTGGCGGTCTTGACGTTGCCGCAGACGACCTCGGCGGAGTCGTTGACGGTGTAGGACTCGCCCGAACCGGAGGTCATGACCTTCGACGTCTCCAGCGTGTCGAAGGAGCCGTTCTCCAGATCCTTCGGAGTGAGCTTCGTGCCGACGACGTGGTAGGTGAGGATCTTCGTCAGTTGCGCCTTGTCGGCGAGGACCTTGTCGAGGGTGGCCTTCGGGATCTTCTCGAAGGCGTCGTCGGTCGGCGCGAACACGGTGATGTTCTGAGCGTTGTTGAGGGTGTCGACCAGCCCGGCCTTCTTCACCGCCGCCACGAGCGTGGACAGCGCGGGGTTGTTGGACGCGGCCGTGGCCACCGGGTCCTTGGCCATGCCGTCAAAGGAACCGGCGCCGTTCTTCGGTACGGAGGAACAGGCAGGGCCGAACGGCCGGTCCGTGCCGCCCCCGGCGACCGTCGAGCCGCCCATGTCGTCGCTGCTCTTGGTGGCCCGAGCCGACGCCTTGTTCGAGGAGCCGGATGTGCCCGCCTCACTGCCGCTGTCGGAGCAGGCGGTCAGGGCCAGGGGAAGCACGGCGGCCGCGGCGAAGAGACCGGCGGTACGGCGGATCGGGATGTTCATCAAATGCTCCTGTCGGACAGTGCAGCGTGATGCGGCTGCGTTCGGGGTGTTGCGGAAAGGTGGTTCGGGGGAAGGGCACGAAGCCCGTGTGGGGGCCGGGGAGTCAGTCGACGGTCACGACGACGGAGTGCCGGCCGCCGGCGCCGTCGGGGATCGTCCGGGTGCGTTTGTCCGTCTGCACGGCGCCGGTCCGGTCGGTGGCGCGGACGGTGAGGGTGTGGCCGCCCTTGGCGGCCCGCCAGGGAAGAGACCACTGTCGCCAGGTGTCGCGTGTGTCCTCGGCGGCCAGATCGGCTTCCTGCCACGGGCCGTCGTCGATTCGGACCTCGACCTTGTCGATGCCCCGGTGCTGGGCCCAGGCGACCCCGGCCACCATCACCGTGCCGGCCCTGGGCCGGGCGAACGGTCGGGGAGTGTCGATCCGTGACGCGGTCTTGACCGGGGCCCGGCGTGCCCAGCCGCGCTTGACCCAGTACGGGTCGTAGGAGGCGAAGGTGGTGAGCTCGATGTCCTCGATCCACTTGCAGGCCGAGACGAAGCCGTACAGGCCCGGGACGACCATCCGGACCGGGAAGCCGTGCTCGAAGGGCAGCGGCTCTCCGTTCATGCCGAGGGCGAGCATGGCATCGCGGCCGTCCATGACGTCCTCGACCGGGCTGCCGATCGTCATGCCGTCCACCGACCGGGACACCAACTGGTCCGCCGGCCCGCCACGGGACGGAGGCTTGATGCCGCACTCGGCGAGCAGGTCGGCCAGCCGTACGCCGATCCAGCGGGCGTTGCCCACATACGGGCCACCGACCTCGTTGGATACGCAGGTCAGGGTGATGTCCCGTTCGATCAGCTCCCTGCGCAGCAGGTCGTCGAAGGAGTACGTACCGGGACGCTGCACGCCTTTGCCGTGGATCCGCAGCCGCCAGGAGTTCGCGTCCACCTTCGGCACCACCAGCGCGGTGTCCACCCGGTAGAAATCCGCGTTGGGGGTGACGAAGGTGCTGATCCCGGGGACGCGGAGCCCAGCCCTCCTGGGGACCGGTTGCGCCGGTGTCCCGGGAGAAGGCAGCACGAGCCCTTCACGGGAGGCGATCGCATCCTGGCCGCGCGAGGCGTTCAGTGACCGGCCGACCACGCCGGCCGCGGCGGAGGCCGCCGCCGCGGATGCGGCCGCGAGGACGAATCCCCGCCGGTCCCAGCCTGCCGACGCGGGCGGAGCGTCTTCCGCTTCCTCGGACGCAGAGCCGGATGCCGACGCTGCCGGCCGCCTCACCTCGGTGAGGCGGCCCACCAGCACGTACAGGAGCAGCGCTCCGGCAACGGCCCCGACGACGGAGGGGAGTGCGTCGGTGAGGCTGCTGGAGTCGGGGCGGCTGACGGCGGCTGACGCCCCGACAGCTCCGAAAAGAAGGACCCCGGCGGCTCCGATCCGCCGGAACCGCACTGCCAGAGCCCCCAGCACCAGGGCCAGCACGGCCAGCACGACGAGGATGCCGAGCTGCAGCACGAGCTTGTCGTTGGTGCCGAAGTGGCGGATCGCCCAGTCCTTGACCGCAGCGGGCGTTGCGTCGATGGACGCCCCGCCCACCGCGATGACCGGACTGGACTGCGGACGCACCGCTGCCGCGACCGGTTCGGCCACCGCCAGCGCTGTGCAGCCGGCCAGCACCCCGCTCAGCGCACCGAGCGCCAGGCGTGGCCGCCCCGGCCGTACTCGCTGGTCCTTCTCTTCATCCCTCACGGGGGGAATCCGGTTCTGCCCGTGGGGCGGATTGGGCCTGGACCCGATCAGGTGAAAAGAGATCGCAGACCAATCCAACGTGCATTCGGCTACGGATGGCGCAGTCGAGCGCCGGCCTGCTGAGTGGAAACCTCCCCCGAGGGCTGACACTGAGCGGCCTGCGGCAGCATCGCGTCCTCAGCGAAGCTGCCGAGAGCACCGATCCCGTTCGCCTGATGCGCTTGTTCGGCATCACCGACCAGACCGCCATGCGCTGTCTCACCACGGCGCACCCCGAACGCACTCAGGTCACGGGTGGCGCCGGTGAGGACGTCGCGCAGGACGACGCCGCCGGGCCTCCACCTCGGTCGTGGTCGTCAGCGACCCGCCGACGAAGACGGAGCTGCCGAAGAGCGGGGGCCTCGTCCGGGCGCGACCGGTGCAGAGGGCGGCGGTGTATCAGGCGGGTCCGGAGCCGAGGACGATGACCTCGCGTATCACGTTTCCGGTCAAGGAGGTCACGCCTCCTGCCGGGCGCCGATCTCGGCGATCAGGGCCTCGATACGGGTCCTGATCTCGTCGCGGATGGGACGGACGGCCTCGACACCCTTGCCGGCCGGGTCCTCCAGGGCCCAGTCGAGGTACTTCTTGCCCGGGAAGACGGGGCAGGCGTCGCCGCAGCCCATCGTGATGACGTAGTCGGACGCCTGCACGGCCTCGGTGGTGAGGATCTTCGGCTCGGCCGCGGAGATGTCGACGCCGGCTTCCTTCATGGCCTCGACCGCGGCGGGGTTGACCTGGTCGCCGGGGACGGAGCCGGCCGAGCGGACCTCGATCCGGTCGCCCGCGAGGTGGCTGAGGAAACCGGCGGCCATCTGCGAGCGGCCGGCGTTGTGCACGCAGACGAACAGCACGGAGGCGAGCGGGCTGGAGGACATCGGTCTCTTCCTTCGTCAGTGGATCAAGCAGATGGTGCGGGATCGGATACGACGTTCAGGCGCCCGGCAGGGAGGCGAGCAGTTCGGTGATGCGGGCGTCGATCTCGTCGCGGATGCCGCGGACGACGGCGATCGGCGCACCCTCGGGGTCGGTGACGGGCCAGTCCAGGTAGCGGCGGCCGGGCACGATCGGGCAGGCGTCGCCACAGCCCATGGTGATCACGATGTCGGCGGCCTGAACGACCTCGTCGGTCAGTGGCTTGGGAAACGCCTCGGTCAGGTCGATACCGGCCTCGGTGAGGACCTGGGCGACGACCGGCTCGACTTCAGCGGCCGGGCGCGTGCCCGCGGAGGTGACGACCACATGCCCGTCGGCGCGATGGGCGAGGAGCGCGGCGGCCATCTGCGAGCGGCCGGCGTTGTGGGTGCACACGAACAGCACCCGCGGTAGACCGCTGCCCGGTGCGCCCTCGCTGTGGGCGAGCGCGTCCAGTCGCTCGGTGGCCAGGCGCTCGGTCAGCACCACGAGGTGGTTGCGGATGCAGGCCTCGGCGGCGAGGCGCTCGTAGGAGTCAGTGACCAGGCGCTGAACGGTCTCCGGCGAGAAGTGCCCGCGATGGCGCAGGGCGAGCCGGGCGATACCGGCCGCGAGACGCTCGTCGGGCAGGACAGGAGGCCGGGATGCGGTCATGGGAACCCCTTCGGGGCATGGGTCCCCACCGGTGTGAGGATACGGGTCCCAAGGTTCAGCCCAGGCTGGTATCAGCCCGGAGTGATGTGAGAGTATCAGCCCATGCTGACGTCAGTCGACACTGATCTGTTGCGGGTTCTGGCCGACCCGCTCCGCCTCCAGATCGTCACCTTGCTGGCCAGGGAGACGCTTTGCAGTACGCACCTGATCGAGGAGACGGGGGCCAAGCAGACCAACCTGTCCAACCATCTGAAGGTGCTGCGCGAGGCCGGGGTCCTGGAGACCGAGCCCTGCGGCCGGTTCACCTACTACCGGCTCAAGCCCGACGTCATCGCGTCCCTCGCGGGTCAGTTCGCCGACCTGGCGGAGACCGCGCGGGCCACGGCCGAGAACAACGTCAAGCGGTCCTGCCCCTGAATCCCCGGGCCCGTCCACCGCCGCATCCCGTCGCCAGCCGCACGCACCGAGGAGTCCCGTTGACCGCTACCGAGGCCACCGAGCACGACCGAGCCGAGGAGTCCGCCATGGCGGCGGACATCGAGCTGCAGCCCGCCCCGGGGGCCACCCTGCGCCAGACTCCTCCGCTGATCGCCAGGGCCGCCGCTGAACTGGTAGGCACGGCGGCCCTCGTCGCGGTGGTGGTCGGCTCCGGTATCCAGGCCACCGGGCTGACCCAGGATGTCGGCCTGCAACTGCTGGCCAACTCCACGGCCACCGTCTTCGGCCTCGGCGTTCTGATCACCCTGTTCGGTCCGGTCTCCGGCGCGCACTTCAACCCCGTCGTCACCCTGGCCGAGTGGTTCACCGCCCGCCGCGGCGGCGCGGGCGTTTCGGTCCGGGAAGCGGCCGCCTACGTCCCGGCCCAGATCGTCGGGGCCGTCGCGGGCGCGATCCTGGCCGATGCGATGTTCGGCGAACCGCTGGTGAAGTGGTCCACCCACGACCGGTCCGCCGGGCACCTGCTGCTGGGCGAGGTCGTCGCCACCGCCGGCCTGATCCTGCTCATCTTCGGCCTGGCCCGCACCGACCGACTCCGGTTCGCCCCCGTCGCGGTCGCCTCGTACATCGGCGCGGCGTACTGGTTCACCTCGTCGACGTCGTTCGCCAACCCGGCCGTGACCATCGGCCGTGCCTTCACCGACACCTTCGCGGGCATCGCGCCGGGCTCGCTGCCGGGGTTCATCGGCGCCCAACTCGTGGGCGGGGTCGTCGGTCTGGCGCTCGTGGCGCTCGTCTTCGTGCATGGCCGGTCCGCCGAATGACACGGAGCGCGCGGGTGACCTGCGGCGGTCAGGCTGGCCTCGCCGCCGGTCACCACGTGCGCCGTGCCGGTCTCGGCTTCACCGCCCTCAACGCCCGGAGCGCGGCAGGCGGTACCTGACAGGACACGTGGGACTCACCTCAGCCTCTCTTTCCCTCTTCGAGAGGCGCCGACTGCACACGGTGGAGTAACGCAGCCCGCCCGCGTGACGCGTCGCCGGGCAGCGCGCCTGGTGATCGGACCCGTGCGGCATATGAGAGAGGGCGGTGCGGGCGGGCGTGCCGTCGCGGTCAGCGGGGCCGGGGAGGAATCTGCCGCGGCCGCTGGGCTGGGCGGCGTCGGCCACGGCCCGGGCGCCCAGGTCGCTGCCACACCGCCCCAGTCACCTGGGCACCCCCGACTCCGCGACGGTCGACGGCCAAGGCGCCGACCCGGATGCCTGCCGTCGCTCTCGGTCAGGTGCGCAGGTCGAGCATGGCGGACATCGCCGCGACCACGGACGGGGCGACCCGGTAGTAGACCCAGGTCCCGCGCCGCTCGGATGTCAGCAGGCCGGCTTCGCGCAGCTTCTTCAGGTGGTGGGAAACGGTCGGCTGGGAGACGCCGACGTCGGAGATGTCGCAGACGCACGCCTCGCCGCCCGCATACGAGGCGACCTTGGAGAAGAGGCGTAGCCGCACGGGATCGGACAGGGCCTTGAACATGGCGGCCATCTTCTCCGCATCGGCCGGCGACAGCTCGCCCGCCGCGATCGGCGGGCAGCACGGCACCGCCCCGGTGTCCAGGACGGGCAGTTCGGCTCCCTCTGACTTCGACATGCGTCTATGTTGACACTCGTCGATACGGGTGGCAAGCTCCAGACGCCGAAGGACATCGACAGGCATCGAAACAAGGAGCGTCGTGACCGCCATGACCACTCGAATCCGCACCGCTTTCACCGCCGCCCTCGCCCGCCACACCGCCAACCACACCGCCCGGCGCCTGGCCGGCATCCGTTTCTGCGACGGCTGCGCACAGGTCTGCGACGCCTCCTGCCGGGCCGAGGCCCACCGGCAGCGCGCCCAGTCCGCGCTCACCTTCGCCCGCTAGTCCGACCCGACCAACACTCAGGGAGACCGACCACCATGAGCGAGCAGCAGCTCCCCGTCGTCGTCATCGGAGCCGGCCCCGCCGGCCTGGCCGCAGCCGCCCACCTTGTCGAGCGCGGCATCACCCCCCTGGTCCTGGAGGCCGGACCGGCCGCCGCGGCCGCGGTGCGCGAGTGGAGCCACGTACGCCTGTTCTCCACCTGGGGCGAGCTCACCGACCCGGCTGCCGAGAAGCTGCTCGCCCCCACCGGCTGGACCAAGCCGAATGGCGCCGGCTATCCCTCGGGCGGCGACTGGGCCGAGCTCTACCTGCAGCCCCTGGCCGACGCCCTGGGCGATCGCGTCCGCTACGGCGCGCGCGTCACCGGTGTCTCCCGCGCCGGACGCGACCGCATCGTCGACGCCGACCGCGAAACCCAGCCCTTCGTGCTGCACCTCACCACCGCCGACGGCCGCGAGGAGCGCCTCTTCGCGCGCGCCGTCATCGACGCCTCCGGCACCTGGGCCAGCCCCAGCCCGGCCGGAGCCAGCGGACTGCCCGCCCTCGGCGAGAAGGCCGCCGCCGACCGCGTCACCTACCGGGTGCCCGACCTCAAGGACCCGGCCGTGCGCGCCCGCTACGTCGGCAAGCGCACCGCGGTCATCGGCTCCGGCGCCTCCGCCTTCACCGCACTGGCCACCCTCGCCGAGGCCTCCCGCACCGAGCCGGCCACGCACGCAGTGTGGGTGCTGCGCCGCGGTATCTCCGGTTCCACGTTCGGCGGCGGGGATGCCGACCAGTTGCCGGCCCGTGGCGCCCTGGGCCTGGCGGCGAAGGCCGCCGTCGACGACGGCCACGCCGACGCCGTCACCGGCTTCCGCACCGAAGCGATCGAGCGGGCCGACGACGGACGGCTCATCCTCGTCGACGAGGACGGCCGACGCCTCGACCCCGTCGACGAAGTCATCGTCCTCACCGGCCTGCGCCCGGATCTCTCCTTCCTCTCCGAGATCCGCCTCGGCCTGGACGACCGCCTCCAGGCGCCCACCGAGCTGGCCCCCCTGATCGACCCCAACCAGCACTCCTGCGGCACCGTCTACCCGCACGGCCATCGCGAGCTCTCCCACCCCGAGCCCGGCATCTACCTGGTCGGTATGAAGTCCTACGGCCGTGCTCCCACCTTCCTCGCCATGACCGGATGCGAGCAGGTCCGCTCCGTCACCGCCGCCATCGCCGGTGACCTCGACTCCGCCGACCGCGTCGAACTCACCCTCCCCGAAACGGGGGTGTGCGGCGGCGCCGGCCTCTTCGACGACCCGTCCGCCGAGCAGGCAGCCGACGGGGGCTGCTGCACCCCGGCGCCTCCTCTCGTACAGATCGGCATCGGCGCGCCGACCACACCCGGCGTCGGCCAGGCGCCCTCATCCGGCGGTTGCTGAACCCGAGCTCATGGGGTGCCCCAGCCAGCGGCGGCCGGGGCACCTCCGCCCCTACGGCAGGAGAATCCACCATGTCGGCGCGCGCCCCCGACCCTGCGGCCTCGCCGCCTTTTGACAGCGAGCTGTCCGGCGCCGAAACGGCCGTACTCCGCGACGGCCACGCCACCTCCGCCACCGCGCAGCGCAGGCTCCCGCTGTCAGGCGTCAGGGTCGACTTCGGGGTGCGTGAACCGCAGGGGCTTGCCCAGCGACCGGGCGTAGGCGATTTCGGCTCGGGTGCTGTCTCCGATGTAGTCGCCAACCACGAGCACCTCATCAGCGAGCCGGATCTTCGCCCGGTGCAGATCGTCGAGTCGAACCTTCAGCGCCTCGGCCTCGACGGGATCGGACCAAAGCACATGCGGCGACTTCATGTCACACCCCGGTTTGACGACAGTCTTTCCGGCCTTCGTCTCCCGCAGATCGGCCTCGTTCATCTGGATCACGAAGCGGGTGGAGCCACAGATCACGACGATACGCGGGAGGCTCGACAGCCTTTTCGCTTCGGCGAGTTCTTTTCGGGGGTGATCAGGTGCGGGTATGACACTGGTTCCTCCTGGTGGGGTGGTCCAAGGAGTGCGTGCGGAGACGAGAACGAGGCGTACGCACCCCGCAAGAATCGCGGCGACCTGCGCGCCGCATTTCGACCCGGCCGGCTACCGCGAGCTCTGTGCGGTCGGGTACGGGATCAACCGCCTCGTGAAGCACCGTGCGTTCGCCCCGCGACAGGACTAGCTCGCCGTCCGCCGCGAGGCGACCGTGCTGATCGCAGCTCTCAACCAACGGCTATGGACGGAGATGGCTTTCCCGTCCTCGTTCACCAGTCCCGGCCGGCAGTAAGCGCCTCCGCATCCGCGTCCGTGAACCCGTATGCCGACGCGACGAAACAGAACTCGTCGCAGATCCACTCGCGCGCGACCGTCTCGATCCCGCTGCCCGTCGCCATGAACTCCCTTCCCAGCGCGTTGAATTCCTCGGTCGCAGCCTGAGTGAGCCCGTACAGGGTTGGGAGATCCGACGGCTGTTCGGCCTCAACGCGCTCACACAGCCGCAGCAGGATCGCCTTCCCCTCGTCGACCAGGTGATCAGGGAAGTACGGATCGTCATACATCGGCCGCAGAAACACGTGTCCCGCGACCTGCTGGTTGGTGATCGGCATGGCGCTTCCCTACCTCTACGACGAGTTGACACGCCGATCATGCACAGCACCACGCGCGCAACGACGCCGCCTGCGCAGGCCAGACTCACGCGACCAGGACTTACACCCCCTAGTCGGCGGTGACTCCCAGTAGCCGATCGCACGGGCCTCCCGTCGCGGTACAGCACTGTGCAGTTCCCCTGGGCGCGGCCCGGGAAATCCAACCGCTCGGAGTCGAGGGCGGCGTCCCACTCGTCGTAGGTGGGCCGGCCGTGAGGGGCCCACGCGCGCACCTCGTCGTCGGTCAGCGGCCGCATGAACGGCCCGTCGTCGTTGTCCCCGGCCTCGATCATGAGAGGAAAGTCCAGCACGGTGCCGGTGCCACCGGTGAAAACGTACTCGTGCCACTCTGTGTCCTGCCACAGCTCCTCGACGGACCGGCTCTCGAAGCCGCGGTTGTCCCCCTTCAGTTCGTCCACCTGAGCCTGCCGGAACGCAGCCGTCAGATCAGGCTGATACGGGCCTGTGTGACTCCATGCGTTGCCGCCCGTTCGCGTCACCTCCGCATCCGCCTGCGTGATCAGGAACAGAGCGTACGAGACGGCACTGACAGAGCACCTCGCCCCGATCCCACCCTGCAGCGACTTCGGAGGTGAGGAAGCCGTGGGACTCCGTGCCTTGGAGGCCCATGGCGATGAGCTCCGGGGCCAGGTCGGAGGCGGCGGCTCTCGCGTTGGTCCAGTAGTGGGCGGTGCGGCCGTACCGGCCGAGTAGCGTCCGGACGCCCGCCGGTACGGCGTCCCGGTCGGGGCGGGAGCGTTCGCGTGCGGGCTCCGACTGCCACTCCTCGGCCATGATGGCGAGCGCTGCCACCGCCGCCTCCGCTTGATGGGGGTACAGGCGGTCGGGGAACTCTGACGGGTCCGGCGGGTCGAAGGGGTACGCGGGCACCGTGTGGCGGGCGATGCTGGTGCGGTCCCCGTCGAGTCGCATCCATCCCCGCGGGTCAGGAACCGACCGGTGCGTCACGGCATGGAGCACGACGTCCGCACGACAGGCACCACGGTCCAGGCCTGGGACGCCGGTGACCTGTCCGTCGGCGAATCCGTCTTCGCTCCGACGCCGGGTACGCGCCGCAGCGACCACGGCTACTGGCTGACCTTCACCACCGACAGGACCGACGACACCAGTTGGCTCCTCGTCCTGCCCGGCGACGATCCCGCCCAGGGCCCCGTCGCCCGGCTCCGTATCCCGTCCGCGTCCCCCTCGGCCTGCACGGCACCTGGCTCCCCACCGAGGAATGAGCCGTGAGACAGCGGAAAGCTGCTCAGCGCCTCGTCCCGTACCTGGTCAGAACCACGCCGCCGGGAAACGGCCATGTCTCCACCATGTTCAGGTTCACCCAGCCGTCCACCACGGTGAAGAACGGCGTGCCGCCGCCCACCAAGACCGGATGGGTGGCGATCACGTACTCGTCGATCAGCCCGGCACGCAGGGCCGCCCACCGCCGATGGTCATCGGGCCGCCGTCCTCCGCCTTGAGCCGGGTGACCTCGGCGACCGCGTCGCCGGTGACCAGGCGGGTGTTCCAGCCGACCTTGTCGAGCGTCGAGGAGAACACCACCTTCGGCGTGTCCCGCCAGTTCCGCGCGAACGCGATCTCCGCCGGACCGGCGTCGGGCCGCTGGTCACCGGTCGGCCAGTAGGAACTCATCGCCTCCCACAGCGGAGGGCACCGGGGCGCAGTCGCAGTGCTCCCCGGTGACCCACTCAGCGGGACTGTGGTGTGGTCGTTGACCGACTCGCCGACGTGTTCCAGCGCGCCTTTAGAACGTGATGTTCCAGGAGTCGATCCTGCCGGTGTCGCCGCGGGCGTTGTCGTTGACGCGGAGTTTCCAGGTTCCGTCGGCGGACTCGGAGGAGGCGTTGACGGTGTAGATCTGGCTGATGTTGTCGGTGCTGCCGCCCGAGCGGTTGTGGAGCGTGTAGGCGGTGCCGTCCGGGGCGATCAGGTCGACCTTCAGGTCGCCGATGTAGGTGTGCACGATGTTCACCCCTACCTTGAGGGTGGCCGGGGCGTTGCCGGTCACGCCGCTGACGGTGATCGGGCTCTCCACCGTGGTGTTGTCGCCGATGGCGAAGTCCGCCGTGTTCTCGAAGTACTTGCCGGGCTGCGGGGTGCTGCCGACGGCCTTGAGGGCGTCGACCTGGCCTTCGCCGAAGAAGCCGTTCCTGGCCGTGGTGCCCTTGCAGCGGCTGTCCGACGGGCAGGCGATGTCGTTGGCCTGGGTGGCCAGCTTGTCGCGCAGCTCTGCCGGGGTGATGTCGGGGTTGGTGCTGGCCAGCAGCGCCGCCACGCCGGCGACGTGTGGCGAGGCCATCGAAGTGCCGCTCTTGGAACCGTACTTGCCGCCCGGCAGCGTGCTGTAGATGCCGGTGGAGTCACCGCCCGGGGCCGTGACGTCGATGACGTTCAGGCCGTAGTTGGAGTACGAGGCCTTCGCGGTCGTGCCCATCGCCGAGACCGTGACGACGCCCGGGAGCTCGGTCGGGATGTCCAGGCAGGCGTTGGTGATGGTGCGGGTCACCGGCGTCGAGTCGTTCGGGCTCTCGGTGTCGGTGGTCTTGTTCGCCAGGTCGATGTTGGAATTCCCGGCCGCCGCGACCTGGAGCGAGCCCTTGCCCTCCGCGTACTCCTGGGCACGCCTGACGCCCTCGATGATCGCGGCCTGGTCGACGTTGTCCGGGCAGTTGAACTGCCACGGGTCGGTGTAGTAGCTGTTGTTGGTGACCTTGAAGCCGTGGTCACCCGCCCACATGAAGCCGCAGATGGTGTTCTCGGCGAAGAACAGCGAGCTGCCGGGCTCGGCGATGCGGACCGAGGAGATCCGCACGCCCGGGGCCACGCCGATGACGCCCTTGCCGTTCTTGGCGGCCGCGACCGTGCCGGCCACATGCGTGCCGTGGGTACCGACATCGCGCCAGGCGCCCGTACGGGTGTCCGGCTTGCCGTACGCGCAGGACGCGGAGTCCGCGGCGTTGAAGTTCGGCGCGAGGTCCTGGTGCTGGTCGTCCACACCGGTGTCCAGGATGCCGACCTTGACGGAGGCGGAGCCCGTGGTGACGGCCCAGGCCTGGTCGGCCTTGATCTGGGTCATGTCGGCGCGGACCGGCTCACCCGAAGGGGTCGTGGACTGCGCCGGGTTGGCGGGCAGCGCCGGGTTGTAGGCGTCCGCCGGGACGTCGGAGGTACGGGTGGCGCCGACCTGCTGGACCCCGCTCACACCGCGCATCGTGGCGGCGAAGGACGCGGACGCGGAGTGGGCGGTGATGACGCCGATCGCGTCGTAGTACTGGAAGACGGTTCCGCCGTTGGCGGTCACCGCGTTGCGGACCGCCGTGGTGTCGCCCGGGGCGGTGATCACGAGGTAGGCGCGGGTGCCGGCGACCCAGGCCGCGCTCTGCGCAGCGGGCGCCGCCTCAGGGGCGGGCACGGGGGCGGGGGCAGGGGCGGCGGAGCCGGAAGGGGTGACGGGGTCGGTGCCGGCGAGCGCGGCGGGGGCCCCGAAGGTGAGCGCCGCGCCGAGTGTGGCGGCCAGCACGAGGGTACGTCGAGGGCGGCTGGATCTGTGGGGTATCAATGCGTCCTCCGAGGACCCGGTGGTCAGGCCGGGTCGTACGAAACAAGTGATGGACGCAAGATGTCATGCACACGGACGTTACGGAAGTGCCTTTTGCAGCAGAGGAGTTCGTTTACCGGTGGCTGGATTCCGACTATAGGTGCGCGTGCGGAGGATGTACGGGGCAGTCGTCGAGGTCGAGCCGGCCGGTGAACAGCGGGCAGGCGGTCAGGAGGCCGTTGGCGACGGTCTCGGCCCGGCTCATGGTGATCCACTGCCCGTGAGCGTTCGCGCCGTGCGCTGTGAGAGGGTGCGGTTCGATCCGGGAACTGGGGGCACGTGTGGGGCTGATCTACGGTTACGACATCTATCTGCGGCCTGGAGATGTCGCCGGGGCGCTGGCCCGTCTGGCCGAACTGGCGCCACCGGACCGTACCGTGCCGCCCCTTGAGGTCACGCTGCCCGGCGGCGACCGGATCGTCCTGCCGTTCACGTCCCATTTCGAGAGCGAGCCCGTCGACTGCTCCACGAGCGGCACGCTCGAACTCGACACGTCCCTCATGTTCGACGCCGATGACGCGTTGCGCGCGTACGCGCAGGAGAGCGGCCCCGGACTCGGGGCGGACGGGCGGGTGAGGATCGGGTACGTCTACGTGACACTCCGGTTCGCATCCTTCCTGCATCCCGGTTACTCGTCGGTGGAGTGCTGGGCCGCGACATCGCGGATGAGCCGGCTCTTCGCGCGGTCGGCCGGCGTCAGGAAGGTGTTCACCGGCCTCGCCGCCGGCAGCGGGGGTGTGTGCTGTCTGTTCGACACCGGCGACGGCGCACCCGAGCAGGTGTGCTGGCTCAACGGTGAGCCCACCGACGAGATGATCGGTGGTCCCCGCTTTCCGGATCGGCAAGCACTGGTGGCTACTTGGCCCGATCCGGGAACGGGCGGCGTCGTGGCCCCTCGGTGACTCGTCCGCTTTCGTGATCGCCCCCTCCGGGCGCGGCGGGGCGCCGTAGGCTCTTGTGCACGGGCTGGGGCCGGTCGAGTTCGGTGCGTCGGGGGGCGAAGTGCGGTTGTCGCTGGCGGAGTTGATGGACCTGCGGATCCCGCCCCCTGAACTCGCCGTCGCGGTGCTGGGTCCCGTGCGGGAGCGGGCCGCACTGGGGCCGCCGGAGGATCTCGCGCCGCACGAGCGCCAGTGGTGGTACGCCATGGCCGGGGCGGTCTGTGAACGGCTGGGCGATCTCGAGGGCACCGTGCGCCATTTCGCGGCGGCGCTGGGCGAGTTGGACGACGACAGCGAGGACCGGCCGGACGCGGCGTTCCGGCTCGGCGTGGCCCTGCACTCCCGTTTCACCGCCGGCGGGCGGATCGCGGACGTCGACGAAGCGGTCCTTCTCTTCCGTGGTGTGCTGGAGATGGCGGAGCGGGGTTCGTGGCCGCGTCTGATGGCTGCCGCGCATCTGGGGCGCTGTCTGGCGGACCGGTTCTTGGCCGCCGGGGATCCCGTCGACCTGGCCGGGGCCACGGGTGTGCTGGAGGAGGAGCTGCCGGTCGCGGGGCGGCCGCCGGTCGAGGCGGACGGCCACGATCGCGAGGAGGTCCATACGTGGATCTTCGCCTTGGACGTGCTGGGTGAGTGCCTGCGCGAGCAGGCCGAACTCGCCCATGACGAAGGGCTGTTGGCTCAGGCACTGCGGCAGGCCCGGAGGGCGCTGGAGATCGCCGGTGACGATCCCGCACTGCGCGCGGCGCCGGAGAAGGGGCTGGCGCGCAGCCTGCTGGTGCGGGCCGTGTGGGGGAAGTCGCGGGCCGACCTGGACGAGGTGATCCGGCTGCTGGACCCGTCGGCGCCGCTCGCGCAGGCGGAGGATCCGGCGGCGCGAGCGGTGAACCTGGGCATCGCCCTCTTCGAGCGCTACCGGCTGCTGGGCGATGCCGGTGATCTGGCCCGGGCCCGTGCGGTCCTGGAGGACGCCGTGGCCGTCCTGGGGCGGGGTTCGGTGGCGTGTGCCGGGGCGCAGGTCAACCTGGCGGTGGTGCTGCGGGAGACGGCCGCCGTCGCGGTGGACGAGCCGGCGCTGCTGGATGCCGCGGTCGAGATGGCCGAGGAGGCCGCGGACGCGGTGCGGCCGGGTTCGCTGCTCGCGGTGACGGCGGTGGCTGCCGAGGCCGAGGCACGGATCGCCCGGCAGGCCCACGGCGCGGGCGGTGGCGTGGCGGAGTTGGCGGAGGCGTGTCGTCGTATGGAGGCGGTGGCGCCGTATCTGCCCTCGGGGGGCGGCATGGTGGCCGCGTCGTTCCGCGACGCCTGGGGCAGTGCTCTGGTGCGGCTGGCGGGGCTGACGTCGTCCGCCGCGGTGCTGGACGAGGGGGTGGGGCTTCTGCGGCGGGCGCTGGCCGATCCGGGCGGGCTGCCCGACCGGGCGCGCACGGCGGGCAATCTCGCCTCGGGTCTGTACGAACGGTTCCTCGCGCGGGGTGCGATGAGTGACCTGGACGAGGCCGTCACGCTGTGGCGGGAGGCCGTCGAGGCCCGTCCGGACGGGGGTCCGCATACTGTCCTGGCCCGCAGCGGGCTGGCCGTGGCCCTGCACCAGCGCTATGAACGGCGGGGCACTGCCGCCGACCTGGACGAGGCCGTACGGCGGCTGACCGCGGCCGCCGAGCTGCCCGCGGCGCCGAGTGAGCGCCGGGCCGTTCTGACCAACCTCGGCCACGCCCACCAGGCCCGTTACGAGGCCACCGGCGAGGTGCGGGAGCTGGCGCGGGCCGTGGCCGCCCAGCGTGAGGCGCTCGCACTGGACGGTCCGCAGGCCGGTTCCGACGTCGATGTGCGTATCGGGCTCGCCCTCGCCCTGGGCGCGCAGGCCGAGCACCTCGCCTCGCCGGTGCCCGCCGAGGAGGCCGTCGAGCACGCCCGGGCGGCCCGCGCCGAGGCGGAGGCGGCGTCGCGGGCGTGGGTGTCGGCGACGTTCGTCCTGGCGGGGCTCACCCGCCTGCTCCACGCGCTGACCGCCGGACCCGAACTGCGGGAGCGGGCCGAGGAGTTGTATGCGCGAGGGTACGAGGCGGCTCGCGCGCGGTATCCGGCGGCGGCCGCGGAGGGCGCCATGGAGTGGGGTCTGTGGCAGGCCCGGCTGGGGCGGTTCGTGGAGGCGGTGGCCGCCTTCGACCTCGCCGCGCTGGCGGTGGGCCGCCTGGTGGCCGGGCAGGGAGAGCGCACGGCCAAGGAGACCTGGCTACGGACCTCGCGCGGCTTGCCCGCCGCGGTGGCCGCCGCGGCTTGGCGAGCCGGTGACGCGGCCGGTGCGGTCCGTCGGCTGGAACACACCCGTGCGCTGTTGATGGCCGAGCGGCTGCGGTTGGACACGCCTGCGGACATTGGCAACGGGGCTGCTGTCGGTGCGAGCGGCACCGGTGCTGGTGTAGGTGTCGGTGCGGACGACTGTGCCGAGGCCGACGGCCGTACAGGTGCCGAAGCCGAGGCTGACGGCAGTGCCGGTCCTGTGGCCGTCGCCGTGACCGGCGGCCGGTCGGACGCCGGCACGGTCGTCTACCTGGTCCCGGGCGAGGAAGCCGGGGTGGCCTTCACCGTCACCGGCCAGGCCGTGACGGCCACCGCCCTCGACGGCCTCGGCGCCGGAGCCCTCGCCCGCCGGCAGGAACAGATCCGGGGCGCCGCGGGTGCGCTGGAGCCGTTCGCCCGGTGGGCATGGCACCACGTCCTGCGCGAGGTGGCACCCGCGCCGGGCACACCGTTCACCCTCGTCCCCGTCGGTGAACTGGCCCACCTGCCCTGGCACACCGCATGCCAGACCCCCGACGCAGACCACACGGACGGCTCTCGGACAGACCCGTCCCGGCCGGACCGGATTCCGGCAGGCCCGTTCCAGGCGGACCGCTTCCTGCTCGACGACCACGCCGTCGGCTTCGCGCCCTGCCTGCGCGTCCTGCCACCCGCCGGAACCGTCCCCCGCCCGCCCCGCTACCTCGGAGTGGCCGCCGGACGCGGCACCGGCCTGCGCGAACTCCCCTTCGCGGAACGGGAAGTGACAACCTGCGCCGAACACTTCCTGCAGTCCCTGCTCCTCGTGGACGACGACGCCACACCCGAGAAGGTCCTGGAATGGCTCGGACAGGACGGCGGCCTCGCCCACTTCGCCTGCCACGCCGAGACCGACCCCGCCGATCCCCTCTCCAGCGCGCTGGTCCTCGGCGGCGGCGCCCGTCTGACCGTACGCGACCTGCTCGACGTACGCGGCGGACCCGACCTGGTCATCCTGTCCGCCTGCGCCACCTCCGTCACCGGCCGCGAACTGCCCGACGAGGCCGTGGGCCTGCCCGGCACCCTCATCGGCGCCGGCGCCCGCGGCGTGATCTCCGCCTCCTGGCCCGTCAACGACCTCGCCGCCCACCTGCTGACGACCGACTTCGTGGACCGGTGGGCCCACGGCACACCCCCGGCCGAAGCACTGCGTGCGGCCCAGACCCGGCTACGGGACCTCCCCCACACCCAACTGGCCAAGCACCTGCGCGTCCTGCGCGGCCCCTCCCCCGCATCCCCGGCCACCGCACACCCGCCGACACCCTCGCGCCCCTTCGCGGCCCTCGCCGACTGGAGCGCCTTCACCTACACCGGACACGCCGCCACCGCCTCCCCCCACACCCACCACCGACGGGACCGCACCGGAGGCCCCACATGAACACACCGCTCCCGCCGCCACCGCCGTACCACCACGGCACCGACCCCCAGTACGCCCAGCACGCCGCCGCCACCTTCACCCTGGACGACTACGGCTCCGCCCTCGTCCTGGCCGGCCCCTGCCCCCGCTGCGGCCGGCCCATGGACTTCACCGTCGTCAAGGAACTCTTCCGCGCCACCACCACCGCGACAGACCCCGCACCCACCCGAGCGGTGGTCATGTACTGCACCGTCGAGACCGTGTACGAGGGGGCACCCGACGGCCACACGGGCTGCGGCGCTTACTGGAGCCTCCTCCTGCCCACGACGCACCCATGAAACGGCCCCGACTGAACCGCCCACGACCGCGCCCCGCGAGACAGGCCGGAACACAGGAATGAGCGCAGGGATGAGCGGCCCTCTACTGCCCGGACCCCCACCGACGCCCGCACAGGTCCGCCGGGCCCGGTCGATGCGGCGCGCCCTGAACCAAGAACTCGACCGGGTACGCGAGACCGCCACCGCCTGGCGCAACGGCCTCGGCGCACTCCTCGCCGGACTCATCGGCTTCAGCCTGATCAAAGGCCGCAACGACGTCGGACAACTCGCCCCTGCCTGGTCCGCCACCGCCGGCATCCTGCTCGCAGCCGCCCTGACCGTGGGCGCAGCCGGAGCCTTCTGCCTCCTGCGCGCAGCGCACGGCCGCCCCTACGCCCGCCGGCTGTCCGCAACCGACGACACCTCGGGGCCACCGCTCGAGGTCGAGGACCACGACGAAGCACTCGCCAGCGCCCGCACCCTGCGCACCGGCATCATCCTGACCTGCCTGTGCACCGTCCTCCTCGCCACCGCGGTCGGCGTCACCTGGTACGCCCCACCGAAAGACCCGCCCGCGCTGATCATCCGACAGGGCGCCACCACGCTGTGCGGGGAAGTGCTCTCCACCCGCCACGGCGTAGTCGTACTCAAAGTCGACGGCGTCGCCGTCACCGTCGACCTCGCCCAGTCCACATCTCTCACCCCCACCACCACCTGCCCCGCCACCCCCACCAACAACTGAACGATCGTGCCGACGGCGTGGTCGGCGTCGGGTCATGAGCCTGCTCAAAGCGCGGGGTCTCAGGGGCACGGAACGGTTCGGCCCAGGACAGCTCGGCCGCCGCCGTGACCGCACTGGCCGTCCGGAGATCATCTCCCTCGTCTTCGGCTGACCATTGGATGCACGGAGCGACCCGCCGTCGATATCGGGCCCAACTCGATTGCAGGGCAGTCCAGTTGATCACTGGGGTGCGAAACGGTGTTTGGATACGGTGCCCGGATGGCTTCTCAACGTGCCCTGTTGCCGCGCTCGACACCGGCCGCCTCGGGGATGTCGTACCGTTCGATCGCCGCGCTGGGTGATCGTCGAGCCCATCGACGGCGGATGGCTCGTACGCTTCGGCTCGCGCCTCGTCATCGAGGTGGGTGACGGCGACTGACGGGAAGGCTCCCCGCTCGGCCGACCTGCCGTCGCGGCCGGTGCCTGGCAGGGCAGCACATTCATCGCCGATCTCTACGTCGTCATCACCCCGCACCGCGTGCGGCTGATCCTCGACGCCGGGACGAGGACCGCCACGGCGACCTGGAGCACCGTGCCTCTGACCGGCCCCAGCTTGGAGCTGCACCTGCGTTCACCGTGAACAGCATCGGTGGCAGGGGTGGCAGGAGTCGAACCTGCGGCATCCGGCTTTGGAGGCCGGCGCTCTGGCCATCTGAGCTACACCCCTTTGGTGCGCCTCAGTTTGGCATGACCCAGGGGCCGGGCTCCAAAGGTTTTCGCCGGAGGAGAGCGGACGAACGCCGCCTCGGCACCGCGACGTCCCGCTACGCTCCTGTTGCCGGGTCGCCGTCGCCGAGGCCGATCCACCAGTGTCCGTCGTCCTTGACCAGCAGAAGTTCCTGCCGCTGCCCGGTCTGCTGGTAGGTCACCGTGATGGGGTTGAAGTAGTCGACGGAGCCTTCCAGCACAGTGATGTCAACGTGTCCGCCCGCGGCTTCGCCGTATTCGCGTACGTACTGGGCCGCCGTCGGCCCGGGCTCCTTGTAAGCGGGGCCGGCAAGCTCCGCCACACCCCCTACGTCACCCGCCTTGAGCCGCTGCACGTAGATCCGGACGACAGTGTCGACGTCCTCAGCCGTCTCCTGCACATCGGGGTAGTTGGATTTCTCCGCGCGCACCGTGACATCGACGGTGGGCGAAGCGGCCAAGGCATACGGCGCGCGCAGCCAGTTCCACCACACCGCCGCAGCGATCCCGGCCACGACCAGCATGCCGCCGCACAGCAGGAAGACTCGCTTCCTCATACGCACCTTCACCCCCATACCCGTTGGTCTCGACATGGCTGGTGACGCTCGCCATTTCTTCGCCAGGAAGATCACACCCGCGCGATCATTGAGACTCTTGCCGCTCCGGCCCAAGAAGACAAGACCTCCGCCACCCGGCAGCGAAAGCCCGTCGCGGTGTCGCAGTGGGTCCGGCATCATCCCTGTGTGATCGTGATGCAACCCGTTCTGGAGATCTTCGCTGCCGACGACTTCGCACTCTGGCCGGTTGGCGAGCACGAGTCGTACGGCTACCTCGTGCTGGACGGGGAACGGACTCCGGCGGAGGTCGGCACGGCGGTCATGCGGATCGCCGACTGCAACAACCTCGAGCCGGCGGAGCACGGGCCATGCCCGACCGACCCGCTCGGCGCGTTCCTGCACGGGCTGCTCACCGTGCCCGACCTGTTCGCCGCCGGCGGGTTCCGGGTGGCCGACACAGCCACCGGCACCGTCTACGTCGAACCGGGCTGCTGCAACGGACTGGAGACGTGGCGGGACTGGCTGGAGGTGCTCGACGGCACCGGCTGCTCCTACTTCGGCCACGACCCGTGCTCAGCGGCCGAACGTGTCGGCGACACCGTCCGGCTGACTCTCGACACCTACGCGGAGGACGGCAGTCCGGTGATCGAACTACCTGTGGACCAGGTGCGCGCGCTCATCACCGGTGCCCAGACGGACTTGCGGAACTTCCACAGCCTCGCCGGAACCTGGGCCGAACAACACCTGCCGACACACGCCGCCGCCGTCACGGACGCCTTGGCCCGGGCACTGGACCTGGAGCTCACAGAATGACCAGCTTCCTGACCCAGCGGGCGCGCGTGCACGACGCCCGGCTCCCCCTCCACCGGCGGCACAGCGCGCTGCGCACCTGCCTCACCGTCTTCGCTCCTTACGGCCTGCGGGCGACATACCACCACCTCACGCTCAGCGCCGCGATCCCCCGACAGCTAGAGGCGGACCCGGAGGCGCTGGCGCGGGCGGTGGAGGAACTGCACGAGGCGCGGGTGCTGTGGCTCGTGCGGGCAGAGGAGTACGCCGTGCAGCGTCGGGCGGAGAAGCGGGCCGGGCAGCGGGTTGTGCCGAACCCTCGGCCGTGGTGGCTGCGGAGTTGGTGGGAGAGCCCGGGGCGCGCGTGGTTCGAAGACCCGTTTCGCCACCCGTCGCTGCGACTGTCCGAGTACGTCCGGCGACAGAATGCGCTTCTGGACGGCGCCGATCTGCCCGGCTGCCCGGCTTGCGGGGACGAGGGACCGCGGGTGCTGAGCTCGACCGGGCATGGCTGGGTCGAGCTGTGCCGTGGGTGCGCGTGGGTGCTGGCGCCATGTCCGTGCGGCCGGCGGCACCGGTTCGTACCGGAGACCCCATTCAACTGGAACGCGATCTGGCAGCGGGCGCACATGAGCAATGGCGGCATGCCGAACCCACACTGGCCTGCGAGACAGCCACTCGGATGCGGCACGGCGAACGCTCCCATCCTGGGGTAGTCGTCCACTGCATGGCGGTCCGCCACTCCCCTGTCTTCGGCATGGGACCTGGCTCCACCGCTCGACCCGACGCCCCCCTGACCGCGGTCGGCAGCCCGGGATCCCGTGACCACCCTACGGAACTGCCGTCCCAGGCGACAGCCCTCGCCCGGCTCAAGGCACTCTCCCGAGGGCCACCGACCGCGCGCTCAGTTGGCCGAGTCCGCCTGACCGTGACTCGGACCTGACGCGTATGCCAGCGGAGGCGCGATGGCCTGGGCGTCCGCGCCCTCGCCGACCCACAGCCCGATGAACATCGCGGCGGTCGCTTCCAGGAGGCCCGCACGTTCGAGGCCGCCGCCAGTCACCGGCTCACAGCCCACGTTCCGCACCAACTCACGTACCCGTGCGAGCGCCGTCTCGTCGTCACCGCAGACCGGCACGGCCAGTGGTCGGCCGTCGAAGACAGGCGGCCGTATGCGCCATACGTCCTCATGACAGAGGTTGAACGCCTTGACCACGTGGGCTCCCGGCGCCGCCGCGGCCAGTAGCTGCGCGGCTGAGGGGCCTCCTTCGGTCAGCAGCCGGAAGCCGGGGCCGACCGGGTTGGAGCAGTCGAGGAGCACTCTGCCCTCCAGGGCCGCGTGCAGATCCCGTACCACTTCCGCTCCCGCGCCGTAGGGCAGCGCGGCCAGCACCACGTGCCCCGACTCGGCCGCCGCGCGCAGACCGGCAGCCTTCGCGCCCTCTCCGATGCGCGTCGCGAGACGCTCCGCCTTGTGTGCGTCCCGGCCCGCGATGGTTACCTCGTGCCCGGCCCGCGCCCAATGGGTGGCGAGCGCGTCGGCCATGTTGCCCGTTCCCAGTACGCCGATTCTCATCAAGTGGCCCTTCTCCGCGGCTGCTTCGACCGTTCACACCGACGGTAGGGGGCCGGTCGGGCACCATTCGGTACGTGACCACCGACGCCTTCCTCGCCGACTGCCGCGCCCGCCTCGCCTTCGACCTGCTCTCCAACACCTGGAACGCCGTCGTGCTCTGGGCCCTGCGCGACGGCCCCAGGCGCCCCGTCGAACTACGGGAGCGGATCGGGGGAATCAGTTCCAAAGTCCTCACCGAGACTTTGCGACGGCTCCAGTTCAACGGACTGGTCGAACGGCAGGCACACCGCACAGCACCCTCACGCGTCGAGTACCGACTCACCGCTCTGGGGCGGAGCTTGCTCGCACCCATCGACGCCGTCGGCGCCTGGGCCTTCGAACACGGCGACGAGGTCATGGCAGCCCAGGACGCGGCGTCCGCTCCCGCCCCGCAGTCCCCTCCCCTCCTCCCCCTCGCTAGACAGGTCGACACCGTGAAGTGAAGGGAGAGGCTTCGCCGAGCTGTCGGCCGGCCCGTACGCGAGGGGCCTCCGGCGCGAAGGGATGTGAGGTGTCCTTCACTCACCTCGCGCCCGTCGGGCGAGGCGCGTCCGATACGGCCGCGCCCAGGCGGGACGCCAGGTCGGCCACCGCGTCCCGGAGTTCCGTCCCGCCCTCCACACGGAAGGGGAAAGGGACCGCCGCCAGCCATTCCCCCGCGTACATCACCGGGTTGCGGGTGCTGCCGACGAGGAGGCAGTGCTCCGCCGCCGCGCCGGCGGGTTCGAGCCGTCCCATCGACGGTCCGACCCATGGGGCGACCCGGTCCATCGGTGCGTGGAAGAGGACCCGCGTGGGATAGGCCCATCCGGTGCCGAGGTTCTCCTCCAGCACCGCGACCGGGTCGAGGTCCTCCGGCATCCGGAACCCGGCCGCGCTCTCCTCGGCCGCCACCACCCGGTCGATCCGGTAGGTGCGCACGGCGTCCGCGCGATGGGAATGACAGAGCAGGTACCAGCGCGCCCGGCGTACGACCACCGCCCACGGATCCACCTCCGTCTGCCACTCGTTGCCGGCCTCGCTCCGATAGGTGATCAGCACCCGCCGTCTGGAGGCGATCGCGTCCACCAGGGCGCTCGTGACGGCGGGATCGGCGTAGGCCGCCCCGGGGTCGGGCGCGGCGGCGGCGTGCTCGCGCAGCGCGGCGGCCTGGCGTCCGATCCCCTCGGGGAGGGCGTGGACGACCTTGCCGAGGGCGGAGCCGACGAGATCCCCGGGGTCGGTGGCGGCCGGCCTGCCGTCGAGCACCGCCATGACCAGGCCGAGCGCCTCGCTCTGAGTGAAGCTCACCGGCGGCAGGGTGGTCCCGCGCCGCAACCGGTAGCCGCCGTACGGGCCGCGCACGGAATCCACGGGAATGCCGGCCTCCCGCAGGATCGCGACATAGCGGCGGGCCGCGCGGTCGGTCACCCCGAGGCGCTCCGCGAGCTGCTCCGAGGTCGTACCTGGGCGGGTCCGCAGGATCTCGAGGGTGCGCAGCGCGCGGGCGGTAGGGCTCGTTCCGGTCTCCACCCCGGAGAGCGTAGGCGGCTTGCCGGCAATCAGGAAGCCGATCGTCCTGAACCCCTCCTAGCATGGGCAGGGCCGGTCGGGCAGGCCGCGTCCAACCGACGTGCTCCGGGCTGCCCTCCCCTTTCTCTCCGGCTCCTACCTCGACGAAAGTTGATCTCACTATGGACATCCTGCTCATCGGTGGTCTCTGGCTGGACGGCACCGCATGGGACGAGGTGACACCGGCGCTTGAGGCACTCGGTCACCGCCCGCGGCCGGTGGTTCTTCCGGGTCAGGGCGACGGAAATTCGTCCGCCACGCTCGACGAGCAGGTGGCGGCGGTCCTCGCCGCCGTCGACGCGACGGCGGAAAGGCCCCTGCTCGTGGCGCACTCGGCCGCCTGCTCGCTCGGCTGGATGGCCGCCGACGCGCGTCCGGAACGGGTGGCCGGGCTGGCGCTGATCGGCGGCTTCCCCCACGAGGACGGCCATCCGTACGCCGACTTCTTCGAGATGCGCGACGGCGCCATGCACTTCCCCGGCTGGGGCCCGTTCGAGGGCGCGGACAGTGCCGACCTCGACGATGAACTGCGCCGGCGCTTCGAAACCGATGCCGTCCCCGTCCCCGAGGGGGTGGCCAGGGGCGTGGTGCGGCTGTCGGACGAGCGCCGCTACAAGGTTCCGGTCGTGGTGGTCTGCCCGGAGTTCACGCCGGAGCAGGCCCGCGCGTGGATCGCCGCCGGCGACGTGCCGGAACTCGCCAAGGCCGAGCGGGTCGAGTTCGCCGACCTCGACTCGGGTCACTGGCCGATGTTCTCCAAGCCCGCCGAACTCGCCCGCCTGATCGGGAAGTTGGCGGCCGACCACTGACGCGAGCACCGTCCGCGCACCGGGGCCTGTCCCCCGAGTGGACCCTTCCTGCTGTGACGGTGCAGGTGCATGGCCACATCGGATGTGCGCTGACCTGAACGTTCATGTCGTCTCCGCAGAGGGCGGCACGTGGGAAGGCTGCTCTGTACGCCGGAGTCCTGACGAGCCGATGCCGTGCCGCCTGCACGCCTTGCGTATCCGTCCGGGCAGTACGACAAGCCTCGCACGATCCGAATGGAACAGCCGAGCGGCATCGGCGGAGCCGGCATGGAGCCGCGCATCACACCTTGACGGACGATCTCCCTCCCAGGACTCCCGCCCACGACCAGGGTGAGCGGCCTGGGCACGAGGCACGCCAGCCCTTGACCTGCGACTTCCAGTTGGCGGAGGCTCGCTGCCGCGCATCGGACCGATGGCACTGCCGGGTCGGCGGCCGTCAGGCGGGATTGCAGATCGTCGCTGCGCAGACCCGTCTACGGCAGTTTCCCGGCCCGCGACGAGCGCGGAGGAGCGGAGCGCACGCGCACAAGGAATCGAGACCATCTCGTAGCCCCCTCGCCCCGCAACCATGGCGCTGCCCCGTGCGTCTAGTTGTAGCTTCAACAGCCGAGAACGGTCGGAGAGAGGACTCCCATGCCTGGTGTCAGAGGTGCGTCGGTGATAGCGGTGATGGGCGGGATCCTGGCGTTGACGGGGTGCCAGGAGGCGTTGAACTCCCCCACCGGCTCAGGCACACCCGCATCCGCCTCGTCCTCCTCCGCGCTCTCGTCCTCGTCTTCCGCACAGGCCCCGACGCCGACCGGCACCACCCCCACCACCAGCTCCCCGACGCCGACCGGCACCCCGACGGCCGGCCCGGCCACCACCACGCCCGCTCCGTCGGGCACCATCGCCACCCCGGTCAAGGCCACAACGCCCACTCCCGCGGCGCCCCACCCCCCGTCCGCGGACCACGCCGACTGCCGCAACCTGACCGCCGGCAGCCAGGTGAAGGCCGCCGTGACGGAGGCGTACCGGCGCAGCTTTCCCCGTTTCGTCCATATTGGCCCGGATTCGGGGACGTTCTTCTACGGTCAGTGCGGCGGCGTCCGCTACGCCGCCACCCGTTTCCATGCCACCCCCGGTGCCACGCACGACGAACTGGTCAACATGCAGGACGAGGGCAGCGTCACCAAGTACTTCCGCAGCACTTCCGCAGGCGGCTGGACCTACCTCACCAGCGACGGCTTCCCCCATGGGCCACAGGGCTGCGGCGATGTCGCGCAGATTCCCGAAGCCCTCTCCGCGCTCTGGGGAAACTGCTCGGTCGGGTGATGAGCGTCGAACGCCCGCGACGTGCGCCAGGCAGCCTGGCCGACCGGAGACTGCCGGAGTCCGGCAGTGACGGCGGACCGGGCGCGGAGGCAGAATCCGCATCTGGGAAGCGAAAAAAGAGGGCGGGACGTGGCGGTTTTCCTGTGGTGCTGGATCGGCCTGTTCACGGCGGTACTGCTGCCTTTCGGCATCGCCATGCTCCGCGGGTGGGCACCGAAGAGGGTGCGCGCGCGATACTCCCCGGCGCGGATCCGGGTGAACGGGGTCGCTGCGCCCCTACTGTGCGTGGGTGCTGGTGTTTCTGAGCCTGGGACCGCAGGGCGGCGCGGCCCTCTCCGACTGGTTCACGAGGCGAGGACCCACGGTGCAGGACCCACTGGACGCAAGGGAGCCGCAGTGCTCAAGAACCGGGTGAAAGCGAAGTGCACACACCTGCGGACAACGCCCGCGGCGGCACGGCGACGGGCGCGCCGCTGGACCGCCTTCGCCGGGGCGCTCGTCGCGTCGCCCTTCGCCGCGCTCGCCGTGGCGGCCGCCGGCCTGTTTCCCGCGGAGGTGGCCATCGCGTCGGCGCTGACCGCAGGACCGGCCGGACTCCTGCTGCTCACCGCACTGAACACGGAGAAACAGCGGCCGCGCCGCTCCGGAGACCTCATGATCGCGCGGACCCTGACCGGTGAGCGCACCGTGGACCTGTCCCAGATCGAGCGAGTCCGACTGTTGACCTATTTTTCCTATGGCGGTGTCTCGGAACGCGTCTTGCTGGTGCGTGACGCCCACGGCACGTCCCTCGGCCTCACCGAGCCCGCCTCCCGCAGGGCGCTGCGCCGGGCCCTCGAAAACCTGCCCAGGCACGGGCCCCGGCCGCGAGTGAGCAAGGCCGCGCTGGTCCACCTCGGCATACTCCCCACCCCCGGCCGGCTCGCCCTCCACACCGTCACCGTCTGGCTCGCCACCGTGCTCGGACTCTGCGGTTACCTGTGCGTCGTGCTCAAACTCGCCACCTGAGTCCCGAACCGAAGATCTGTTGTCAGGCGGTGCCGGGCGAACGGGCCCCACCCGCGCCCCGTGCCCTCTCATCAGCCGGCGCTCCCCCTTTCGGCCGGGCCGCCGAACAGGCGCACACGTCGGGGGACTTCACCTCACCCGCACGGATGCCCGTCGGCAGCCCGCATGGACACCGCGGTTCACGAGCGTTCGGCCCCGATGCCGGCGGCCGCACGCACGTCCCCGGAGCTTCGCGTGTGGCGCAGCAGGAGCGCCACCGCGACATCGCTCAGGGCCGCGGCTCCTGCACCGGGGAGCAAGAGCGAAGTGGAGGCCGGACGAGAGGGCGTCGTCGGCATGATCGATCAGGGACGGGTTGCTCGTCCTGGTTCCCGCCATGCGGGCCGCGGCGAGCGAGGAGCGGGCCGCCTCCGCGGCGGGCTCGGGAAGCCCCTCGACATCGAGGGCGTGCCTTGCTCAGGCTCTCCGGCGACTGAGTGCATGGTGCTCAGCGTGCGGTACCCGGGCAGCGAGGGCGACCCTCTCGTCGACGCGGTGGAGGCGTTGCTGAGACGCATGGTGTGAGCGCGGCGCGGGACGCGCGTTCGTCGAGTGATGCGGTGACGCGGACGTCCCGTTGATGAGTGCCCTTCGCCCATCTCCCGACGCGCCGCCGGCATGCCGGCCGAGGAAGCGGGTCGGTTGCCCGTTCCCGCCGGTCGGAGCGGCCGTCCCGGCTCCGCCCCGTCCCCTTCGAACGAGCCGGCCCATGGCTGTCCCCCAGTCCGTCCGAACAGGGCACGCCTGGGTACCGACCCGCCGCCCGTCACGAGGCGATCCGTGTGCCGGGTGAGGCCCTGGCCCTGCTGGGCGGCGCGGGAACGGGAACGGTCGTCGCGGCGCCGGGAGACGGCTCCGCCACCGCCGCCGGGGTCCGCGCCCGCGCGCGGACCCCGGGAGCGCCGATGTGGGGCGCTGTCCGGGGCGGTCGCTTGCCCACGGGCTCGTCCGGCGCACGGGCCGCGTGGCCGCCTGGGCCGAGGACCTCTGCGCCCTCTGTTCGGGGCCTCGGCCCGGGAAGTGGCGGAGTCCTTGTCGATTGCGCGGCGGAGTCTGGAGAAGCACGTCGTCCCACCACGACGCCCCGGACCGGACACGACACCGCCTGTGCCGAAGAGTGCACGGCACAGGCGGTGTGGCGGAAGGGTGGTGGTCGGGTCAGTTCTCTCCGACCGCGCTGAGGGTGCTTTCCCGGGCGGGACCGGCGGACCGGTTCGGGCGGCGCAGGAGCAGGGCGACGCAGACGGCTGCGATGACGGCTGCTCCCGCTCCGGTGAGGAGCGCGAGGTGGAGGCCGGAGGCGAAGGCGTCACGGGCCTGGTCGATCAGAGCGGTGTTGCCGGTCTTGGTGCCGACGACGTTGGCCGCGGCGAGCGAGGAGCGGGCCGCCTCCGCGACCGGCTCGGCAAGCCCCTCGACGTCGAGAGCATCGCGATACCCGGCGTTCAGCGCACTGCCGAGAACGGCGATGCCCAGCGCGCCGCCCAGCTCACGGGCCAGGTCGTTCACCGCGGAGCCCACGTTCTGCAGACGCGACGGCAGCGCGTCGGTGATGGCCGCGGTGGCCGGCGTCATCGCCAGCCCCATACCGGCACCCAGCGGAACGAGTCCCGTCAGGATCAGCCAGTAGGAGCTGCCCGCGTCCAGTTCGGCGAGCACGGCCAGACCGGCACCGACCGCGATCAGACCCACGATCCAGGGACGGCGGACGCCGACACGTGCCGCCAGTTTCGGTGCGAGACGGGCGGCGGGGATCATCGCGGCGGACATCGGCAGGACACTCACCGCGGCGATCAGGGCACTGTCACCCCGCACCAGTTGCAGGTACTGCATGACGACGAAGATGAAGCCGAAGAACGCGAAGAACTGCAACGTGATGGACAGCGTCCCCGCGGCGAACGGCCGGTGGCGGAAGAGCCGCGGGTCGAGCAGGGGGTGCGCAGTGCGCAGTTCCCAGGCCACGAAGCCCGCCAGCACCACCAGGCCCAGCGCGATACCGGCCAGAGTGCGCGCGCTTCCCCATCCGTGCTCCGGCGCCTCGATGACCGAATAGACCAGGATGCCCAGACCGACCACGGTCAGCGCGGCCCCGACCGCGTCCACGCGCTGCTTGGCGGGCTCGGCGGACTCCGGCACGAACACGAAGGTGCCGACGAACGCCACGACCGCCAGCAGCACGTTCAGCCAGAACACCGAACGCCACGACCACACCTCCAGCACCGCACCCGACGCCAGCAGACCCAGCACCGCACTGGCACCGGCCACCGCCGCCCAGACACTCACCGCCCGGGTCCGCTGCTCCCTGGGAAACGTACTCGTGATCGTCGACAACGTCGCCGGCATCACGAACGCCGCCCCCACACCGAGGACCGCCCGCAGCGCGATCAGGACCGCCGGATCGTCGGAGAAGGTGGCGGCGGCCGACCCTCCCGCGAACAGCGCGAGACCGCCCAGCAGGGCCCGGCGCCGGCCGAAGCGGTCGCCCAGGGTCGCCGCCAGAAGCAGCAGCGCGGCGAAGACCAGACTGTAGGCGTCGATGATCCACGAGAGCTGTGTCTGGCTGGCGTGCGTCTCCCGCGCGATGTCCGGGATCGCCACGTTCAGCGAGGCCATGGCCGACACGACGGTGGCCAGGGCCAGGCACGTGACCGCCAGCACCGCGCCATGACGCACCGCCTTGCGGCCTGCTGCTGTGGGGCCTTGGTTCATGACAGGTGTCCTTTCCCGCGGTCAGGAGTGCGCCGATGCAGCGGGGCAGGTCCGGTGGCGGGTGCCGAGGACCCGCGACACGGCATGGAGCGCGGGGTTGGGCGCACGACGTGCGCGTCGGAAGGGGGCGATGGCCGACGGCCGAGCTGGTGTCGTCCAGGCGGTCGAGGGGGACCGCAAACACCTCGAACTGATTGCCAACAAGCGTTGGCCATCACCTGTTGACCAGGGTGCGCAGACGGGACATGGAAAGTCAACACGTGATGGCCTACAGTTGTTGGCATGACGGTGAACAGCTCCGACAACGACGCCGGCCCCCGCCGCTCCGCCCGCACCCGGGCGGCGATCCTGGAAGCCGCTCGGGAGCGGTTCGCCGCTCACGGCTTCGAGCGCACGACGATCCGTGCCGTGGCAGCCGACGCCGGCATCGACCCCTCGATGGTCATGCGCTACTACGGCAGCAAAGCCCGCCTCTTCGACGCAGCGCTCGACATCGACCTGCGCCTTCCCGACCTGACCGGCATCCCGGCGGACGAGCGGCCCGCAGCCCTCGTACGGCACTTCCTGCACCGCTGGGAACACAACGGCACCGACGACACCCTGCTGCTGCTCCTGCGCTCGGCCGTCACCAACGACCACGCCGCACAGCGCATGCGGGAGATCTTCGCCGCCCAGGTGGCCCCCGCCCTGGGCCCCACGCACCAGGACAAGATGGGGCTGGTCTCCTCACAGCTCCTCGGCCTCGCCCTCACGCGCTACCTGCTGCGCATCCCGGCCGTCACCCACCTGACACCCGAAGAGATCGTCACCGCCTACGCCCCCGCCGTCCGCAGCATCCTCACCCCACCCACACCCGGCGGATGAGCACCGAACAGCACACACGGCAGCGACGTCCGGCAGCACCCACGAGAACCGTCGGCAGCCCCGCCCCTCGACAGGCCGCCACCCGACGCCACAGGCACCACCCCGGACAACAGCGACCGATTCCTGCGGAACGGCACACGGTCACGCCACTCACCACCGATGTGCACGTACGGCAGTGCGGTACCGATCACACAGAACCCGCACTCCGCCGACACCCGCCACAAGGCGAGATCGGCGTCGGACAGAGCCAGGGCCCCTTGCCTTCTTCGCGGCCCTGCAAGAGGACCGCCGGCCTCCGGGCCCGGCGTGACTGTCGCCCCCGTCCCCACGCCAGCACCCACGGGACCGTGCGTGCCGCAGCCCGCTCCACGGCCGGCCCCGGCCCCGTCGGTCCGCCCCCTGACCGATCGGTCCAGGACGGTCCCGTGCCGGATCGTCGACGTCCACGACGGTCCCGACCGGGTCGGTGACCGGGCCGCGCGGCCCGAGCCCGCCGCACCGCCCGGCCGCCCCCCCCCCACCGTCTCCCGTACGGGCGCGTTCCGCGCCAGAGGGCGACTGCCGCGCAAGAGGCATGCGGTCGAGGCCGGTCGACTGGCCGTCCGATACCGCCTCACGCGGCCGGGAGCCGATGCCGGTCGGCGCTGGACAGCTCCCGCCAGGACCCGGCTGTCAGTCAGAGGTGTCGCGGCGGTCCGAGCAACGGGGTGCGCACCGGGGCGGCGAGCCCGATGAAAACGACCATCTCATGGCCGCCGGGGTTGGTCTGCAGCGGTACGTCCCGCCAGTTGTTGGCCAGCCAGACGTTGCCGGAAGGGTCGATCTGGACGGCCGTGTTGCGCTCCAGTCCGTCGCTGGTGTAACCAGTGTCGGCCGGTGAGATCGGGTCGCCCGTGTGCAGTCCGGGCGGGCAGGCGGAGTGCCGGACTCCGCACAGGTTGGCCAGGCGGTGGCCTCCGAAGTTCGCCACCCAGACGGTGTCATTGCCGTCGACGGCGATGCCCCAGGGCAGGAACAGCCCGTCGTTGACGAACGGCCTGGCGGGGGTGGTGCCGTCGGGGCGGACCATGGTGACGGAGGCGTCGACGTGCCGGGTGACGATGTCCTTGATCGCCTCGGCGACCATGGCGGGCGTGGTGCCCTCGCACGGCGCGACCACCGCGCCGCCGTTGGCGACCCAGACGTTGCCCAGGCTGTCGGCGGCGATGCCCATGGGGCGTTTGATCCCGCCACCGGTGATCGAGCGCAGGGGTGCGCCCTGCGGGGACAGCAGCATGACGCTGTCGCTTCCGTTGCCGGTCGCCCAGGCACGTCCCCGGGTGTCCACCGTGACGCCGAACGGCTTGATCAGGCTGTCGCCCGCAGGCGCGATGTTCCGGGCCCGCCGGGGGTTCCCGTCCGGGATCCGGGTCACACTTCTGCCTCCGCAGTTGGCGACCCAGATGTTCCCCGCGCGGTCCGACACGATGCCCTGCGGCTGGACGATGTCGCCCTGCCGCCAGCCCTGAGGCGGTGACAGCGGCCGTCCGTCGGCGGTGAACTCCGAGACGCTGCGGTACAGGCGGCCGGCGTCGAGAGGACAGCCTGTGCCCTGGAAACCGAAGTTGGCCGCCCAGACATGGCCGTCGGGGTCGATGGTGGTGCCGAAACCGACGCCGTAGAGTCCGCCACCGCGGTACGGGGCGCCGGGGACGTCCCGGCCGGTCGGTGTCAGCCGCGACAGGATGCGCGAGCCGCAGACGGACTGCCGGGGATCGGCGTTGAACACGTAGTTGTTGCCGATCCACGCGGTGCCCTCCGCGTCGAACGCGACGTTGCCCGGCCCGTCCAGTTCCTGGCCGTTGCCCACATAGCGCAGGGCGAGGGTCCAGGCGTCGGGGGCCGTCGTCAGCCTGGGCCGGTAGGCGCTGCGGCCGTCGGCCAACGCGAAGAGTTCGCCGGCGTGGTGGCCGGGCAGCCGGGCGATGTCCGCGACGGCCTGGAAGGTCTCCCGGGGCGCGGGTGCCCCTGGATGTCCGGCCAGATCGAAGAGCGTGCCGCAGGTCTGTCCGGCGGTGCAGCCGGTCAGGATGTCGGCCAGCGTGTTGAAGGCGCGCAGGGTGGATGTCCGGCTGCCGTTGGGAGCGGTGGCCAGCATCCCGGCAGCCGCACCGTTGGTGATGTCGGCCAGGTTGTGGGAGACGGCCGCGGCGTTCTTCAGCCCGGGGCTGCGGCCGGCCACCTCTCCTCCGCGGGTGAACTGTGCCATCGCGAAGCCCGCCGCGACCGTGGTGCGCTCGTTGAGCACCACCTTGCCGGTACGGCGACCGGTGCCGAGCATCGCGACCAGCCGGACCGGCCGCACACGGTGCGTCGCCCGGGGTTGTCCGTGGCCGGCCGGTCCCGCGTCCGCGGTCAGGTACAGCACGGCGTCCGGGTTGTGCCGAGCGGGGTAGGAGAGGCTGAAGCGGCCGTGGGCGTCAGTGCGGGTGCGGGCCAGCGGCCGGGCCCCGGCACCGGGACGGTCCCCGGCCTGAAGCAGTGTCACCTCGGCGGCGGCGACGGGCCGGCTGCCACTGCGCACGACACCGTGCTCGATCAGTGTGCCGTGTCCCGGCGACGAGCCACCGCCGGCCTCCGGATACGAGGCCCCGACCACGAAGGAGGCCAGCAGGGCGGTGACCAGCGCGGCTCTGCGACGACGCACAAGTACTCCGTTTCTCGGACGGGAACATTTCTCGGACAGGAACAAGGGATGCCGTCGGGCGCTCCGTCGGCGGGGCCCCGGCGTCTCGGCTCTGAGGTTCACGGTTTCAGGGAGCGGCACGGACACGCCTCATGCCGCCGTCGCAGAGCGTCGCCGCCATCCCTTCAGGTGACCGAAGCGGGACCGGACGGCCCTGGCGGCCACACGCGGGGGACGCCGACGGCGTTCCGGACACCCGGGGCCGGGACCACGTGGGAGACGCGCCTGACGGCAGCGCCAGTCGGGCGGGAGCGCGACAAAGCAGCGTGGGCCCGCTCGCCCAGGGTGCCGTCCTCAAGGACGAAGCCGTACCTCACGGCCGTGCATCCGGACCTCGCCGAGGACCTGCCACCCCGGCGAGCACCATTCGCCTCGGCCTGCGCACCGGCAGCGAGGCACTGGTCGAACACCTGCGCGCCAGAGACGGACTCGGCGTCTCCCACGTCTCCTTTCCTTCGACCTCAGGCCCGGCGATCGACCGGTGGACGAGGTCCTCCGGGAATTCGCCGCGGCAAGGAACACCGCCGCCTGACCTGATCACCGACTAGGCGTACGGAGGACCCGACGCAGGCCCAATGGGCTGTCGGGCAAGGGAGGGCGTGGCTTTGGAGCGGCTTGACGCGGACCGCGCGGCCGCACAGCTCACCGAGGGCCGCAGAGGGCAACCCTGTCCGTGCGCCCCGGCGGACGGGCTTCCGATCCGACACGTCGACGCGGGGGCCGGGTCCTCGGAAAGGGAGCGGGCGCGGGCCGATGAATTCGTTCATGATCGGCAGTCGTACATCATGGTCGACGCGGCGCAGCCGAAGGTACGAAGCGTCCGCCGATCCGACCGGCAACCGGACACGAGACTCCGAGGAACCACAGATGCGCACACTGATCAGCACCGCCTTCATCTCCCTCGACGGCGTCGTGGAGGCCCCGGGCGGCGAGCCCGGCTACCGCAACTCCGGCTGGACCTTCAAGGACATCGAGTTCCTCCCTGAGGCCTTCGACATCAAGGGCCGCGAGCAGAAGGAAGCCACCGCGGTCCTGATGGGCCGGACCAGCTACGAGGCGTTCAGCCCGGTGTGGCCGGACATGGCGGAGTTCGCCGACTACAAGGTCATGCCGAAGTACGTCGTGTCCACCACCCTCACCGAGGACGACCTGGTGCCGAACTGGGGCGAGACGACGATCCTGCGCTCGCTCGACGAGATCGCGGCGCTGAAGAACACCGAGGGCGGTCCGATCATCGTGCACGGCAGCGCCGCACTGAACCGGAGTCTTTCCGACGCCGGCCTCATCGACCGATACCACCTGCTCGTCTTCCCGCTTCTGCTCGGCGCGGGCAAGCGCCTGTTCAGCACCACGGACAAGGACGCCCAGAAGCTCAAGCTGGTCGAGCACGAGGCATTCGCCAACGGCTTGCAGAAGAACGTGTTCGACGTCGTCCGCTGACCGGCCTGCCAGTGGCAGAAGACCGGGCGCGGCACGGATGGGGCGCAACAGGCGGAGGCCACCGGGGCGCAGTCGCAGTGTCCAGCGCCGAGTGCGGCGCGCGGAGACCGGCATGGCGCTTGCGTCGGAAGCCGGGCCCATGCAACCGGCCAAGAGGCGGGTGCCGGACACCGAACCGGCGCCCGGGGTCGCGTTGATGACGATCCAGGCCGTGCGGACGGGGTCCGCGGCAGCGCCCGGCGCGCGGTCCGCCACAGTCGCCCCATGCCCTGCCCGGGTGAGGGCGCCTGCCTGGGACCCGGCCTCATCGTCCCGCACCGCGGAAGGGCCGGACACCCCCTCCCGCGAGGGCAGGAGGAGGACAACGCGGAACACCGATGCATCAGGCCCTCATCGCACACCACCGGACTCAGCTCTCTTGCGGGCAATGCCCACGCCGATGCGCTTCCCCGCATGGGACACGGTCCAAGGAATCCTCACTGCCGGAGAGCAGCGGGGCACGTGTGGCGGTGACTCTGAGGAAGTCGAGTTGTTCCGCGGAGTGTGTTCCGGCAGCCGCCGTATACGGCCTTGGGACTGGTAGGCCCGCATGTTCAAGAGTCGCGTATTCGCTGTAGCCGTCGGCCGATCATCACCCTGTGTCGGTGCCCTGCGGCATGATGACCGGCGTGAACACCGAGATACTGATAGACGTCTGGCAGCGGCTTCTCGCCGACCCTCGAAAGTCGTGGGTGCTGTTCGAGCATGGCACTTGTGTCGTGCTGACCGCTCCGGAAGGGGAGCTCGCTGAACAGGCAACCGACCTCCTCAAGAAGTTCGGCCCGGCGCATGCCGGATCTTCGACAGGAGACTTTGGGGTGATCGACCTCAAGGACTTCGAGGGATGGGTCGTCACCGGGCATCACAACGACGTCCTTACCTATGTCGGCCCCGATGAGCCTCAGGATCAGTCGCAGATCGCTGTCGGGCTGTTCGGACGTTCCAAGCGCCACCGGGACGGCACCGAGCTTCACGTCGTCCACGTTGAGGACAAACGCGGCTCAGCGGACCCAGCGTAAGTACCGCGCTTCATCGCCGGTGGCGTATCGGTTCCAGGTCCCTCCGGCTTCGGTGACCAGGCGGGTGGCGGTCATGTCGTGGTAACCGAGAGCCTTCGCGATGACGGGTGCCGGGGCTTGGTTGACGAACTGGCGGATCGCGGAAGCCCTGCCTCGCTGCGGCGGGACGCCGATCTTTCGGAGGTGGACCTGGAGGCTCACTGGGTTCATGGGCTGTCCGGGCTGGCGGCCGGGGAAGAGCCTCTGTGCGCTCCTGCTGCTGGCGTAGGGCAGGTGTTGCCGGGACTGGATGTCGGCCCGCATCAGGTCGGCGACGGGCTCCGGCAGCGGGGACGGCGGGTCTCCCAGCCGGACGGTGACCGTGGTCTCGTCGTCGGTGACGTCGTCGACGGTGAGGCGGACGATACGGCTGACGGGTTGGGCATCAAGGAGAATGGGCGCGGCGGCGACCCGGGCCCGCAGGGGCAAGGAGTCGTCGTTGAGGACCCGGCGGAGGATCGCGAGCCGACGGTGCTGGTGCAGCGGTTCCGAGTCCTGGGTGATGACCGTCGGCGGCAGTGCGAGGCGGGGCATCCTGTCGGTCTTCATGCATCACCGCAGGAATGACTGCGACGGACGGCGGGTGGCCAGGCTCTCGGTGTGCCAGGCGTCGATGTCGGCCTGCTGGCACTGCCCGATCGCACGTCCTCGGCCGGCGAGCCATGCGAGGAAAGCACCGGCCTGGGTGACCTCCTGCTTGGTGTGGTTGGTCTGAGAGCGTCCCAGCGGTCCCTTCTCCGCCTTCGTCCGCAGGCGCCGCGTCCGGTGCCAGGTGGCGAAGTGGCGGAGAAGCTGGCGGTGTTCGGGGGCTTCGATGGTGCCAAGCCGTTCGGTCAGCCAGCGCTGGTAGAGGAGGAGCTGCCGGTCGACCCGCGGGAGGACACCACTGTCCATCAGCAGGTCACGCAGGTGAGCGACGGTTCGCCAGGGGGCCTCTTGGTGCAGCCGGTCGTGGGAGAGCGCAATATTGCCCGTGGCCAGGCCCTGGAGAAGTCGGACGACGTTGGGGTTGCGCAGCCAGATGAGTCGACTCTTGGGCCGGTCCATCTCCAGCAGGATCTTGACCAGCGGCAGCAACTCCGGGGCGACACGGCCAGTGCCGTCGTCGAGGAGACGGGCGAGCGCGTCGGCGAGGGTGCAGTGTTCGCAGAGGCGTCCACCGAGCAGCAACCCCTCGGAGCCGCAGCGATCGTAGAAGAAGTCGCGGACGATGCCCGCACAGTCGCGGCAGATCGGGGCGCCGTCGGTGTCCCGTCCGGGCAGTAGCCGGTCGGTGTCGCAGCAGGGGCAGCGGCCTCGGACTCGCATCGCGCGGTCGTAGCAGGTTCGGCAGATCGGACCGTCCGACCACTCGGCGGACTTCGAGGCTCGACGGCCGCAGCGTGCGCGGTCGCGGATCATCCACCGCTCGTACTCCTCAGGCGTCACCGCTCACCCCTCGGGCGTCAGCCGGACCCGTGCGGGTCGGCGAGCGGCCAGGTTGATCGGCGCCTCTTCGCCGGCGGCCCGGCGGGCGGGGAAGTTCTGGGCCGATGTGGCGATCAGGTCGGTGGGCGTGCAGTCGAGGATGTCGCAGAGGGTGGCCAGCACCGGCAGGGACAGGCGTTCCGGGGTGCCGGAGACCAGACGGTGGACCTGGGAGGAGGACAGTGTGATGCCGCGTTCGGTCAGGTGCGGCATCAGTTCGGCGACGGTGAACATGCCGCGGGCGGCCATCAGCTCGCGCAGGCGCCACCGGTAGCTGATCTGGCGTGGCATCAGGATGTTCTTCCCGGCCGCAGAGCGGCCTCAATGGATCGCGGTGGTGGAGGCGTGGTCGTGGCCGACCTGCTGTTGGACGAACAGCGGGTCGGGACCGTCCTCGATCAGATGGGTGATGTAGGACCTGCGTAGCGAGTGGAACTCCAGCGCGGAGTCCAGGCCGACAGCGTCCCGGTAGGCGGCGAAGCGGGAGTCCAGCCGTTGGACCACTGACGCTGTCGCCGGTGGTGGCCATCAGCGCGTTTGCCGCCCCGACGTCCTGGCCGCGGGCCAGACGGATGGGGTGCCGGCCGGGCCCTGCCGGCCGGTGCGGACGCGGTCGGCGTACGGCGGCGGCGCCTGGCGGACCTTCTTGGTGGTCTTGCCCATGGTCATCGTTCCCCCTTGGTGGTGTTGTCGGCGGCGTACGGCCGCCGACGTTGAGATGGATCTTGTCCCGGTGGCCGGGCGCCCTACCGCCGGTTTCCGGCCGGATGTTCCTCGTCGGGCTCGCCCTGGTCCTCGTCCTCGCTGTTCTCGGGCCAGCGGCCGAACGGTCCGGGGCGGCCTGGACCTTCGGCTCCGAGTGCACCGGGCCCCTTCGTGCGGTGCGGCGTGCGGATCACGCGTCCTCCCCTTCGAGCCGGGCCTGCACCGGCAGCGCCGCCACGACGTCGTCTTCGTCGTTCTCGGTCTGTTCAACGAGCGTGTCCAGCAGGCCGCCGCCTTCGATGACCTGCCTCTGAAGGCGTTCCATCAGCTCGGGGTCGGCGGTGCTGCCGGGCCGATGAGGTCCACGCGCGTCGGCCCGGCGCAGGGCGACGATCTCCGGCCCGGCCGGTGCGGCTGTCTCCTCGGCGTCGGCGAGCGCGCGGTAGACGGAGGCGACGGAGGGGTGCTGTCCGGCGTTCTTCCCGGTCTTGATGGTGAGCTACTGCGCGATCTCGGGGACGGGGACGCCCTTGTCCTTGAGCGCGCGGGCGAACAGCAGCATGTCGTCGTCGATGACCTTCGGCCGTCCGCCGTGGTTGCCCTTGGTCGCGGCGGCGACCTGCCTCTCCAGGGTCTTCTCCCGGATGTAGTTGCGGTCGAGCTGGGCGGCGACGGCCCGGACGGCGAAGAACATCGCGCCCATGCCGTTGGGGTCGTAGATGCCGGTGAGCGGGCCGGTGAGGAGTTCGAACTGGACGCCCGCGGTCTGGAGCTGGTTGGACAGGGTCACCAGCTCGGCGGCGTTACGGGCCAGGCGCTTGAGCTCGTGGACGGTGAGGATGACCTCCTGGTCGGGGGCGGCCTCCTTGATGTCGTACGCGAGCTTCAGCGCCGCCTGAAGCTTCGGCCTGGTCTTCACCCGCGTGCTGATCTTCTCGGAGAGGATCCGCTTGCAGAGCGGTTCGAGTGCGTCGAGCCGGCTCTGCAACTCCTGCTGTGCGGTCGAGCAGCGGGCGTACCCGATCCGGATCGGCTTCGCGACCGACGCCGCCGGGGCGGGCGGGCCCGGCTTCCAGGGCCGCCCCGGGCCGCGGTCCTCGGGTACGGGGACGTCGAGTTCCTCGCGGAGCGCGGGCACGAGGATGAAGCGGGCGGTGTGGTAATTCGTGGCGGTCTTCCCGCCGCGGGTGTGGCAGGGACTGCCGACCGGGGCTTCACACTTCGGACAGTCGTTTCGTTCTGCCGCGATTGCGGATTGATCGGGCGTCAGATCCACCCCGGCAGCCTGTCAGAACCGTCTCGCACAACGCCCAGGTTTTGAGAGGGCTTCTGCGAACGGCGACCTGCGGAAACGTGATCACTCCGAGGGCTCTCGCAGAACACTCGCAACTGGTCATTTATGAGAATCACCGTCCGTGACGGCCGTCACGGAAAGCTACATGTCACTTGGCGGGAGGTTCGGGAGCGCGGCCCGGTCCTCACGCCGTCGGCTCCTCGCCGGACATCTGTTCGTTCACCCACCGGACCGCGTCCGCGAGGTTCGCGGCGGTACCCGCGGGTTCGTAGGAGAACCCGTTCCATTCCTCCAGGGCCCGGGGCTCGTCGGGGCGGAGGTGTCCGCCGCCGCCGTGGAGCGGGCGGTGGCGGCGGTGGATGTCCAGCGGGGGGCGGCGGCGCTTGTTGTACGCCGCGAGCGGGTCGCCGGTGTCGGCGCGGGGGACCGCGCGGGACGGCTGGTTCGGTGGCCCGGGTCGGGAATGCTTGCCCATGGGTCAGATGGTCTCAGGCGGCGACGGTGGTCGGCCGGGCCGCGGCGAGATCCGCCGCCCGGGTGCGGACCTCGTCCACCGCACCGGTCCGGTACGGGCGGGCGGCGTCCAGCAGGGTGTTGAGCCGGGAGGCCACGAGCGTGGAGTCGACGCGGGCGGCCTCGTCCAGCGCCTGGTGGGCAGCGGCGGCACCCTGCTCGGGCTCGTCTTCGGCGAGGAGGGCGGCGGCCAGGCCGATCCGGTCCATGACCTTCACCCGGTCGAAGCCGGGCCTGCGCAGCCGCAGGGCGTCGGTGAAGTACACGCTGGCGGGCCGGCGCTCGCCGTGGAAGGCGGCGAGGTCGCGGGCGGAGACCGCGCGGGCACCGGCGTGCTCGGCAGCGTCGAAGTAGTCCACCCAGGCGGGCACGGCGCCCAGGTGCCGCTCGGCACGCTGCTCGTCGCCGAGGGCGGCGTGGACCCTCCCGGTCTGGGAGGCGACCAGCGCCTTCGTCGCGGGCAGGGTCGCCTTCTTCGCGGCGACGCCGAGGAGACCGAGGGCGTCCTGGGGATGCCCGAGGTAGATCACCTGGTGGGACATGCGGGTGACGATCTCCACGCCCCGGTCCGGCAGCCCTGCCTAGGAGGCGGCGTAGATGCCGTACGACCAGTACCGCTGAGCGGTGGCGTACCGGCCGCTGTCGTGGCCGACCCACCCGGCCAGAGCGGCGAGGTCCGCGGTCGCGGCGACCACCCGGGCCTTCAGCGAGGCGGGGACGCCGTCCTGGATGCGGCGGGCGACTTCGGCGAGCTGCGCGATGATCGCGGAGCGGTACAGGCCGCCCTTGGAGGCGTCGGCCCTGGTGAAGAAGGTGGTCACCTCCTCCAGCGCGGCGGTGGTGCCGGCGTCGAAGCCCCTGGTCGCACGGTTCCCAGCATCCGTTCGGCGGCCAGGACCAGCGGGGCGCCCAGGGCGAGCTTGAGGGTGTCGCGGCGGTCGAGGAAGAGGTCCATCTGGGTCCATCCGGCCAGGGTCTGGGCGGCTGCCTCGGTCAGCAGCAGGAGCTGGATGCTATCCAGTGTGGGCCCGGCGGCCGTCAGTCCGAGATCACCCGGTGTGAGGGGCTGGCCGACCGCGTCGGAGATCACCGTGGCGAGCAGGGCCGGGACCGGCGGGCGGGGGCGTTCGCCGTCGATCCAGCGGCGTACGCGGGTGGCGTCCGGGGCGACCTGCCGGTGACCTTGGCGGATCGCTTCCGCGGCGATGCGGCGGGCGATCTCGCCGTGGGACAGGCCGGTGGCCGCGATCCACAGCGCCAGGTGCGCATTGCTCGATCTGCTCGGCACCGGTGCCTCACCCTCCCCGACTCGCCCGTCACGGAGCGTGGCGGTTTCGCCACAGTTCGCGGAACCTACGGTACTGGTCAGGTCCATGGGCGGGGGCGGATTCTGCATCTGCCGGTAGCCGTCCGGCTATCGGCTTGAGGCATAGGGGAAGGACGAACGCATGGCGACGATTGCACCCCAGGCTCCGTGGGCGATGAGGCTGGTCACCGACCGGCTCCCGGTCGGCCCGCCGTCGTACGCGACGGTGACGCTCGACGCGGCGACGCAGACCGCCCGGTACACCGACGCCGCCGGCCAGGTGGTGGAGATGGGCAAGCACGGCACGAGCAGGACGACCGGCACGGCCTCGATGTCCGGCGGCGGCGACGGGCAGAAGCCCCAGCCGCAGACGCAGGACGACCACACCACCGACTACGAGTCGGACTGATCCGATGGCCTCCACCGTCCTGGTCGTCACCGCGCTGGAAGACGTCACCGCGGATTGGGTGATCACCGCGCTGAACGAGCGCGAGGTGCCCGTGATCCGTCTCGACCCGGCCGACATCGGCGCCGGACTGGTCTTCGGCGCCCGCATCGGCGCCGGGTCGAGCGCCTGGGGCGGGCGGCTGGTCACCGGCAGCCGGGAGGTGGAGCTGGGGGAGGTGACGGCGGTGTACTACCGCCGCCCCACCCCCTACGCCGCCCGGTACGGGCACCTGCCCGCGCAAGCGCGCGGCTTCGCCACCGCCGAGGCCCGGCACGGGCTCGGCGGCGTCCTGAACCACCTGCACGGCGCCTTCTACGTCAACCACCCCTCCGCAGTGACGGCCGCTGACTTCAAGCCCGCCCAGCTCCAGCAGGCAGCCCAGCTCGGCCTCACGATCCCGCCGACGCTGGTCACCAACGACGTCGAGCAGGCCAGGAAGTTCGCCGCCGGCCACGGACCCGTGATCTACAAGACGTTCCGTGGCCTGCCCACGGGCGAGGATGGGCACACCGGCGCGATCTGGGCCCAGTGCGTGGACCCGGACACCTTCGACGACTCCCTCGCGGTGACCGCCCACCTGTTCCAGGGGGAGGTCCCCAAGACCGGCGACGTGCGCGTCACCGTGGTGGGCCGCCGAGTGTTCGCCCAGCAGATCGCCGCACCGGACGGCGCCCTGGACTGGCGCCGCGGCGACTGGGACGCCCTGCTGCACGCCCCGATCGCCGTGCCGGCGCCCGTCGAGGCCGCGCTGCACCGCTACCTGGCCGCGTTCGATCTGGTCTTCGGCTGCTTCGACTTCGCCCTGACCGGTGACGGCGACGCGGCGGACGACTGGGTGTTCATCGAGTGCAACCCCAACGGCCAGTGGGGCTGGCTGCCCGACGTCGGCGACATCACGACCGCTTTTGCCGACATCCTGAGTAGAGCTACGGAAGGAGGCGGGGCGCGATGACGATGCCCGCCGACCTGGAGACCGACGCCGCCCGGCTGCGCGAGACGATGGCGAAGGCCCTCACCGAGGGCGGCGTCCTCGCCGATCCCGGTTGGAGGGCGGCGGTCGAGCGGGTGCCGAGGCACCGATTCGTGCCGGGCTTCTACCTGCCCGCCGACGAGCCGGACGGGCAGGGGCTGACGGTGTGGGAGCCGGTCACCGCCGAGCTCGACCACGGCCGGTGGCTGGCTGCCGCGTACTCCGACACCACGCTGATCACGCAGTTCGACGGCGCCGAACCCGACTGGAAGAACCCGCAGGTGCGGCACGGCGGGGCCCCGACCTCGTCATCCACGCTACCGTCGCTCGTGGTGCGGATGTGGGCCGACGCCGACGTGAAGGAAGGTCACACGGCGCTGGAGATCGGCACCGGCACCGGCTACTCCACCGCGCTGGCCTGCGAACTTCTCGGATCGGCCGACGTCACGAGCATCGAGGTCGATCCACACCGGCTTCAGCAGGCGGCCGGCGCGCTGTACGCCTGCGGGTACACCCCCACCCTGGCGGTGGCGGACGGCCTGTACGGCTACTGGCCCGAGGCCACGTTCGACCGGATCGTGGCCGCCTGCTCCTTCCGCGCGGTGCCGCCCGCGCTGCTGGCGCAGACCCGGCCCGGCGGAAAGATCCTGCTCACCCTGTCGGGCTGGCTCTACGGCTACGCCCGCGTCCTGCTCACCGTCGGCGAGAACGGCACCGCCGTGGGCCGTCTGCTGCCCGGCACGGTGTCGTTCATGTCCGCCCGTACGCACGCGGCGCCGGCGTTCGGCAACCCCGCCCACTGGGCCGCGGGCCTCCCTGAGACGGGCCGGGCCGCCCGGCACAGCCCGCAGCGGATAACGGCCGCGACCGAGGAGGCGTTCCACCTGCGGTTCCTGGCCCAGTGCGCCGCCCCTGACGCGCAGATGACGACCGTCGGCGACGTCGTGCACCTGGTCGACGTCGTCACCGGCTCCGCCGCCACCCTCGCCCCCACCGGCGGCCGGTGGGAGGTCCGCGAGGGCGGGCCGGTCAAGCTGTGGGAGCGGATCGAGCGCGTGCTGTCCGCGTACGACGAGGCGGGCCGGCCCGGCCCGGAGACGTTCACGCTGCACTTCTGTGACGGCGGGCAGCACCTGCGCCACCCCCGTCTGCCCGGCCTGCCGCTGCCCCGGCCCTGATCCAGCCTCTCGGCAAGGCTCCGGAGGCCCGGGCGGGGAAGCGTGACGGCCCCGCCCGGGGCTCAGGTCATGCCCGGGGGAAGCCATCCGGGTGACGCGGTGCTGACCGGCGGACGGCGGCGGTGGGACACTGCGCCGGTGTCGGGATCCGCGCGGGGCATCACCGGCTACTACGCCCTGGTCGGCCCGGCCTGACCGAAGGCGTGGACGAGGAAGCGCTGACCTGCACCGCGCTGTGGGAGGTGGTCACCGGCACGCCGGGCACACAGACGTGGTACGAGACCGTGCGGTCACCTGCCGCAGCGAGGCCGCCGAGGCCGCGCGGAAGGCCGAGAACGAGCGCACCCACGGGCCCTGGCGCGAGCGGGCGGAGAAGACGTTGACGGAGCCGGCCACCGGCAAGCAGATCAGCTACCTCAACAAGCTGGTGGCCCAGGTGGCGCGAACGCTTCGACGCCGAGTTCACCAAGGCCGTCAAGAGCACCGGCATCCAGCCGCGAGTCCCGGAGAGCGGGCGGCCACCGTCACCAAGCGGCTGACCGAGGCGGCGGCCCGCAAGCTGGTCACCGCCCTGGCCGGCCGCTGCCCCCCCCATCGCCGGCCAGGCCCTAAGCGGGGCCGTGGCCGTCAGCAGACGCGGACGGAACGGTCTCGCGGTCCGCCTCCCGGCCGACCGGCCACGGGGGCACGTCGACGGCCACAGTGGGCGGCCGGTGAATGCCAGTACAGGGCCCCGCGCCCGTACGGGCCCCTCGCCGTGTCGCAGTCCCGCTCGTGGTCGATCCAGCCCCGGACACCGAGCTCCCGCGCACGGTGAGGACGCGCCGCAGGTCATCGAGGTCACGGTAGGTGCGGGTGTAGACACGCCCGGGTGAAGTCCTTGAGCACCTTGGACCGGGCGCCGAGGCAGCCCTCGATCGTGGCGCCGCGGATCTGCTCCCACAACTCCTGGTCGATGCCCTCGGGCATCCACTTGCCGGTGACCCGGTTGCCGAACTCGTCCAGCCGCTCGGGAGCGCGGCCCCGGTCGGTCAACCCCAGGCCCTTCGGGGGCGGCAGCTCGGCCCGGCTGGCAGGCCCGTCAGCCGCCGGGGCATCGGCGTTCATTCCTCCGCTCCGTCGTCGCCCTTATCGTCGTCCAGCCCGGTCGCGTCCGGGTCGCGCAGCGAACGAGCACCGGCGGCCGGAACGCTGGCGATGAAACTGTAGCGGCCCAGCACGTTGAGGTTCTTGTGCTTCAGCGGCGACAGGCGCGCGATGTCCTCGTCGCGGATCTCGTGTCCCTCCGCGCGAAGCTGGGCGACGGCCGCGTCGATGTACTTCGTCGTCCACAGCACCACGGCGTTCAGCACCAGGCCGAGCGCGCCGAGCTGGTCCTCCACTCTCCTCCCGGTACGCCTGGTGGATCGTGCCGCACTTGTCGTGGCACACGTCCCCTCGCCGGCTTGTGGCAAGACTCCTGCACGGTGGGCTGCCGGTCTCACCTGACACCGGTAGGCGCCGTCCACCGGGTCGACCACGGCCGGCAGGCGCAGGGTCTCGGCGATCCGCCCGTACTCGGCGAACGCCTGCCCCAGCGGCGTCGGGCGCTTCTCACGACCGAACATCCGCAGCAGGTCGTAGGCGCGGACCTGGTCGGTGACCAGGGAGCCGGCGACCCGCAGCATGTCCGGCCAGTGCGTGACCACCTTGTTCAGGTTCACGCGGTTGCGGGCGATGTCCTCCAGCGGCCCGTACGTCCCCGTCACCACCCCGGGCATCGTTGCCCGCCGGAACCGCTGCTCGTCCAGGTCACGGAACCAGGGGCTGAAGTTGTAGCCGAGGATCTTGAGCAGGCCGAACACCATGTCCGAGTACAAGGCGTTGTCGGTCGCCACCAGCTCTGGCTTCACCCCGCTGCCCAGGTTCAGCAGCACGTCCAGGACGTGCAGGCAGTTGCGCGGCGTGCCCGGGACGACCATCTGCCCGATCCCGGCGACCTGGTCGTTTACTGGGGAAGTGCACTTACGAGTTGGTGCGTGATAGCGGGTGAGGTGTCGTGCCAGGTGGATGGCATGATCCCGCTGTGGCGATCATGGTCAATCGGCTTGTGCTGGCGCATCGGCTGTTCACGGGGCTCTCTCGGTCTCATCTTGCGTGTCTGGTTGAAGAGTTGGCCGACCGTGGCAGGCCGGGTCGAAGGTCGTCGCCATGCGACGCGGGGCGGGGTCCGTAAGCGGGCCGCGGGTGCCGGCGCCCGCCATCAGATGGTGTTCGTCGACCGGCTCATGGCCACACTGGTCCATCTGCGGCACGACCTGCCGCACTCGGTGCCGGTGCTGCTGTTCGGTGTCGACCGTTCCACGGTCACCCGGGCGATCGCAGAGGTGCGCACGCTGCTGGCGGAGCGGGGGTGCGCGGTTTTGGACCGTCCCGGCCTGCGTCTACGGACGCTGGCGGATGTCTTTGCCCACGCCCAGGCCGAAGGTGTCGAGCTGCGTCTGGACGCCACCGAGATCCAGGTCCGCCCGACCACCGGCCGGCCGCGGCGGACGCCGCGCGTCCGTGTCGGGCAAGAAGAAGCAGAACACGATGAAGGCCACCGTGATCGCCGACTGGCAGAGCCGCACATCATGGGCCGATGCCCTGCGACCAGGACGTATCCACGACGCCACGGCCGCCCGCAACGAAGGCATCGCCATCTGCTTCCAGCACTTCCCCGACGTCGAAGTCCTCCTGGACGACGGCTACCTCGGTCTGAGCCGCGACCACCGCGGACAAGCGATCACACCGCCCAGAAAACCCCGGCCGGGAGCACTGCCCGGCAGAGTCGAACAATGGGAACGCGACCGACACGGCCACTCGTCCGACCGCATCACCGTCGAACACGCCCTCGCCGATCACAAACACTGGAAGCACTTGACCCGCTGGACCCACCGACAAGATGCCCTGCCCAACACCTACCGCGCCATCGCCGGCCTCGTCTCCGACCGCACCGCCAACGTCTGAAAACCGGCTACGACCAGGCCGATCACGCACCAACTCGTTAGAGGGACGCCGACTTGGACGCCTTCGTCCCAGAGTTGGTGACGGCATCCATCGTGATGAACGGACAGTTCTGCTGTACCGGCTCGCGCGTGCTCGTGCAGCGCGGCATCGCCGGGGAACTGCGCACGCGGCCGCTGCGGCTCTCGAGGCGGTCGGGGTCGGGCCCGCCGACCTTCGCGATCTTCGAGAATGCGGCCGATGTGACCTGGCGGGCGAACGCCACTGGCTTCGGCCTGGCCGCCGCGCTGTACACCCACGACGACTCCGGGCCCGCCGGATCGGACGCGAGCTCCGGTTCGGCGGGATATGGGTCGATACCTGGGCTCGACCGCCGTGCCGCGACAGCGCTGAGGGCCGCGGCCGGCGTGGCCGCCCCTGTCCCAGCTCGGCGCGCAGGTCAGGACCGCGGCTCCCGCCGCCGGTCCGACCGGCGTGATCACGGGGCGGCCACCGCACGGGAAATGGTCCGGCGCGGATTCCATGTTCTTGCAGGCGTACGCCGCGACAGCGACGGCACGGCGCTCCGCGCCGCCGGCATCGAGCCGGTGATCCTCGACATCACGAACTGGGAGCACATCGCGGCGCTGGTGGCACGCGTCGACGGCGACCCGCGCCACCGCGCCGTGCGGGTACTTTTCAACAACGCCGGCCTCCCTTGCTCCGGACCGGTCGAAGTGGTGCCGCTCGACACATGGCGGCGCGTGTTCGACGTGAATGTCTTCGGGACCGTCGCGCTCACCCAGGCGCTGCTTCCCGCGCTGGTGCGCAGCAAGGGCCGTGTCGTCAACATCAGCTCGATGAACGGCCGGGTGTCCATGGCTGACTACGGCGTGTACGCCGGCAGCAAGCACGCGGTGGAGGCGCTGAGCGACGCCCTGCGTACCGAACTGGCTCCCTACGGGGTGCAGGTGGTGATCGTAGAGCCGGGCGGCGTCAAGACCGAAATGGCCCGCGTCGGACTTGCGGGCCTGAGTGACCTCACGACTCGGATGTCCCCGGAGCAGAACGAGCGCTACGGCACTTTGATGCAGGCGATTCCCTACCACGTCGCCGCGTTCACCGCATCGGGCACGACCTCCGACACCGCGGCCCGGAAGACCGCCAAGGCCGCGACTGACCGCAAGCCCCGCACTCGCTACACGATCGGTGCCGTGACCGCCTTCCTCATCCACGCCTCCAATCTCCTCCCCGACCGGATGTTCGACCGGCTGACCATGTCCGATCTGCGCAAGCACTACCCGGACACCGTCAAGTACGGCCGGACCACCGCGGGGCCCCGTGCGTAGCCGGCCGGTTCTGCGCGTCGTTGCGCCACGCCCGCCACGGCAAGAGCGGCCCTCGCGCACGGCAGTCGGTGGCCCGGTGGGTGAGGAAGGTCGACATCTACACGCCGGCGACGCCCAGCAGGGAACCACCCGCTCCAGCATCCACCCCATACGGGACAACCTCGTCATCAAGGCCCCTGAGAGGAAGGAATTCGGCGCGTAAGGACTGCGCATGGCCGACGCCTCTGTTCTTCGCGCGGATCGGCCGGCCGCTCTGCGGCAAGCGCTAGCGACGAGACCCTCAGCTCTTGATCGCAGCGTCGATGAGGGCCTGGAGCTGCACCGCGACGCGGTCCAGTGGTTCGGTGCTGCGTTTGGCGCGGCAGAGGGCCACAGTGCCCTCGACGGCCGCGACGACAAGCGTGGCGACCTGTGCCGCCTGCTCGGCATCGGCTCCGTGTTCACGCAGGGAGTCGGCGAGCAGGCCCTCCCACTGGTCGAAGACCTCGGCCGCGGCTGCCAAGGCGGGAGGCACCTCGTCGGCCGGGGGCTCCTCGATCGCCACGGCCAGGACGGGGCAGCCAGCGTGGAAGTCGGTGCCGACGACGATTCCTCGCCACAGGTCCAGGAAGGCGCGCAGGCCCGCGGCGGGACCGGCCGCGAGCTCCTTGCGCAGGCTGCGGGCGATCCGTTCCCCTGTATAGCGAACCGCTGCCGTGGCCAACTGCTGCTTGCCCTCGGGGAAGTAGTGGTACGTCGAGCCGAGCGGTGCCTGGGCGTGCTTGGCCATGTCCCGGATGCTCGTGGCGCTCAGTCCGCGCCGACTGATCATGTCGGCGGCGCCGACCACGATCCGCTCGCGGGACGGGGCGCCATTGCTGCTCTTGGCCACCTGCACATCCCCTCTGGCCATAACGACCGTCATAGTCTAGCGTGGCCTCGCGTTATAACGACCGTTATAACGCGAGGCCACGTCGAAGAACCGAGGGACTGCCGTGCCGATGATCCGGTTGACCGTACCGACCGATGCCCTGACCGATCAGGGCCGTGCGACGATCCAGCGAGATCTCGCCGCTGTACTGCTGCGGTGGGAGGGTGCGCCCGACACTGCCTTCTTCAGGGCCCAGGCGTGGAGCTACCTGACCGAGCTGCCCGAGGGCGCGCAGAAGACGGCCGAGGACGACGCACCCCGCTTCCTGGTGGAGGTGACGGTTCCTCAGGGGGCTCTGTCGGAGCGGCGCAGGGCGGGCCTGGTCGAGGAGGCCACCGCCACCGTCCTCGCGGCCGCCGGCCTGTCCCGGGACGAGGCGCTGCGGGTGTGGGTGCTGGTGCACGAGCAGCCGGAGGGCGCCTGGGGCGCGGGCGGCTCCGTCGTCCGCCACGCGGACCTGGTCGCCCTGGCGAAGGGGCAGCGGGCCGATGCGTGAACTGACCTACGTCGCCCGACGCACCGTCGAATGGCGCGAGGCTCCCGACCCCGAGATCCGGTCCGGCCAGGAGGCGATCGTCGCGCCGGTCGCCGCGACCTCCTGCGACGTGGACTCCTCCATCCTGGCCGGGCACGGTTTCATCGACCCCCCGTTCGCCCTCGGCCACGAATGCGTCGCCCGCGTCGCCGACATCGGCGACCGGGTCACCACCGTGGCCCCCGGCGACCTGGTCGTGGTGCCCTGGTCCATCAACTGCGGCACCTGCGCCCCCTGCCGCAGCGGGCTCACCGCCCACTGCGCCTCGGTCCCGCACATGGCGATGTACGGCGCGCCGATCGGCGGCAGTTGGGGAGGACTCTTCTCCGACCTGGTCCGCGTCCCCTACGCCGACTCCATGCTCGTGCCACTGCCCACCGGCCTCGACCCGGTCGCCATGGCCTCGGCGAGCGACAACTGGTCCCTGTCATGGCGGCTCGTCGCCCCCCACCTCAAGGCCCGTCCCGGCGCCCGGGTCCTGGTCGTCGCCCGGGGCAGCATCGGTCTCTACGTGTGCGACATCGCCCGCGCGCTCGGCGCCTCCGACGTTCTGTACGTCGACCCCGACGCCGAGCACCGCAACATCGCCGAGGGCTTCGGTGCCCGCACCGCCGAGATGACGGATCCGATCCCGCACGGATTCGACATCGCCGTCGAGGCCACCGGCCGGGTCGACCAGCTCGCGCTCGCTGTCAGGTCTCTCGCCCCCGAGGGCATCTGCGAGTCCGCCGGCAACCACTTCCGGCCCGGCGAACTCCCCCTGCTCGACATGTACCTCACGGGCGTCACCCTGCGCATCGCCCGGGACAACGTTCGCGCCCACATCCCCGACGCCCTCGACCTCGCCGCCTCCGGCAACGTCGACCCCGCCCGCGTCGTCTCCCACGTCCTCGACTGGGAACAGCTCCCCGAAGCACTGCCGGACAAGCGCCTCAAGCCCGTATTCGTACGAGACATCACCCCGCCCCCGGACCCGGGCTGATCCCTTCGCCCGGCCGCGACATGCGGCCACGCACCGAGAAGCCCTGGCGACATGGAAAACCAAACGAGCGACGGACGGCAATCACCGCGCTCGGCCACAAGCTGCGCGCCCTGGTCGACGCGGCCGCCCGCACCACAGCCGGACCGAGCGCCCTGAACCGCGTGGCAGACGACGTGCACAGGCTCACCACGCAACTGACGGAACGTTGCCGCACCCGTGCGGAAAGCCCTGAGGTCGACGAGTTCCGGGCGGTGTAGGGATGTACAGCCCCGTCACCGGAACCGGCAGCCCGCTCGCGCCACCCCTGCACGTGACACGACTCGAAGCGCCCTGCTGCTCGACGAGCTGATGGGCCGACCCTGCGCCACCGCGGGAGTTCCAGGTATGACGGTCTCCCTTGAGATGCGCTACCACCGCCCCGTTCCGCCGGAATCCCCGCTGTGTGTGTTCACCCACGTCACAGACACCGAGGGCCGCAAGGTGTACGTGACTGGTTCGATCGTCACCGAGGAAGATCTCTCCATGGTCCTGGTGGCGGCAGAGGCAGTCTTCGTCTCACCGGACCCCGAGCGGGCCGGGGCCCTGTTTCCCAGCCTGCGAAGCGCTCCGCGACAGGCCGGCTCCGCCCCGGCAGGAGTCGTTCAGCGGCGGCTGCCTCCCGGGGCGGGCAAAGCCGTGAGTTCAGCGGTCGCTTCCGGGGGCGGATTGAAGTACCGGCGGACGTTCTCCGGCTTCTTGTGCCAGGACGTCGCCATCAGCATCAGGGGCCGGCAACTGGGGCAGGAGCCGAGTGGTGCCGTCGCCCCGGTACACGGTCTCCGGCGCCTTGTCCCGCACCGGCTCCGGGTAGCCGATTCCTCCTCTGTACGGACCTGGTCCGGCAGGGTCTGTGTCACCTTCGCACTTCGTACGCCGGTGGCCAAGGGCTCGGTGCCGAGATCGCGTGGCCGGCCTCGCTCCGTCAAGCCGCTTCACCGGGCGAGGGCCGACCGCTGTCCAAGCGGGATCGGAGGGTGTGTTCGAACTCCTCGGCACGGGCCAACTGCACACGCAACCGGTCGACCTGCTCCGCAGCCGCCTGCTGATAGGTACGCACCCGTTGCAGCAATTCGGCGCGCGCTTCGCTACCGAGGCCGTCGCCCGCGTCGAGGCGGTCGGTCGCGTCCAGCAGTTCGCGCATCTGATCGAGGGTGAAACCGAGCGGTTTCATACGGCGGATGACCATCAAGCGCGCGACGTCGGCTTCGGTGTACAGGCGGAAGCCGCCCTGGGATCGGGCGGAGGGGGCGACCAGGCCCGCTTCCTCGTAGTGCCGGATCGTGCGCAGGGACAACTCGGTCCGGGCGGCGACCTCGCCGATCTGCATGTGCGTGCTGCTCACAGGGGTGCCCTCTTCTGTCTGTTGCCAAGGCCACAGCCTGCCGAAATCAATCTCTACCCTAACGTCAGGGTAGAGTAGGCGTCCGTCGGGGTCGGCTCCGTGCTGTCTCCCTCCTATGGTGCGGGATCGATCCCGTGACCGTCAGCCGTGTCGGGGCCGACGACGCCCCCGGCGAAGACCGACCCTTTGCAGGAGAGTGCGTGCGCATGCCCATGATGCCGAGCGCCGCCGCCTGCCCGCCGTGAGCCTTCGCCCCTGAAGCACGGCCCGCCGCCTTCTTCTGTCGGTGCTGCGCTGCTGCCCTGTGACCTCCAGCCCGCTCCCTGGGCTTCGCGGACGGCCGCCCCCGGCCACTCCCGCGCCTTCCCGCACGCCCCGCGCCCCGGCCGGGTGTGCCCGAACACGACAGGTAACTGCTCTTGTCCACATCCGCACTGCCCCCGACCTCCCGTCTGGGCGGGCTCAAGCCCGACTGGATCGGCAACCCCGAGGTGTGGCGCACCGAGATCCTTGCCGGACTCGTCGTCGCCCTGGCCCTCATTCCCGAGGCGATCTCGTTCTCGATCATCGCCGGGGTCGACCCCGCCGTCGGCCTCTTCGCCTCCTTCACCATGGCCGTGACCATCTCCGTCGTCGGCGGTCGCCGCGCCATGATCTCCGCCGCAACCGGCGCGGTCGCGCTTGTGATCGCACCGTTGAACCATGAGCACGGTTTCGGCTACCTCGTGGCCGCCGTCATTCTCGCGGGTGTCTTCCAGGTGATCCTCGGTGTGCTCGGGGTGGCGAAGCTGATGCGTTTCGTGCCACGCAGCGTCATGGTCGGATTCGTCAACGCGCTGGCCGTCCTGATCTTCATGGCGCAGGTTCCGGAGATGACGGACGTACCCTGGCCCGTCTACCCGCTGATCGTGGCCGGGCTGGCACTGATGGTGCTCTTCCCGAAGGTCACCAAGGTGGTCCCGGCGCCTCTGGTGTCGATCGTCGTCCTCACCGTGATCACGGTGGCGGCCGCGATCGCGGTCCCGACCGTCGGCGACAAGGGCGAGCTGCCTTCCTCGCTGCCCGTACCCGGCCTGCCGGACGTCCCGTTCACCATGGACACGCTGACGACCGTCGCTCCCTACGCCCTCGCCGTGGCGCTGGTCGGCCTGATGGAGTCCCTGATGACCGCCAAGCTCGTCGACGACATCACCGACACCCGCTCCGACAAGACCCGCGAGTCCATCGGTCAGGGCATCGCGAACATCGTCACCGGCTTCTTCGGTGGCATGGGCGGCTGCGCCATGATCGGCCAGACCATGATCAACGTGAAGGTGTCGGCTGCCCGCACCCGTGTCTCCACGTTCCTGGCGGGTGTGTTCCTGATGGTGCTGTGCATCGTCTTCGGCCCGGTCGTCTCCGATATCCCGATGGCGGCTCTCGTCGCGGTGATGGTGATGGTGTCGTTCGCGACGTTCGACTGGCACTCCGTCGCCCCCAGGACGCTCAAGCGGATGCCCGCCGGGGAGATCGCCGTCATGGTGATCACCGTCGCCGTCGTGGTCGCCACCGACAACCTCGCCATCGGCGTCGCGGTGGGTACGCTCACGGCGATGGTCGTCTTCGCCAAACGCGTCGCCCACCTGGCCGACGTCACCTCGGTCACCGACCCGGACGGAAGCCAGGTGGTCTACTCGGTCACCGGGGAACTCTTCTTCGCCTCTTCCAACGACCTGGTCACCCGGTTCGACTACGCGGGCGACCCCGACCACGTGGTCATCGACATGAGCGCCACCCACGTCTGGGACGCCTCCTCCGTCGCCGCCCTCGACGCGATCGAGACCAGGTACGCCCGGCGCGGCAAGCACGTCGAGATCATCGGCCTGAACGAGCACAGCGCCCATCTCCACGACCGGCTCAGCGGGGAACTTGCTCCGGGGCACTGACCTCGATGAGAATGCGGCCCCGCGGTGCGGCCGAACCGCACGCCACCCGGCGGCGGCTCGCACTCGTCCCGCAGAATTGGGCCTTCGTCTGCGTGGGACTGGTGGGTCATGGCCGCTCGGAGGCCGCCGGGGCGCAACCGGCTGCGGTGCGGTGTTGTCGAGAAGCGGGAGGGCGTCGTAGTCAAGGGCGCCGGGGGGCGGCTTCGCCGAAGGCAAGAACGACCTGTTTCACCACCAACCCCAGTGAGCGGTGTGCATCGTGAAGTTGCAGTTCACAGGCCTGGTGTGTGGTGGTGTCGAGGTGCTCATGCTGGTTGTGGGCGGGTGACTTCGGTGGAGATCGTCGGTCAGCGGGCGACTTCGCCATCCGCGATCCGCGAGTTTGACCAGCTTCGTCCGCAGCGGCTCCAGCTTCTCGCCCACCGCCCTCACCTGCACCAGACCACCGGCGGCCCGCACGATCGCCAGGATCCGGCGGTGGTCGCCGGGAAGCGCGGCCTCGTCCACGCTGTCGCCTCCGTGCGGAACCAGCACCGGACGCCCGCCGACCTGCACTTACGTCGACCGGTTGTTCAGCCGGCCGCCGTCCAGCCAGGTCCGCGGGTCGGAGAGAAGGGGGGTCTCGCCGTGCTCCTTGCTTTCCTGGGCCAGGATCGGCAGAACTCGCTTGGGCGTCTCGGCGGTGCCGGCGGCGATGAAGGCGGCGAGCTCGTGATCCAGGCCTCGACGCAAGGGACGGTCAGTGGCGGCGTAGGCGAGGCGCTTGGCGGCTGAGACCGCTCCCCGGGGTCGTGTGGCGAGCCGGGCTGCGGCGGCCTGGGTGCGGGTGAGGAGCTCGTCCGACGGCACGAGGCGTTGGACCAGGCCGTGGTCGAGTGCCTGGGCGGCGTCGACGGTCGAGCCCTCAAGGATCATCTCAAGGGCTCGGCCGGGCCCGATGTGGCGGGTCAGTCGCTGGGTGCCGCCTCCGCCGGGCAGCATGCCGAAGAGGATCTCGCTCTGTCCGAAGACCACTGAGGGGTCGTCAGCGGCGTACCGGATGTCGCAGGCAAGGGCGATCTCCGTACCACCGGCCAGAGTCGGCCCGCCGATCGCGGCGAGGTAGACCACGCCGGAGCGGTTCATCCGCAGCGTTGACTTCTTCCAGCGGTGGGCCCAGAGCATCCCCGCGCCGAGGGTGCCGAGGCGCGTACCGACGGACTCCCCTCCGGGCAGGCCCAGGGCCCGGTCGGAAGCCTTCCAGACAGGCAGAACGGCACCGGGACGCAGTCGCGGCAGTGGCAGGCCGACCATCGAGCCGAGCTCCTCGGCGTCGACGTGGATCATGAACCTTCCGGGCAGATCGCTGGTCAGTACGACCGCGCCGATGGTCGGGTCGCGGTCGACGGCGCGGGTGAGCCGGTCGAGGTCCTTGAGGAACGCGGTGGTGATCAGGTTGAGCGGCGGGTTGGCGTAGAACGCTGTGAGGACACGTCCGTCCTGCTCCAGCCGAAGTGTGGTGAGGTCGATTTCCCGCGCGCTGCTCATAGGACCATCCCTACCGCTGCGTCGCCGCGACGGCGGTGTCGCCACGCTGTGGTCGGGAGCCGTGTGCCGGTCGGGGCGGACATCAGGCGAGTCCCGATGCTGAGAGCGGGTTCCAGCCCTCGGTGGTGATGACGCCTTGGAGCTGGCGGCGTCGCATGCTGATGTTGCCGCCCTCGAAGACGGGGTAGGCCAGCGCGTTGAGCAGGTGGTGAATGATGGGGAAGTCCTTGTTGTAGGACTGCACGCCGACCACCTGGATGAGCTTGTTGATCACCTCGATGGCGGTCTCGGAGCCGAAGACCTTGGCATGCAGGGCGAGTTCCAGTCCTGCGGGATCTCCGGAGGAGACAGCGTCGAGGGCCTTCCAGGACAGCATGCGGGTGGCCTCGATCCTGCCCTTGGCGTCGGTGAGGAAGTCGGCGACGGGGCGGTGCTCGATGATCGGCACACCGCCGCCGCGGGTCTGCTGCCTGGCGAAGGCGAAGGCCACGTCGAAGGCGGCGCGCATGGTGGCGGTGGCCATCACGCCGACGGCTGCCGACGAGGCGGTGAAGGCGATGTAGGTCAGGTCCGGCCCCATGCCCTCGGTGCCGATCAGGTTGCCCTTGGGGACGCGGACGCCTTCCAGGCGCACGGTCTGGGTGAGGTGACCGCGCAAGCCGGGCATGTCCAGAGTGTCGAGCACCTGGAGGTTGTCGGGCGTGAAGTGCTCCTTCTCGACCCCGATCAGGGAGATCCCGCCGGGGGTGCGGCACACGACGACCATGAGCTCGGGGCCGGTGCCGTCCCAGCCGCCGAGGTTGGCCGACCACTGCTTCTCGCCGGTGATCACCCACTCCTCGCCGTCGAGGACAGCGGTGGTGGCGATCCCCTCGGCCGGGGCGGGCGCGGCGAAGTTGGCGGTGCCGGCCGGTTCGGAGAGCGCCATCACGGCCTGGGGTGATCCCTCGCCGGCCAGGAAGGGCGCGAGGAACCTGCTGGTCTGGTCCATGTCGCCACCGAAGTAGACCGGCGTCAGCGCGAGCAGGACCCCGCCGAGGGCCGCGACGAAGTCGGGCATGACGGCCGCCAGCTCCTCGGTCACGATCGCGGCGTCGACGCCGCTGCCCATGGTCCCGCCGAAGACCTCGGGGATCATGCCCTTGACCAGGCCGGCCGCCAGCGCCGCCTCGTGGGCGGGCTTGACCAGCAGCGCGGCCTCGTAGGGGTCAGTGGTGGAACGGACCCGATCGACCAGCGGGGCGAGATGCTGCTGGGCGAAGGCACGGGCCTGGTTACGGAGCTCGATCTGCTCCGGGGTGAGGGTGAACCCGATGGGCATGGGGTCTTCCGTCCTGCGAGTGGTCGGTGGCGGGGCGGTCAGGCGATGCCGCGGCGGGCGGGCTTGCCGATCAGGCCGGTGGTGCGCATGTAGTGGAGCACGTTGCGCAGCGGGTGCCGCTCGGGGTCGGGGTCCTTGCCCTGGCCGATGCGGCGCAGTTGGACGCCGTACCACATCAGCTCGCCCATCCCTTCGAGGTGCTTGATCCGCAGCTTTTTGATCGTGACGGGAAGCGCGGCCTCGGTGCCGGCGATCAGGCGCCGGGGCAGGTCGGGCTCCAGGATGAGCGGTCGGCCGAGACCGATCACGTCGACGGCGCCGCTCTCGAGGGCTTCGGTCATGCCCGTACGGGTGCGGAACCCGCCGGTGACCATCAGCGGCAGCGTGGTGCCGCTGTCATCGATCGCCTTGCGGACCCGTTCGGCGTAGCCGAGGAAGTATGCCTCCCGGCTCTTGGTGGAGGCCCTGGCCTCGCCCCGCTCGGCGGCGTCGGCACCCATGAAGACCGTGGACTCGTAGTTGCCGCCGGAGATCTCCAGCAGGTCGATGCCCTCTGCTGCCAGGGCGAGGACGACCTCGGTGGACTCGTCCTCGGTCATGCCGCCGCGCTGGAAGTCGGCGGAGTTGAGCTTGACCCCGATCGGGATGCCGGGACCCAGGGCGGCTCGGATCGCACGGACGATCTCGATCAGGAATCGACGGCGGTTCTCCGGGGTGCCGCCCCACTCGTCGGTGCGCCGGTTGGTCAGCGGAGAGAGGAACTGGCTGATGAGGTAGCCGTGGGCGGCATGGACCTGCACACCGGTGAAGCCGGCCTCGACCACCGTCCGTGCCGCGGCGGCGAAGCGCGCGACGATCCCGGAGATCTCCTCACGTCCCAGCGCCCGCGGCTTGCCGAAGACACCGGGGGCTCCGGAGACGGACGTGACCGACGGTGCCACCGCCTGATGGCTGCCGTTGAGGCCCTTGGGTGCCTGGCGTCCGGGGTGGTTGAGCTGAACCCATGCCTGGGCGCCCACGGCGGTGGCCGCGGCGGCCCACTCCTTGAGCAACGGCAGGTGCCGTCCGTCCTCGACGGCCACGTTGCCGGGCTCACCGAGGGCGCGGCGGTCGACCATCACGTTGCCGGTGATGAGCAGTCCTGCGCCCGAGCCGGCCCACCGGTCGTAGAGGCGGATCAGCTCCGGTGTGGGTGCGTTGTCCTGGCTGCCGATCGCCTCGCTGAGCGCGGACTTCGCGATCCTGCTCGTCAGCGTCGCGCCTGAAGGGAGAACGAGTGGAGTGTCAAGGTCGTGGGACATGCCATGAACGCTAGGCAGCCATCAGGTTGCGCCACAGAGCCCGGGCGGCACGGAAGTTACTCGATCAGGCCCGCCTGGGATCAGGCGCCGCGGAGGCGCTGTACCCGGAACGTGGAGCGGAACTCACGCGGCCCCACTCCCTTCCAGCGCCGGAACGCCTGGGAGAAGCTGGAGACCTCCACATAGCCGAGCCGATGGGCGATGGCCTCCACCGGCAGCCCCCCGGCCAGCAGCAACTCCTCCGCCAAGTGCTCCCGCACCTCATCGAGCAGGATCCGGTACGAGGTGCCCTCGGCTGTGAGGCGTTTGCGCAGGGTGCGCCCGCTCATGTGCAGAAAGGCCGCGACAGTGTCCAGAGAGGGCGGATCAGCGATCCCCGCCACGAGCTCGTCCCGGACCCGTCTGGCCACCCCGGTGCGGGCGCGACGGGAATCCAGCAGCCGGCGACACTGCTCGATCGTCTGCGCGGCGGTGTGAGGATTCGCCCCGGGCAGCGGCGCATCGACGACAGCACGGTCGATGACGAGCACGGTCTCCTCCGCGTCGAAGAGCGGCTCAAGACCGAAGACATCACGAAAGACGCTGTCGCCCTCGGGTGGCGCCGGGAAGGCGAACTCGACACGAGTGATCGCCTCCAGGTTCGGAGCGATCACGCGCTGAATCGTCATGATCGATGCGGCATCACGCTCCACATAGAAGCGACGCACCGTCGGAGGAAGCTCAGGGGCGTCGAGGCTGAGAATCAGATCGCCGTCGCGGTCTGTCCGTGCCTCGACGGTGCCCATCGCGAAGGCCAGGTCCAGAAATCTCAGGCCGACATCGACGGCCTGCCGCAGCGTGGGGCTGCTCAGCAACGCGAACCCGTAGATGCCCTGCTCGGCCAACCGGAACCGGCTGCCCATCTCCAGCCCGGGGTGACCCGACGGCACCAGCGTGATCAGGTTGCGGGCCACCGCGAGGTCGTGGCGTGGCGTGACCTCGGTCCCCGGGTCGAGCAACGCCTCCGGCGTCACTCCCGTGCCCGCCAGGCACGCCTCCGCCGGCACGCCATGGTCCGCGGCGATCTGCGTCATCAGCAGCAGGCTGACCGGCGGCCTCGGCTGATCCCAATCCATGGGGCCCAATCTAGTAACTCCGGGGCCGCACCGCATCTGTCTCGGCTCTTCGCGTGTGGCCACGCTGAAGGTGGCCACCCACCCCGAGAGAGAGGAGAACCGGTGTCCGGCTACGAGGGCCCGCCGACGTCCGGTGTACTGGTTGCCCCGGCTGATCCTGGCCTCGCCACTCGTGCCGGGGATCCGGGGTCCGTGCTGAGGCCGCGCCTGCGTGGTCGGCTCCACGCCGCCGCGGCGCCGCTGGTGCTGGCCGCGGGGATCGTGCTGATCGCTCTCGCACCGGCCGGGGCCGGGAGGGCCGCGGCCGTGGTCTATGCGGCGACCGGGTTCGTCCTCTTCGCGACCTCTGCGGTCTACCACCTCGGCGCTTGGGGCCCCCGGGCCGAACTGGCGCTGCGGCGGGTGGATCACACCAACATCTTCCTGATCACCGCCGGCAGCTACACCCCGATCGCGGTGGCCGCGCTCACCGGATTCGAGCAGGCCGCGATCCTGGCCTGGGTGTGGACCGGTGCAGCGGCGGGAATCGCGCTCCGGCTGGGCTGGCGCACCGCGCCACGAGCGCTGACCACCGGTCTCTGCATCGCCCTGGGCTGGTCGGTCGTCCCGGTGCTGAGCTCCCTCTTCGCCGCCTCCACCGCGGCCGGGGTCCTGATCGTGGTCGGCGGCGGGCTCTACACCCTCGGCGGGATCGTGTACGCCGCCAGGTGGCCCGACCCCTCACCACGGTGGTTCGGCTTCCACGAGCTGTTCCACCTCTTCACCATCACCGCCTGGACCTGCCAGTACATCGGCATCGTCCTGCTCCACCTCGGCTGACCCAACCCACAAGGATCCCTGAGGGGCCACCATGACCACCGCTCCCACCACTTCCACCACTCCCTCGGCTTCCGGCGTCCTCGGCTCGATCACCCCGGCCCTGCTCGCCTGGCTCGCCACCCGGGTCACCGCCGCCGGCCACGACACGGTCACCACCCTGGCGCCCTACACCCTGGAGCCGCTCGCCACCCTCCCGGTCTCCTCCCCGAAGGTGGTCACCGAGGCGTTCCTCACCGCCCGCGAGGCCCAGCGCGCCTGGGCGGCCCGCCCGGCGAGGGACCGCGCCGCGGTGCTGCTCCGGTTCCACGACCTGGTCCTCGACCGGCAGGACGCAGCCCTGGACCTGATGCAGGCCGAGAACGGCAAACCCCGCCGCGACGCCTTCCTGGAGATCACCGACATCGCCGCCACGGCGCGCTACTACGCCCGCATGGGGCCCTCGCTGCTCAAGCCGCGCCGCCGCAGCGGCACGATTCCCGGCCTGACCCGCACCCGGGAGCTGCACCACCCCAAGGGCGTGATCGCCGTGATCTCCCCCTGGAACTACCCGCTCTCCATGGCCGCCGGCGACACCATCGCCGCGCTCATGGCCGGCAACGCCGTGGTGCAGAAGCCCGACACCCAGACCGCACTGACCGCGCTGTGGGCCCACGAGCTGCTCGCCGAGGCGGGCCTCCCGGCCGGTGTGTGGCAGCTCGTCGTCGGCTCCGGCTCCTCGATCGGACCAGCGCTCATGGCCGGTGCGGACTACGTCATGTTCACCGGCTCGACCGCCACCGGCCGCTCCATCGCCCGCGACGCCGGGGAGCGCCTCATCGGCGCCTCCCTGGAGCTGGGCGGCAAGAACCCGATGCTGGTGCTGGCCGACGCCGACCTCGACCAGGCCGTCGAGGGCGCGATCCGCGCCTGCTTCCCGTCCGCCGGACAGCTCTGCGTCTCGATCGAACGGCTCTACGTGCACGACTCGCTGTACGACGAGTTCACCACCCGGTTCGCCGCCCGCACCCGCGAGCTCACCCTGGGAGCGGGATTCGACTACGGCTACGACGTCGGCTCCCTGACCAACCCCGCCCAACTGTCCACGGTCACCGCCCACGTCGACGACGCCGTGGCGACGGGCGCCACCGTGCTCGCCGGCGGCAGGGCCCGCCCCGACCTCGGCCCACTCTTCTACGAGCCGACCATCCTCACCGGCGTCACCTCCGACGCCGTCTGCTACCGCGCCGAGACCTTCGGGCCGCTGGTCTCGGTCTATCCCTACTCCACCGACGAGGAGGCGATCGCGCTCGCCAACGACACCGAATACGGCCTCAACGCCAGTGTCTGGACCACCAGTCCCCGCCACGGCCGGCAGGTCGCCGCCCAGATCCACGCCGGCACCGTCAACATCAACGAAGCCTTTGCCGCCGCCTGGGGCAGCCTCGACGCCCCGATGGGCGGCATGGGCGACTCCGGCCTGGGCCGACGCCACGGCGCCGACGGCCTGCTGAAGTACACCGAAGCCCAGACCATCGCCCACCAGCGACTCCACCCGATCGCCCCAGCCCGCGGCATGGACCACGACACCTTCGCCAAGGCGATCACCACCGGCCTGCGCCTGCTGAAAAGGACGCGACTGCGCTGACGAGTGAGGGCGTGAGCCTAGGCGACCGCGCCGGTGCGGGCCCTGCCGGTCCTGACGAACCGCGAAGTCGCCCGCTGACCGACGATCTCCACCGAAGTCACCCGCCCACAACCAGCATGAGCACCTCGACACCACCACACACCAGGCCGGTGAACTGCAACTTCACGATGCACACCACTCAGTGCTCGTCAGGATCGGCAAGGAGCATGGCAAGTCCGTCGCCCAGGCCGTCCTGCGCCGGACGACCCCGCGCGGCCGTCCCCAGGGCCGTGCGCGCCGAGCGCATGGCCGGGACCACCGGCGTCTTCGGCTTCCAGCTCCCATCGACGAGCAGATCGCCTGGCTCGCGGGGCACGCCGCGTCCCCGGCCGCCACCCGCCCCTCCTCACCATCTCCACGTACAGGCACAGCATGGGCGGTGCGCTTGCAGGGCGGCCGACGACACCGATGTCTGCCGTCATGGCCCGCCGCCGTTCAGCCTCCTCCCCCCGTGGCGGGGCCGGGAGCATCCCACGTGTCGAGCGGAACGGGCGGAAGCCGATAGGAGCGCACGACCGCGATCACGGAGGCGGCGAGCAGAGCCACTGCCCAGCCGACGAGATCGCGGACGGGGCGCGCCCAGGGCACCCCGGCTTCCACCCCCTGCGGCGACACACTCCCCATCGGGTCGTACACGACCGCGAGTGCGTCACCGGGGCGTGTGGTCTGCTCGCATCCCCTCCAGATGCGGACGTCGAGCGGTACGCCGTGCCGGTCGGCCACCGAGCAGAGGTAGCGCCCAGGGCCGGTTGCCGCCGTCGCGTCCTGCACGGCCGTCACCACCACGGACTCGACGCGCCCGCGCTCCGCCAGGACCACCCCCGCGGCCACCTGGGGTGCGTGGAGCGCCAGGCACACACCGAGTACGGCCACGATGCCGATGAGCGCCCGCCCTGCCCGCACCGCACAGAGGTAGACGGCCAGCGCTGCGGCGCACACCAGACCGGCCTCGCCGCGAGCTGGCCCCGCGATCCCGTACCAGGCGCCCGCGACCGTCGTACCGACGATGGCGCCCACCGCGAGCACTCCGGCGAGCAGCCCTTCCCCGGTCAGCCACCATGGCGGCAGGCCGACGAACTCCGCGGGTCCCCACACCGCGGAACGCACCTGACCCATCAGGCGTGGTTCCGCCGCGGGCCGAGGGCGATGCGGTCGCCGCATGTCCGTCTCGACCCCCCGCGTTCCGCCGCGTCGCTCGACGCCTTCCCAGTTCCCTTGCATTATGCAAAATTCACCGTGCCGGTAAAGATGCGGCGTGCGAACAGGCAAACGATCGTTACCGCGGCACCTCAGTCGCCCTGCCCGATCGCCGCCTCGCCCACCCACCCCAGCGGATGCGGCTCCGGATCGTCCGACGCCGGCGCCAGCGGCTCGCCTCCGGCCTCGTTGAAGGCGTTCAGCGCCTCGACGAGGGCCACCCGCTGGGCAGGGCCGAGCCGCTCCACGATCGCGGTGATCTCGGCGCGGCGCCGGGCGGTCACGTCCCCCACGATGCGATGCCCTTCGGCGGTGAGCCGCAACAGCGTCTCGCGGCGGTTGCCGGGATTGGTCTGCCGGTCGGCAAGGCCGGCGGCGATCAGCCGGTCCACCATGCGCATCGCCGTCGACGGCGCGACGTGGAGCTGGTCGGCCAGCGCGACCAGCTTGGTGGCACCGCGCGTGGACAGCACGACCAGCATCCGGAACTGCGGCAAGGTCACCCGCTCCTCGACCGCGGCCAATGAGCGGGCGGAGACCGCCACCAGCAGACGCGAGGCGGTCAGTACCGCACCCGTGACCGCGTCGACGTCATCCGTGGTCTCACGGCGGGTCTCGTGCACCGGCATACGTCCTTTCTACCGTGCGGAAGCCACCGCTCACGCACGGGGTGGGAGCAGTCGCCGGCTGCCGGCGCCCCGGCCCGAACCCATGGCCGCCCCCTACGCGGGACCTTGACCGCGGTAGCGCAGCAGAAGCATCGCCGCGTCGTCGTGGGCGGGTCCCGCGACGTGCTGGACCACGTCCTCCCGAAGTGCCCGCAGAGCGCCGTGCGCGTCCGGGTCCTTCAGCAGGTGCGTGCGCTCCCCGAGGGGATAGAAGCGGCCGTCGCTGTCGCGGGCCTCGGTGACGCCGTCGGTGTACAGCAGCAACTGCTCGCCGGGCGCGAAGCCGACACGGAACGGCTCGGGCGGGTCCGTCCCGTGCACACCCAGGCCCAAGGGGAGCGCGAACGAGGGCGGTTGGGGGAAGTCGGCCGTGCCGTCGCGCCGGACGAGCATCGGCGCCGGATGGCCGTAGTTGAGGAAGACGGCCTCATGATCTGTGCCGATCTCGGCGAGGATCGCGGTGACGAACTTCTCCCCCTCCAGTTCCCTGGCCACGCTGCGCTCCACACGCGCGCCGAGCCCCGTGAGGGCCGGCTCGTCGTGGGCGGCCTCACGGAATGCGCCCAGCACCACCGCGGCCGTCTCCACCGCGGCCAGCCCCTTGCCCTGTACGTCCCCCACGATGACCCGAACCCCGTGCGGCGAGGCCACCACTTCGTACAGGTCACCCCCGATCCGCGCCTCCGCCACCGCGGAGGTGTACGACACCGCGGCCTGCAAGGGCCCCGCGGTCAACGGCACCGGCCGCAGCAGTACCCGCTGGGCCACCTCCGCAATGCGCTGCACATTCGCCAGCTCCGCCTCCCGGCGCGAACGCATCACGGCCGCCGCGATGCCCGCGCCGGTCACTCCCGCCACCGAAGCCATCGCGGTGTACCCCCGCCGGGACTCGAACAGACCGTCGTACAGCCCGAGCCCCACACACAGCACCAGGGCCACGACGCCGATCAGCGCGGTGCGCCGCCAACCGCCGACCAGCCCCGCGAACGCCGGCCCGAGCGACACCAGCGGCAGCAGGCCCACCCCCGGACCGGCCACGATGTCCAGGCCCGCCACCGCGGTCATGACCATGATCGGCATCCAGGACAGGGCTGTGCCTCCGGACGACGGCTTCTTCACGGTCACGACGTACTCCAGGGGTGCGGCGGCTCCGGAGGGCCACCTTTGCCGGTAACCTTCCCCATCTTTAGACTATGCAATGGTCAGTCCGGGCCAGGCGTTCTCCCCACGGGACCTTTACCCAATCGAGCCCGAGAGCCGACAGCCCACCCGCGAGAGGGTCACGATGACACGCAGACCTCCGGACACTCAGGTCCGCCCGCACCTTCCCACCGGCTGGCGGCGCCTGGCCGCACGGCTGCCGATCGCGCTCTTCCGCGCGGGACTCGGGCCGCTCTTCGGCAAACGGCTGCTCCTGCTGCACCACACCGGCCGCGTCACGGGCCTGGATCGTCATGTGGTCCTGGAGGTCGTGCGCCACGAGCCCTCCGAGGCGAGTTGGACCGTCGCGGCCGGTTTCGGCCCGAAGGCGGACTGGTACCGGAACCTTCGTGCGCAGCCGAAGACGGTCGTCCAGTTCGGCAACCGACACCACGCCGTCACCGCCCACTTCCTGACAGCCGAGGAATGCGGTGAGGAGATGGCCCGCTACGCCCGGAAGCATCCGCGGGCGGCCCCCCGCCTGTGCGCCTTCATGGGATTCCCGGTGGACGGCACGGAGGCGTCGTTCCGGGACGCCGGACGAGCCGTGCCCTTCGTCCGCCTCGATGCCGCAGACCGGCCCCGGACGAGCGGCGAGGAGGCGCGACGACGGTGACCACCCGGGAGGCGGGTGACGACGGGATGCCCGACGAGGTCTGGCTGAAGTTCCTCACCGACAGCGAACGCGCCATCCGCGCGTCCGCTCCCAGGGAGCCCTCCGCACGGGAACGCGCCACGCGCGGCGAATCCGGCGCGGCGGCCGGCGGAAGCGGCTCCGAGGGTCCGGTGGGTGAGCTGTGGCAGCCCGGGGAGACCTCCGCCGACCCGGCCTGGCGCGACCTGGACACGAGCGCCCGGCTGCGGCATGCGGGCCGCCTCGTCGCCACAGCCGTCGCGATCGCCCTGGCCCTGGCCGCCTGGTCCTGGTTGTCCACCAGTGCGGGCGTCCCCGACGCTCCTGGCGACGGCACCGTCCAGCAGTCCGAGCGGACCCCTCTCCCGGCCCTGCCCCGCACTCCCGAATCGGCGTCCCTTTCATCCTCCCTGCCCGCTGCCGGATAGGCGGCCGGCGCCGGAGCGTCGGCCGTCCCGTCCGACGTGCAGCGCTGTCATGGCGCTGCATGCCGTGACACCCCTGTCGCACAGAGATATGTGTCCGATGAACGGATTCCCGATTCCGTATAACGGTCCGGTTGCGCCGCCTGGTGCTTCCGTGAGGCCGGGCAGATATATGACGTGCGTCACTAAAGATCCGGCAAAGTTCATGGTAGAACGTCGCAACTCCGCAGGTGGCACGAGTCCCGCCGCCGCGCGGAGTGTCGGTCTGCGAGCCGATCACAGGCCAGGGGCCTGACGTTCCGCATCCGCGGGCGCGTCACCCCAGGTCGCCGACCGGACAACGGCGTTCGCTCACAGACCGGACTTCCCCCGGCGCAGGCCTCTGCGCCGGTCCCCGCACCGCCGAGGTAGCCATAGTGTCACTCGACTCCGTCACCACGTCCGTCGATGAAGCAGTCAGCGGATTCTTCGAGCCCATCGCCGAACGGCTCGGTGAAGTCGTCTTCTACACCGTCCCCGTAGGAGGTACGGACCTCCCCCTCATCGTCGCCTGGCTCGTGGTCGCGGGTCTCGTCTTCACCGGCTGGTTCGGATTCGTCCAGCTCCGCAAGTTCAGACTCGCCATCGACGTCGTACGCGGGAAGTACGACGAGAAGGGGTCGGCCGGCGAGGTCAACCACTTCCAGGCCCTGACCGCGGCCGTCTCCGGAACCGTCGGTCTCGGCAACATCGCCGGTGTGGCCGTCGCCGTCTCCATCGGCGGCCCCGGTGCCACGTTCTGGATGATCCTGTGCGGCCTGCTCGGCATGGCCACGAAGTTCGTCGAGGTGACCCTCGGCGTGAAGTACCGCGAGGTGCACGCGGACGGCACCGTCTCCGGCGGCCCGATGCACTACCTGCCCAAGGGCCTCAAGGAGCGCTTCGGCAGCCGCGGCGCCACGTTCGGCAAGGTGCTCGCCGTCCTCGCCTCGATCATGGTCCTCTTCTTCGGCCTGTTCGGCGGCAACCTGTTCCAGGCCAACCAGAGCTACGCGCAGGTCTCCTCGACCTTCGGCGGCGAGAACGGCTTCCTGGCATCCTCCGCCGGTGCCGTCCTCTTCGGCCTCGTCGTCGCCACGCTGGTGGGTCTCGTGCTGCTCGGCGGCATCCGCTCCATCGCCTCCGTCACCAGCCGACTGGTGCCGGCGATGGCCGGCATCTACATTGTGGCCTGCCTGGTCGTCATCCTGGGGAACGTCACCCACGTGCCGGACGCCTTCCAGACCATCCTGCGGGGCGCCTTCGAGGCCGACGGCGTCGCGGGCGGTGTGATCGGTGCGCTGATCATCGGCTTCCAGCGCGCCGCCTTCTCCAACGAGGCCGGTCTCGGCTCGGCCCCGATCGCCCACTCCGCGGTCAAGACCAAGCATCCCGCGAGCGAGGGCCTGGTCGCCCTGCTGGAGCCGTTCATCGACACGGTCGTCATCTGCACCATGACCGCGCTGACCATCGTCATCGCCAACCCGGCGAGCTGGGGCGAGGCCCGCGCCGGTGAGAGCATCGGCGGCGTCACCCTCACCTCCGACGCCTTCGAGACCGTGCTGCCGTGGTTCCCGACCGTGCTCACCGTCGCGGTGCTGCTGTTCGCCTTCTCCACGATCCTGACCTGGGGCTACTACGGCCTCAAGGCCTGGTCCTACCTGTTCGGCAAGAGCAAGGCCAGCGAGACCGTCTTCAAGAGCGTGTGGAGCCTGTTCGTGATCGTGGGCGCTCTGATGTCCCTCGACTCGCTGATCAGCCTCGCCGACTCCGCGCTGTTCCTGCTGTCGGTCTTCAACATCATCGGCCTGTATCTGCTGGCCCCGGTCGTCAAGCGCGAACTCGACTCCTTCCTGGAGTACGTCCGTGCGCGCAAGGCCGGCGAGATCACCGACGGCGACGAGGACCAGGAGCCGGTGAAGACCACCGTCTGACCGCCCCCGTGGCCCGGTTCCCGAGCGGGCCCGCGCTCACCTCGCACCATGGGTGAACGCGGGCCCGCTCGTCGTGCTCCGCACTGCATTCCCGCAGGTGAGAGAGCTTCTGGCGGAACACGACGGTGCCGGTTAGGGTGTGAGGAACGCGTCAGTGTGCGGCCCCTCGGAGGCTGGTGAGCGGCGCGCGGTGTGCCGGGAAGTCTGGTCGGCGTCAGGGGCTCGTGTGCCCGCGGACCGATCCCCGGAGGCTCTGTCATGGCTGCCGCGCCACGCCGGCGTTCCCCCTTCCTCGGCCTGCTGCCGCTGCCCGAGCGCACGGCCATCACCCAGGCCCTGCGGACGGAGACGGTGGGCGGGCTGGTCCTGCTGGGGGCAGCCGTGGTGGCGCTGGTCTGGGCGAACACGCCGTGGGCCGACACCTACGAGCGCATCCGCGACGTCCACTTCGGCATACCGCCGCTCGGCCTGGACCTCTCCGTCGGCCACTGGACCGCCGACGGTCTGCTCACCCTCTTCTTCCTCGTCGCCGGCATCGAACTCAAGCGTGAACTGGTCGTCGGTGAGCTCCGCACTCCCGCCACCGCCGCCCTTCCGGTCATCGCCGCTTTCTCCGGCATGGCCGTGCCCGCCGCGGTCTACGCCGTCACCGCCACCGCGGGCGGTGGCGGTCCGGACGGCTGGGCCGTTCCGATGGCCACGGACATCGCCTTCGCACTGGCCGTGCTCGCCGTGCTCAGCACCCATCTGCCCGCCGCGCTGCGCGCCTTCCTGCTCACCCTCGCCGTCGTCGACGACCTCGGCGGCATCCTCGTCATCGCCGTCTTCTTCACCCATGACCTGAACTTCGTCGCGCTCGGCGGGGCATCGGCCGGTCTTGCCGTCTTCTACCTGCTCCAGCGCTTCCGAGTCCGGGGATGGTGGTGGTACGCCCCGCTCGGGCTCACGATCTGGGCGCTGATGTACAACGGCGGCATCCACGCCACCGTCGCCGGTGTGGCCATGGGTCTGATCCTGCGCACCACCCGCGACGAGGGCGAGGACCGCTCTCCCGGCGAACGCACCTCCCACCTTCTCCACCCCCTCTCCGCGGGCGTCGCGGTTCCCCTCTTCGCCCTCTTCGCCGCCGGGGTCGGCGTCTCGGTCACCTCACTGGGCGAGGTGTTCACCCGACCCGAGCCGCTCGGCGTGGTACTCGGGCTCGTCGCCGGCAAGACGGTCGGGATCTTCGCCGGGACCTTTCTGGCCGCGCGCTTCACCCGCGCCCGGCTCAACCCCGAACTGGCCTGGGCCGACGTCTTCGCCCTCGCCTCACTGGCCGGGATCGGCTTCACCGTCGCCCTGCTGATCGGCGATCTCGCCTTCCCCGACCCGGCAGCGGCCGCGCCCGTCAAGGCCGCCGTCCTCATCGGCTCACTGACCGCGGCCGTACTGGCGGCCGCGCTGATCAGACGCCGCAACGGTGTGTACCGGCGCCTCTGCGAGGAGGAGGACCGCGGCGAGGACCCGGACGGCGTGCCCGACGTCCGGCAAGCCGACGCCGTCACCGGGCGCTGACGCCGAAAACGGTTCGACCGGCCTCACGCGCCCGCTCCCTTCCTGCCGGAACCCGGCAAGGATTCCGGTCCCGGAGTGCACCTCAAGGAACTGTCAGGAACGCGTAAAGCACGTGTAAGATCCTCACCGGTGTGCCGGGAAGTCTGGTCGGCGGTATGGACAGAAGTCTCTTCGTCGATCGGGGGTTCTCATCATGGTGCTCGTCGTGGTGTTCGGTGTGGCGCTGCTCATCGCGGTGCTGTTGTCGGGGCTCGCGGCCCGGACCGTACTGTCGACGTCCTTCCTCTTCCTCGTCGGCGGCGCACTGGTCAGCGACGGCTTCCTCGGGCTGATCCACATCACCCCGGACAGCGAAATCGTGTCCGTGACGGCCGACTTGGCGCTGTTCGCGGTGCTGTTCACCGACGGCATGCACGTCTCGTTCCCCACGCTGCGGGAGAACTGGCGCAACCCGGCGCGCGCCCTCGGCCTCGGCATGCCGATCGCCTTCGTCGGCATGGCTCTGATCACGCACTTCCTCGTGGGGCTCGACTGGACGACGTCCTTCCTCGTCGGTGCCGTACTGGCCCCCACGGACCCGGTGTTCGCGTCCGCGATCGTCGGGCGCAAGGAAGTCCCGTCGAAGCTGCGGCAGTTGCTGAACGTGGAGAGCGGCATCAACGACGGCCTCGCGCTGCCGGTCGTCCTCGTCCTGATCGCGGCGGCCGGGCCGACGTCCGGCGACGCCGAGGCGTCGATCGGGAAGATCGCCCTGGAGCTGGTCCTCGGGCTGGCCTTCGGTGTGGTCCTGCCGTTCGCCGCGAACGAGCTCGTACGGTTCCGGCTCCTGGGCGCCGAGCCGAAGTTGCAGCCGCTCCTGCCGCTCGCGATCGGTGTGATTCTGTACGCCACGTGCCACCTCACCCACGCGAACCCCTACCTCGCCGCGTTCTCCGCCGGCGCCGTGCTCACCGCACGCTCGCCGGAAGCGCAGAAGGCGTTCGAGCCGCTCGGCGAGGCACTGGCCGAGCTGGCCAAGTTCGCCGCGCTGCTGGTGTTCGGGGCCCTGCTGACCCCGCAGTTGTTCGGTGACCTGTCGTTCGGCGGCTATGTGGCGGTGGTCCTCGCCATCGTCCTGATCCGGCCGGCCTCGCTGTTGCTGTCGCTGCTCGGGACGCGGTTCACCCGCCAGGAGAAGCTCGTGGCGGCCTGGTTCGGGCCGAAGGGCTTCGCATCGGTGGTGTACGGGCTTCTGGTGCTCCAGGCCGGGATCCCGGGGGGCGAGGAGGCGTTCACGCTCATCGCCGTGTGCATCGCCTTCTCGATCGTCGCGCACAGTTCGACCGACGTGCCGATCGCCCGGCTCTTCCACGTCGAGGAGATCGCGGGGGTGCCCGAGAGCGGCGAGGGCGAACCGGTGTCGCGACCGGGAGGTCAGGCACCGCAGGTGAGTGCCTGACCGCACCCGGCCCCCTCGCCTCCCCTGGGCGTCCGTTCGACCGGAGGTCTTCGACGACATGGCTCTGTTCCTTCAACCGCCGCCCGGTGCCACGCGGCCGGGACACATGATCGTGTGCGGTGACGACGCGCTCGCCGAGCGGCTGGCCGGCGAGCTGACGACGGTGTACCGGGAGCGGGTCACCCTGGTCGTCCCCACGTCGAGCGGCACGGACGCCACGAACTCGACGCGGGCTGCCGCCCTGCTCGGCCGGATGCAGGCTGCCCTGACCCGTACGGCCGGCGCAACCGGCGGCAGCGGACCGGCTCCCCGGATCCTGGAGACATCCGTGCTGACCGAAGCGGTGCTGGTCGAAGCGGGCGTGCGGGAAGCCTCCGCGCTGGCGCTGGTCCACGACGACGACGCGGCCAACATCCAGGCAGCCCTCGCCGCCCGTCGGCTCAACCCCCGGCTGCGCATGGTGATCAGACTCTACAACCGCAAGCTCGGCCAGCACCTGGAAGAACTCCTGGACCAGGCCGCCGTCCTCGCCGCCCCCGGCCTCGACCCCGACGCCCTGGACACCTCCACGACCGTCCTGTCGGACGCGGACACCGCGGCGCCGGCACTGGCGGCCACCGCGGTGGCCGGCACCAGCAAGGTGGTCCAGGCCGACGGACTGCTGTTGCGAGCGGTGGAGCGCACCCCGCCACGGCGCGGAGAGGTGGCCGACCCAGGTCTGTGCACGCTCGCCCTCCTGTCGTCGACCACCAACGACCCGGCGGGTGCGGAGGGTTCGGACGCGAGCGGGCAGGAGGGACCGACGCTGCTGCCCGACTTGGAGGCGGTGGCCGCCGCGACAGGCCGGGGCACGGTGGTGCTCGAAACCGTCACGCATGCCGGCACGGCCTCTCCGCCCGGCCGCCTGGCCGGGCGCGCGCTTCCGATCGCCTCGCTGTTCTCGCGCCGGCTGCGCTGGTCACTGGCCGGGCTCGTCGGCAGTGTGCTCGGGCTCGCCGTGGCGAGCTGGCTGACCACCCACGACCACCCGCTGCACGCCGCGTATCTCACCCTGCTGGACCTGTTCGCGATCGGCGACCCCGCCGTCGGTGACCCCATCGCCCGCCAGGTGCTGCAACTCCTGTCCGGCCTCGCCGGACTGCTGCTGCTCCCCGTCCTGCTGGCGGCCGTGCTGGAAGGACTCGGCACCTTCCGAACCGTCTCGGCGCTGCGCCGCCCGCCCCACGGGCTCTCCGGCCATGTCGTCCTGCTCGGTCTCGGCAAGATCGGCACCCGTGTGCTGTCCCGGCTGCGCGAACTGGACATCCCGGTGGTGTGCGTGGAAGAGGACCCGGAGGCGCGCGGGCTGCCTCTCGCGCGCCGTCTGCGGGTCCCCACCGTCCTCGGCGACGTGACCCAGGAAGGTGTCCTGGAATCCGCCAAGATCCATCGCGCGCACGCCCTGCTCGCCCTGACCAGCAGCGACACCACGAACCTCGAAGCCGCCCTGTACGCCCGCTCCGTCAAGCCGGACCTGCGGGTCGCGCTGCGCCTGTACGACGACGAGTTCGCCACCGCCGTGTACCGCACGCTGCGCGCAGCCCATCCCCAGGCCCTCACCCGCAGCCGCAGCGTCTCCACGCTCGCCGCGCCCGCCTTCGCCGGCGCCATGATGGGCCGCCAGGTCCTGGGGGCAATCCCGGTCGAACGCCGTGTCCTGCTCTTCGCGGCCCTGCACGTCGCCGGCCACCCGCATCTGGAGGGGCGCACCGTCGCCGAGTCGTTCCGGCCCGGAGCCTGGCGTGTCCTCGCCCTGGACACCGCCGCTCCGGGCGACCGGCTTCCCGACCTCGCCGCCGCTCCGGCACACGACGGCACCGGCCGGCCCGCCGGCCTCGTATGGGACCTTCACCCGGGCTATGTCCTCCGGCCCCAGGACCGGGTCGTCCTCGCCGCCACCCGTCATGGCCTGGCCGAACTCCTGGGCCGACAGCCGCGAGGCGCGCACGGCACCGGCCCGGAGCGTCCCGGGAGGAGAGTGTGAACGGGCCCGACCGAACGCACACCTGGGCTTCCGCATCGCCGGCACGCCGGGCTCGCCGGCCGCGGTCTGCGGCCATCACGCGCCGATGCACCGCAGGCGCGCTTCGGCACATTGCCGGTTTCCGGCAATGTTGACTACGTTGTGCAAGCCGGTGAACCGCTCAGGAACCGTCATCGGCGCGTAAGGACTCGGGGGACGACGTGACAGCACAGGACATTCCGCGGGAGTACGTGGAGGGCTGTGCCCGGATTCTGGCCGAGGTCTCGGCCTCGGGACGGCGCCTCACCCGGGAGGAACTCGGCTCCCGCCGGCAGCTCGGCGAGCAGGCCGCGGAGGCCGGACACGGACTGCGCGCACTTGTCAGCGCCCATCTGGTCGCCGCCCGCGCGGTGTGGCCCACGGCTCCCGGCGCGGCCGACGGCGCTCTGGCCGCACTGCACCAGGTCATCGACGCGTTCACCGACGGTTACGAACGGGCCCAACGCCACGCTGTGCGTCAGGAGGAGGCCGCCCGCCGGGAGTTCATCGACGACCTCCTCTACGGGCGCAGCGACCTGGGCCGCCTCGCCGAGCGTGCCGAACGCTTCGGCCTGCGCCTGTCGCACGCCCACGCCGTGGCCGTCGCCCGGGGCGGCACCACCTACGACGAGGGGGACAAGGTTCCCCGGCAGGTGGAACGTGCGCTCATCGCCCGTTTCGGCGACCGCAGCATTCTGCTCACGACCAAGGACGGTCGCATGCTGTGCATCGCCCCGGGCAACCAGGACGAGGTCCTGGTGTATTTCGCCAAGCAGGCCCACGCCGCCACGGAAGGCGGCCAGGTCGCCATCGGCCGCGCACAGCCCGGCCCGGGAGGAGTCGTCCACTCGTACGAAGAAGCGCTCAATGCTCTGGAACTGGCGGAACGTCTGGAGTTGGAGGACCCGGTCCTACGTGCCGTCGACTTGCTCGTGTACCCCGTTCTGGCCCGCGACAGGCAAGCCATGGCCGACCTCGTGCTGAGCAGCCTCGGCCCGCTCACCGCGGCTCGCGGCGGCGCCGAGCCCCTCCTCGGCACTCTCGCCGCCTACTTCGACTCGGGCTGCGTGGCCGCCGAAGCCGCCCGGCGTCTCTCGCTGAGCGTGCGGGCCCTGACCTACCGGTTGAAGCGCATCCACGAACTCACCGGCGCCGACCCCACCGATCCCGCTCACCGGTACATGCTCCAGACCGCGGTGATCGGTGCCCGGCTGCTGGACTGGCCGGCCAACGACATCTGACCGACCCCTCCCGCGAGGGGCACGGCCCCGTCGACCGCCCGGGGTGGCCGATGTCGTCTCCACCCGGCCGCTCACGCCCCGGGCGCCGACCGGTCGTCTGAGGTCCATGTGGTCAAGGGCGGGCTCGGCGCGTGGTGGTGGGACGTCCCCAGGGCGCCAGGAGAATGGCGGAGACGGCCGAGCCGGTCGCGGCCGGGGGACGAAGTCGGGTCGGGAAGCCGCTCGGCAATCGTCTCCCCTACCCGGGCACCTGCCGTCCATGCGGGTGCCAAGTGCCAAGCCCGCGGCGGTGGGCCGCGCAGCCCGGGGCGCCTCCGGAGCCGTCACATCCTGCGCGTCAGCCCAGACGCGGACATGTGGCCACGGCCGCGACCGTACCGGGGTACTCGCCCGAGACTACCGGGACGGTCACCTCGTTCGCCACCACGCGCATACGACGTGACAGGCAGGGAACACCGTCGTCCTGCTGTGGGCCCGACGACTGTCAGGCGCCGGCCAGTTCGGCCGCGCCGAACGAGACGTCGAAGCGGTCGCACCAGATGGTGAGACTGGTGTAGCGAGACAGGTCCGCATCAGCGGGCACCGGATAGTTCTGACTGCCCTTGTTGCCCTTGAGCCTCCCGAGACTGACGTGCTCCCCGTCGTCGAAGACATGCCAGCCGGCGCGTCCCTCCTTCACCGGCGCATCGGTCAGCCACACCCTCAGGTCCGGTCCGTTGCTGGTGTCGAGGTTCTCCAGCCGCACGACGTGGGAGCCGTCCGCCAGCCGGATCAGCTTCACCGTGCCGGACGTGGCGTGCTCGTGGCTGACCAGGTCGCCCCCGGCCACCGTCTGCGGCCCGGGAGCCGGAGAGGCGGTGGCAGAAGGCTCCGCGCGGGGCGTGCCGGACGTCCGCACCGTGCCGGGCAGCGCCTCTTCCACGGTCTCGTCCTGCCACAGCTTCCACGGCTGGAACCAGTACAGCCCGAATCCCGCCCCCGCGACCACCAACGCCAGGACAGCACCGGCCAGCCGCCCGCGCCGTGCCTTCCGAGTCCGCCGCATTCCTCTTCGCCTCCCGGGAGATCGTTCCGTCACGGTCCCATTCAACGCGGTGGGCGGATGTCGTGGAGCCCCGAAGAGATGACGGAACGCTTACGTCACACCGGCACACCGCGAATCGTCCATGTGTACGCGCAGGAACCGGAGTTGTACGCTGCAAAGATGGAGGGGGACAAGCATTTCTTCGAGCAGTACGAGCTCGACACCGCTCGGGGCCAGCTCCGTCGATCGGGTGAGCCGATCCACGTCGAACCGCGTGCCCTGGACCTGTTGTGCCATCTCGTCCGGCACCGGGACCGAGTGGTGCCGAAATGCGAACTGCTGGACGAGGTGTGGGGTGACCGCTTCGTCAGCGAGGCCGCCCTCACCACAGCTCTGCGGACCGCGCGCCTGGCCGTCGGTGACACCGGCCGTGCGCAGCGGGTGATACGCACCGTGCACCGGCGCGGCTACCAGTTCGTGGCCTCCCCGGTGTCCGCCGATGAGGCCGCCGCGCACCAAGGGGCCGGCCGGGGACCGGCCTCGGCCGTCGGACCCGGCGACGCCGCCCATCAGACCATCCGGTACTGCCGGGCGAACGACGGCGCACGCATCGCGTACGCCTCCGTGGGTTCGGGCCCGCCCTTGCTCAAGGCGGCCAACTGGATGACCCATCTCGACCTTGAGTGGACGACCCCGCTGTGGTCGCACTGGCTCAGCGGCCTCGCGCGCAGGCGCCGGCTGATCCGCTACGACGAAAGGGGCTGCGGCCTCTCGGACTGGCAGGTCCCGGGGTTCTCGTTCGACCACTGGGTCGACGACCTCGAAACCGTGGTGGACGCGGCGGGAATCGACCGGTTCCCGCTGCTCGGAGTCTCGCAGGGCGGGGCGGTCGCCGTCGCCTACGCCGTGCGCCATCCCGAACGAGTCAGCCGGCTGATCCTTGCCGGGGCCTACGCCCGGGGACGACAGGTGCGGGCGCTGGGTACGGACGAGGCGCGGGAGGCGGCGCTCGATCTCGATCTGGCGCGGGTGGGATGGATCCACCAGGATCCCAGGTTCCTGCGGGTCTTCGCCTCGCAGTTCCTGCCCGAGGGCACACCGGCGGACTGGGAGGCGTTCACCGCGTTCCAGCGGCAGACGACCTCGCCGGCGAACGGGGTGCGCTTCCTGGAGGAGTTCGCCCGCATCGACGTGTCCGGCATCGCCGACCGGGTCACCTGCCCGACGCTGATCGTCCACTCCCGCGACGACGAGCGCGTGCCGATGTCACAGGCCAGCGAGCTGGCCGCGCTCATTCCCGACAGCCGGCTCGTCCTGCTCAAGAGCCGCAATCACCTCCTCACGGCCCATGAACCGGCCTGGGACGAGTTCCTCGCCCACGTCGACGCGTTCCTGGCCGAGTGATCCCGAACGGGTCAACTGAGGGAGGCGCCCTCATGTCCCCCTCAGGAAAGCCTCAGACCTCCGTCAAGCATCAGCCCCTTGGCCGGCGCGATGCTTGAGAGGTGCCGGGCGGACGGGGAGCGGCGATTGCCCGCGACGGCCAGGCACTGACCTCAGACACGGGACACGAAAGAGAAGGACGGACCATGCGCATCACCAACACCAGGATGTCCGGCACGACGCGGACTCGTCGGGGGCTGGCGCTGCTGATCGCCTCGGGGGCCGGGATCGGCTCTCTGCTGCTGGGCACGGTGCCCGCACAGGCGAACGACACCACCAAGCAGGTCTCGGCGGACGGCCGGACGGTCGTGTTCACCACGAGCGACAGCAGCCGGAACGTGAGCGGCAGCGTCGAGTTCACCGTGAACGCCGACGGCAACTGGCAGATCACGGGAACGGGGCACAACTCCAACCTGCTGGTCCGCACGATCCACTGGACCTGCGACCTGACCTGGGACGCGGCGAAGGTGTCGCACTCGACCGGGAAGAAGGCCGTGCCCGGCAAGAAGACCCGCACCGTCAGCTCGGCCGCGTACGACCCGAACATCCAGGCGGACTTCGCCGACATCGCCGACCGCGGCCGGGCCGACTGCGACATCGTGATCGGCTGACCGCAACGGCACTGATCCGCGGAACGGCCCGGCAGGTCCTCCGCACACGATGAGACGTGAAGGGCCGTCCGGTCTCGCACCGGGCGGCCCTTCGCACGTGCCGTACGACGGGGTCGAGATGCCCGGGAGCGGCTCTCGCGGCTACTCGGAGAGGAAGGTGTCGAGGTGGGAGAGGAAAGCGGGCCAGGCGGGTTCGGCGGCGGTGAAGAGGTGGTTCCGGCTCTCGAGAAGGACCAGCCGGCTGTCGGGGATCAGAGCGGCAAGTTCCAGGGCCTGGGAGACCGGGACGCGCGCGTCGTCGCGGGCGTGGATGATCAGCGTGGGGCAGGTCACCCGGTGGGCGATGGCGGAGACGTCGATGCGCGCGAACTCCTCGATGAAGCGCAGCCCGTTGGCGGGCGAGGTCGTCTGCCGTTGATAGGCGGCGAACGCGTCCCATTCCGCAGGCGTGGAGTCGGCGAGGAACTGCGAGGCGAAGTAGCGCAGGAAACTGCTGTCCTGGGAACGCCATCCGGCGCGGGCGATGTTCAGGTCCACCTCCGCGGCGTCGCGTTCGGCAGCGCTGTCGGCCCGGACCATCTGTCCCCGGGCGTAGGCCGCGGTGAGCACCAGCCGGCTGACCCGCTCGGGGTGGCGCGCGGCATAGGCGACCGCCACCGCGCCGCCCTGTGACACCCCGAGGAGCGGGAAGCGGGCGAGGCCGACGGAGCCGACCACGGAGTCGAGGTCGTCGACCAGGTCGTCGAGGGTGAAGCGGGCCGGCACCCATTCGGAGAGGCCGCAGCCTCTCTCGTCGTAGCGGACGAGCCGGCGGCCGCGGGTGAGCCCGTCGAACCAGTGGGCCCACATCGGGGTGGTCCGGTCGAGGTCGAGGTGGGTCATCCAGTTGGCGGTCTTCACCAGGGGCGGACCCTCACCGGCGGTGGCGTAGGCGATGCGGGTGCCGTCGGCGGACCGGCAGAACCGGATGACCTCGTGGTCCGCCTCCGCACTCGCCGTGCTCGACGCCGCGACAGGCGCGGTCGGCGGAACGACGGGGGCGACCGTGGCATGGCCGACGAACTGGTAGCCGCGCCGTCGCACCGTGCGGATGAACTCCTGCCGCGTGCCGGTGTCACCGATCGCCTGGCGAGCGGTGCGCAAGCAGGTGGCGAGCGCGGCCTCGCTGACCGTGCGGCCCTGCCCCATCAGGCCGATGAGCTCCGAGCCGGGCACGACGCGGTCGCGGTGCCGGACGAGATGGCAGAGCAGATCCACCGCCTGGGGCTCGACGCGGACCTGCTGTCCGGCATGGCTGAGCCGACGGCGATCCGTGTCCAACTCGTACTGTCCGAAGTGATAAACCGCGCCGTCCACACCACGGACTGTACAACTGGCGCCTGACCTCAGGGAAATAGGACGTGCAGCTCAAGTCACTTGCGGCCATACGGTGTTGAGAGACCGTCACCTCGATGGAACCAACCGGGCGAAACCCTCTCGCGGGGAGCGACCCGGCCCTCGGCACAGATCCTCTCGGGACCGGGAGCCGCGCCGGAGGCGGTCGAGGAGGTGGGGGTGCGCCGACGGGGGCCCGCGGGGCGGTGACGGTGTCGCGGAGTTGTGGTGGCTCAGCACGGACGCCGGGTCAACCGCAGCAGGACGGCCGCCGGCTGGTTGCCCTCCGATGCAACCGGCGGCCGTTCGGTGCGATCGTGTGAAACATGCCGCTTTCGGCGTAATCAAGATGTGTTGGGCTGGTTGGCCGTCACGCTGAGCCTGTTGATCACGGTCCAGGTCAGGAGACCGCTGGTGCACGGGTCACGTGAGTGGCTGTTCGAGAGAATCCGCCGGGCTCGGCGTGAGCAGGCGCTGCCCGACATGAGCACGTACGACCGACTGCCGAGCCGCGTTCCCGGCCGCACCGTCCAGCCCGAGAAAGGCCACGGCGTATGAGCCCGACCGGAGAGCCCGAGGACATGCTCGTCGGCGAGGCGTGCCGCGATCTTCACCCGTCGGCGTTTCGCGGGCGGACCATCGAGCCAACTGTCTGCCGACGGCTCCTGCTGGACCTGCCGCAGGTCCAGCTCGCCGACCGCGATCTGCGTCGTCAGCAGCGGCCGGCACGTCTCTCCAGGCTCCGCCGGGAAGGCTGCGGCGTCGCCCCGGAGGTCGTCGCGGACCTCACGTCCCGCATCCGCACCGGAAGGTCCCATCTGCTGATCCAGACCGGCACCGAGTCCCGCAGCCTCCAGACCACCGGGGGCGCTCTCAGCCCCCGCCAGGGCTGACACCCGGAGCCAGTGGATCGGAGATCGGCGTGACCAAGAGACGTTCCGTCTTCCGCTCTGCCGGAGCGGCGCTGGTGGCCGCCGTGATCGTGGCGGTGGCGCTGACCGTGCTGGACGTCGCGCTCGCGTTCCGGGTCTACACCGGCAGCGCGATGACCGGCGGTCATGCCGACAGCGCCAGCCGCAACGTGGGCGCGCTGTTCTCCACCATCCACACCGTCGACGAGGAGACCGAGCACGCCTCCTCCGCCGCCTCCACCGGAAGACCGGTGCAGGCCCCGTACGCGATCCGCGTCAGGGCTCTGGCCGAGGACATCGACGCCGATGCCCGCCCGCTCGGCCTGGAAGCGCAGAGTTCGGCGCTCAGTGCCGCGCTCACCGACTGGCTCGCCCGGCCCGACACCGGCCTCCATCCCCTCCTCGCCGCCGCCGACGTCCTGGCCGCCGCCCTCGACGCGCACAAGGCGAAGGACCGCGAGGACGCCGTCACCGCCCAGAAGGCCCTGCTCGCCCTCCAGATGGCCTGCGTCACCGCCCTCCTGCTCATCCTGGGCGGTCTGGCGTTCGCGGTGTGGCGCAGAATCGTCATGCCGCTCGCCGACCTCGAATCCCATCTCGGACGTACCGCCAGCGGTACCGCCCCCGACACCCGCATCGCCCACCGCCCGACCCCGTGGCTCGGCGGGGTGCTCGGCCAAGCCGAACGCACCCTCCTGATCCTGAAGAGGTCCCAGCACCAGGCCGACAAGGACCGCGAGGCCCTGCGCACCGACGCCGCCGCCTCCGACGGGCTGCGCCGCATCCTGAACGCCCAGCACTCCCCCGGCTCCGGCGTGGCCGTCCACGGCAGCATCCACACGGCCGAAGGCGTCATCGCGGGCGACTTCCTCGGCACCCTCGCTCTGCCCGACGGCACCACCGTCCTCCTCCAGGGCGATGTCGCCGGCCACGGCACCGATGCCGGTCTGCTCGCGGTCCAGATCAAGAGCGCCGTCCTCGCCGTCCTCCGCCTCGATCCCGACCCCCGCACCGCGGCGGCCGCCGCCTGGACCGTGATCGAACCCGAGGACGAACGCTTCACCACCCTCGTCGTCGCCGTCCTCGACCCCGGCACCGGCCGCCTCGCCTGGCTGAACGCCGGTCATGAGATCGCCCTGCTCCGCCGGGCCGACGGCACCGTCGAGGAACTCGGTCCCACCGGACCGGTGATCGGCCCGTTCATCGCCGACCCCGACGGCATGTGGGAGGTGCGGTACTGCCCGCTCGACCCCGGCGACCTGGTCGTACTGGCCACCGACGGTCTCACCGAAGCCCGCAATAGCGCAGGGGCGATGCTCGGCCGGGAGGCGGTCACCGACGCCGTGGCCCGCGACGGGACCGACCCACGCGAGGTGGTCGACCTTCTCTACCGGGTCGCCGAGGACCACGGCACGGACTGGGACCGCGACGACACCACCGTCCTCGCCGCGATGACCGAGGAATGCGGCGGCCATGCCACCAACGCACAGGACGGATCGGCGTCCTGACGGGGCCGCCCCGGCCGGGGCGGAGCTGCCGCCGGTCGGCGGCGTGGTGGTGGTCGGGTCGCCGTACGGTGTTACTCGGCAGGCAGGGTGAGCGCCAGTTTGCCGATCACGCGGCCGTCGAGGAGGTGTCGGACGGCTGCGGCGGTCTCGGCGAGCGGATAGACGCTGTCCACCACAGGGCGGAGGGTGCCCGCGTCGATGAGGGCGGTCAGGTCGCGCAGCCCGTCTGCGTGCTCGGAGGAGATGAACGTACCCAGGTGCTGGCCTGTGAACGGTGACAGCATCTGGGCGCGGAGCTGGCGGTCGGTGCCGCCGAGCCAGCGGCCGTTCGTCTCGCCGCCGGTGATGATCAGTCGGCCGCGAGGCGTCAGGGACCGGCGTAGATCCCGCAGACGGCGGTTGCCCGCGATATCGATGATGACGTCGTAGCGGCGCGGGCCGGCGAGGAAGTCCTCGCGCGTGTAGTCGCTCACATGGTCGGCGCCCAGGGCCCGCACGGCGTCGAGCTTGGAGGTGCTCGCGACGGCGGTGACCTGGGCGCCGTAGGAGTGGGCGAGCTGGACCGCGAAGGCGCCGACGCCGCCGGCGGCGCCCGTGATCAGGACCTGCTGGCCCGACCGGATCCTGCCTTTGTCGCGCACCGCCTGGAGTGCGGTGAGCCCGCTCACGGGGACCGTCGCGGCCTCCTCGAAGGTGAGTCCGGCGGGCTTGGGAGCGATCCGGTCGGGACGGGCGGCGGCATACTCGGCGAACGCGGAGGCCGCCGTGCCGTAGACCTCGTCGCCGGGCGCGAACCCGGTCACGTCGCGGCCGACCGCTTCGACGACACCGGCGATGTTGCGGCCGGGGTTGGGGAGCCTCGGCCTGCGCAGCCCGCTCACGGGTCGGACGGCGTACGGCAGACCGGCCATCAGGTGCCAGGTCCCCCGGTCCACGCTGGAGGCGCGCACCCGCACCAGTACCTCGTCCGGCCCGATGCCGGGGCGGGCGAGGCGCGCCGGGCGCAGCACGGCTTCCGGCTCCGCGCCGTACCGGTCCTGCACGACGGCGGCCATGGTCGTGGTCCCGCCGTCGGTTGTGACGGGCTCGTTCGTGTTCCGCATCGTCGCTGCTCCCCGTCCCGTTCTCGGTCACTTACAGCGTAAGTACCTGCTTACGGCGTAAGTACAGCACTTACGGCGTAAGCTCGTCAACGCTGGCAGACCATGAAGGGAAGTGACCGTTCACCGTGCCCCGTCGAACCGGCCCGCAGCAGGCCCGCGAGACGCTCACCCGGCAGCGGGTCCTGCGCGCCGCGGTCGAACTCGCCGACACCGGCGGTTTGGAGACGCTCAGCATGCGCAAGCTGGGCGAGGCCGTCGGGGTCGAGGCGATGTCCTTGTACAACCACGTGGCCAACAAGGAGGACCTGCTGGACGGGATGGTCGATCTGGTCTTCGCCGAGGTCGAACTGCCCGCGCCGGACGACGGCTGGAGACAGGCGATGCGGCAACGGGCGCTTTCCATGCGCCACGTGCTGTCCCGCCACCGCTGGGCGATCGGGATGATGGAGTCCCGGTCCACACCGGGACCGGCCACCCTGCGTCACCATGACGCCGTTCTCGGCTGCCTGCGTCAGGGCGGGCTCTCCCTCACCCTGACCGCCCACGCCGTCTCCGTCCTCGACAGCTACATCTACGGGTTCGCCCTCCAGGAGAAGACCCTGCCCTTCGACACCCCGGCCGAGACCGCCGAAGTGGCGGAGTCCATCATGAGCGGATTCGGTGACGGCGAGTTTCCGTACCTGACCGAGATCGCGACCGCTCACGTTCTGCGGCCCGGGTACTCCTACGGCGACGAGTTCGAGTTCGGTCTGGACCTCATCCTCGACGGCCTCGCGCGGGCGGCGGGCTGACGGGGGTGGGTGGAGGCAGGGCAGCGTGGGGGCGTAGGGCGGGTGGCCGCAGGGCAGTGTGGGGGCGTGGGGCGATTGACCACGGGTCGGTGGAAGTGGGTGTCGGCCCCGATGGCGGTGCCGTAAGGCCGTGTGTGACGCTGGCAGGGACCCTGTCCATCGATCCGTCGACTCGCGGGATCCTTCGACTCACGGGAGGAGGAGCCATGACGCAGCCCGGTGCCGTCGGCTCGGCCGTTCGTCCGCCCGCGGGTACCCCGCCGGTCAGGGCAAGCCCTTCGACGGTCAAGTATCCCCGCTCCCGCGTCTGTTCCGCCCGGCGTCACCGAAGGTAGCCTGGTGGAAACCTCTTCAAGGTGGGCGATCCGATGCCTTGGTTCGTATGGCTGCTCGCCGCCGGGGTACTGGGTGCCGCGGAGTTCTTCACCCTGACCTTGGTCTTCGGGTTGCTGGCGGGCGCCGCCCTGGTGGCCGCCGTGGTCGCCGGTGCGGGCATCGGCGCCGCCGGCCAGATCGCCGCCTTCGGGGCGGTGACGGCGGCGGGGCTCCTTCTCGTCCGTCCCGTGGCGCTGCGCCACATGGCACGGCAGCCCCTCACCCGCGAGGGCACCGACGCCCTGATCGGCAGGCGGGCCGAGGTCATGCAGGAAGTCACCGCGACCCACGGCCTGATCAAGCTCTCCGGCGAGGAATGGTCCGCCCGCGCCCTCGACGAGACCTTGGTGATCCCCGTGGGAGCGTTCGTCGACGTCATGGAGATCGACGGTGCCACGGCCATCGTCTATCCCCGGGAACTCCTTCCGTGAAGGGCTGAACACACAGCAACGGAGGCATTGTGGATCCACTTGTCGTCCCTCTTCTCGTGGTGGCCCTCGTCGTGGTCGTCCTCGTGGCGTCCGCCGTGCGGATCGTCCCGCAGGCGCGGCGCTACAACATCGAGCGGTTCGGCCGGTACCGCCGGACGCTGCAACCCGGCCTGAACGTCGTCGTACCGCTGGCGGACCGCGTCAACACCAAGCTCGACGTGCGCGAGCAGGTCTATTCGTCCGACCCCAGGCCGGTGATCACCGAGGACAACCTCGTGGTGAACATCGACACCGTGCTCTACTACCAGATCACCGACCCCCGGGCCGCGGCCTACGAGGTCGCCGACTACCTCCAGGCGATCGACCAGCTCACCGTGACGACGCTGCGCAACGTCATCGGCAGCATGGACCTGGAGGAGACGCTCACCTCGCGCGAGGAGATCAACTCCCGGCTCCGCGCAGTCCTCGACGACGCCACGGGCAAGTGGGGCATCCGGGTCAACCGCGTCGAGATCAAGGCCATCGATCCTCCGGCCACCATCAAGGAGGCGATGGAGAAGCAGATGCGGGCCGAGCGCGACAAGCGCGCGGCCATCCTGCACGCCGAAGGGGAACGCCAAGCCAAGATCCTCACCGCGGAGGGCACGAAGCAGAAGGACATCCTGGAGGCGCAGGGCACACAACAGGCCATGATCCTGCGTGCGGACGGCGAGGCCAAGGCGGTGGAGCTGGTCTTCCAGGCCGTCCATCGCAACAACGCCGACCCGAAGGTGCTGGCCTACAAGTACCTCGAGACGCTCCCCCATCTGGCGAGCAGCGACAACAACACGTTCTGGGTGATCCCGGGGGAGCTGACCGAGGCGGTGCGGACCGTCACCCGCGCGTTCGGTGATCAGGCGACGCCGGCTCCGCCCACGCCCGGGCAGCCTGACGAAGCGGCCCCTGCCGACGACGCCCCGCAGGAGAGCGGGGTTCCGGAGCTCGAAGCGGGCTCGACGGTTGCGCTCGACGCCGCGGCCGCCGCCGACGAGGCCGGGAAACAGGCCGCCGCCGCGGTGAGCGACGCCAAGGCGGAGGCCGCGGCGGCGATGTCGTCCCAGGTGCCTCGGCGGGGGCAGACGTCGGACGAGTGAGCCCGCCGTCAGTCTGCCGACGGCTACACCACGACCGCGACCACGACCGCGACTCGTAATGGGAATCATTTTCAGGTAGCGTGCTGCCTCACACCCACCCATTCCGGAGGTCCCCATGGCCGTGCCCAAACGCAAGATGTCGCGCAGCAACACCCGTCACCGTCGCGCCCAGTGGAAGGCCGGCACGCCGCAGCTCGTGCCGGTCACCGTGGACGGCGTGTCCTACCTGGTCCCCCAGCGGCTGGCGAAGGCGTACGAGCGCGGCCTGTTGCGTCCCGAAGGCTGACACCCGATGTCCTACGACCGGCTCGACCGCCTGCCCGTCACCGTCCTGTCCGGTTTCCTCGGCGCCGGCAAGACCACCCTGCTCCACCACGTCTTGACCAACCGTGAGGGGCTGCGTGTCGCCGTCATCGTCAACGACATGAGCGAGGTCAACATCGACGCCGCCCTGGTGCGCGGCGGCGAAGCGGCCCTGTCCCGCACCGAGGAACGTCTGGTCGAGATGACCAACGGCTGTATCTGCTGCACTCTGCGCGACGACCTGCTGGAGGAGGTCGGCCGGCTGGCCCGCGAAGGCCGGTTCGACTACCTGCTGGTCGAGTCGTCCGGCATCTCCGAGCCCATGCCGGTGGCCGCCACGTTCGCGTTCGCCCGCGACGACGGCGTGAGACTGAGCGACGTCGCCCGGCTGGACACCATGGTCACGGTCGTCGACGCGGCGAGCTTCCTGACCGAACTCGCCCTTGGGGATGAGCTGGTGGAGCGTGGCCTCGACCAGTACGAGGGCGACGAACGCACCGTCAGCGACCTGCTGATGGATCAGATCGAGTTCGCCGACGTCATCGTGCTCAACAAGCTCGACCTCGTCGACGCCGATGCGGCCGAACGGCTTCAGGCGGCCCTCACCCGCCTCAACCCGGCGGCGCGGATCGTCCGCGCGGTCCACGGCCGCGTTCGGGTCGGCGACGTCGTGGGCACCGGGCTGTTCGACCTGGAGCGGGCCCAACAGGCCCCGGGCTGGGTCATGGAGCTCAACGGCGACCACGTACCCGAGACCGAGGAGTACGGCGTCTCCTCCACCGTCTTCCGCGCCGAAGTACCCTTCCATCCCGAGCGGCTGTGGACGTTCGTGACCTCGCGGCTGGACAGCGGCGTCTACGGACAGATCCTGCGTTCCAAGGGGTTCTTCACCCTTGGCAGCCGCCCGCACGTGACAGGGCTGTGGTCGCAGGCCGGGTCCGTGGCCCGCTTCGAACCGTCCGCCGCCCGCGGTGAGGGCAGCTCCGGCGGTCAGGAACTGGTGTTCATCGGAACCCAGTTGGACGCGGACGCCCTGCAATCGGCCCTGACCGACTGCCTCATGGCCGACGGCGAGGCCCTGCCCTCGGCCGATCCGTTCCCGGCCTGGGAGACTTCGGGCATCGACGACACCTGCGAACAGGAGCACCCCGTGCTCGTCGCCGCCCGGCCCTGAGGACGCGGGGCACCTTTGATGGGCCGTCCGCCATGGCGCGCGGCAGGGTCAGGTCATGGCCTGGTGCCCGCTGTCTTTCGGTAGCAGGGCCAGGAGTTGTCGCGTGTGACCGGGAAGCTCGACCTCCGCCAAGCCGGTGATGATGCCCCTCAGAGGTACGGGCTGGTCGACCACAACTTTGCCGTTGGACAGGAGCAAAGCCGGTACCGGAGTGTCGAGTTCGGTCTCGCTGAGCATCGGTCCGCCGAGCCCGCACAGGGCGTCCGCCTGGGCGTTGAGCTGTGCTCGGTAGGCGTCCCTGAGCGGGGCGGTGTCCATCGGGGGCTCCTTCTGTGAGGTGGGTACCAGGGCATGTGCCGGTCCACGAACGTCCGTTGGCGTGCCCCGACGGCCTGGAATCCCGCGCGCCCGCCGTCAGGGCGCGTCCTGCTCCGCCGCCTCCGCGACGCGCTTGATCTTCGCCAGGCGCCGGTCCCAGTCGGATGCGAGCGCGCTCATCCAGCGGGCTGTGGCATCCAGCGCCTCGGGGCGCACGGAGTACCGGACCTCACGTCCGACCTTCACGCTGCCGACCAGCCCGGCCGCGTCGAGAACAGCCAGATGCTTGACGACGGCCTGCCGCGAGATCGGAAGTCCCCCGGCGAGTGTGGTCGCGGTGGCCTGGCCCTGCGCGGAGAGCAGGTCCAGCATCCGCCGGCGGGTCGGATCGGCCAACGCGGCCAGGACGCTGTCGACGACGTCGCTGTCGACGGCGTGCCGGTCCGCCACGGTGCTCACGCCGCCCGAGCGGCGAGAGCGGTGAGGCACTGCTCCCATCCGACGGTGTGGTCCTTGATCACGTTGTCGCGGTTGTCCTCGGACGTCGGCAGAGCGGCGAACCCGCTCTCCACGACGCGCAGCCGGGTGCCCGCGCCCTCGGGGGTCAGGGTGAACTCCACGAGCGTGGAGTTGCCCTCGCGCAGCTCTTCTCCTGGGAACGCACTCACCCAGCGGTACGCCAGATAGCGTGGCGGGTCGGCCTTCTCCACACGCACGGGGAAGTCACCGTGCGTGGAGTGGTGGGCGACGAGCGACTGGCCCTCGACGGCCCGCGTGCCGCGCACGCCCTCGTCGTCGGTCGCCCAGAAGCCCGGCTCGGCCACCAGCGGCCAGACCTTCTCCGGGGCCGCGTCGATCACGATCTCGCGCTCGATCCGGTCAGCAGTCATGGCGTGCTCCGTCCCTGTCGTCCGCCTGTTCGGCCGTCTGCCGAACGGAGAACGTGCAACTTCAGAGTTGCACAGCGAAGGTTTTTGCGCAACCTCAGGGTTGCACAAACGTCGCGGCACCGGTGCCGCAGACCTGCGTCGGCCGACAGGCTCACATCCACCGCAGCGTCACCGGGCCGAGGCGCCGGTCAGACACACCGTGCGCCTTGGGGACGCGGGGAACCGTGGGCCGCGCCGATTGTCCCTCCGCAACGGGGGCGCCTGGCAGGGGCGAGCCATGTGGCCTCCTGAGAGAGTCCTCAGTACTCCCCGAACGACCGGACAACGCCCGCCACGTCGTCGGTCACCGCGCCCAGGCCCAGGCCGTCGAGGAGGTCGAGGCCGTTGACGTACTTCGGTCCAGTAGGGGGTCCGCATCGAGGGAGTCGAGCCAAAGCCGCTGCGAGCCGGCACCGTGAAACCGCGCAACACAGCCAGCCTGTACGTCGGTTGGCTGTCACGGCCCATGACACAGCACTCTTGATCGTCTTTCGTGCGACGCCTAGCCTCGTCCCCATGGAGACGGGGGAACCGGGCCAGGGCCGGCGGGTGGTCGTAGGGCTGCTGGCCGGGGCGGTGGGGGTGGCCGTTCTGGGGGCGGTGTTCGTCGTGCTGCCGGGTGTGGTGGTCGATCACGATCTCGCCGGGGCGAACGTCGCCGCGCAGGATCGGCTGAAGGCGGTGAACGATGTCCGGACCACGCTTCTTCAGGTGGTCGGCGGCTTGGTGCTGCTCTTCGGTGCGTACGCCACCTGGCGGCAACTGCGGGTCAGCCAGGACGGGTTGCGTGCCACTCAGGAAGGCTATGTCACCGACCGGTTCAGCCGGGCCGTCGACCAGCTCGGCAGTGACAAGCTGGATGTGCGTATCGGCGGGTTGCACGCGCTGTGGCGGATCGCGGAGCAGTCCGGCCGGGACCGGGAAGCCATCATCTCCATCCAGGCCGCGTATCTGCGGACCCATCTGCCCTGGCCGCCCACCGAGCCGCGGTCACCGGCGGCGGACGTGCCCATCAACGACATCGCGCCGCTGGAGACCCGCGCGGCCGACGCGCAGGTGGCGCTGACCGCGCTCGGCGTGCTGTGCCGGGACCGGGAGCAGTCCTGGGTCAATCTGAGCGTGACCGACCTGCGCCGCGCCGACTGCGACGGACTGTGGTTCCCCGAGGTCAACTTCGACCGCACCTGCATGGAGGCGGCGGGCTTCTACCACGCCAATCTGACCCAGGCGTCCCTGGTCTCGGTCAACCTGCGGCACACCGACCTGACGACGGCGATCCTCCGCCGGGCCCGCTGCGTCCTGGCCGACCTGCGGGGCGCGAAGCTGGTCGAAACCGACCTGCGTGACGCCGACTTCACCGAGACCGACCTGCGCGAGGCGACCTTGCGCAAGGCCGACGCCCGTGGCGCGGTCCTCCGACGCGCCGACCTTCGCCTGGCGGACCTGCGCGGCACCGACCTGAGCACCGCGGACCTCGCCGAAGCGCGTCTGACCGGCGCCCTGGCCAGCGGTCGCACCCGTTGGCCCGAGGGCTTCGACCCGACGGCCGCCGGAGTCGTCGCCACCGACGACCCGGGCCCCGAGCCCTCGCCCCTCCTCCAGCCGCCCGGGATGACGTGGCAGGCGCCGCCGCTGCGGTCCACTCCCTGACCGGACGTCGTCCCAAGGGCGTCATCCACCGACCTTGCCGGCCGTGATCTCCCGGCCGCGTGTGCTGTCGACGACGATGGGGACGCCGTCGGGGACCTGACCCTCAAGGCTGCTGAGCAGCCCGTCGATCGGAGGCAGCTCGCTGGGGCTGCGCACATGGATGTACAGGGTCCGGGAGCGTGCGTCGACGCCGGTGACCATCGCCCCTGGGGTGTCGGCGAGCCACTGCTCGGCGGCGCTCTTGGCTCTGAGGGTCCAGGTGTTGAGCAGGACGGTGGCGACCGTGTTGGCGCCCAGCGGGAGCAGGACGGCCGTGAAGAGCAGTCCGAGCATGACGTGGGCGCGGCGTGGTCCGTGGTGGGCGCGGCTGCCGTCGGCCGGGGCGTAGGTGAGGACCGTGAAGACGACCATGCCGGCGAAGACGAGGGCGAAGAGGTTGGACAGGAAGAGCACCAGCGCGCCCAGCGCCAGCCACCACGCCGTCTGGCCGGCGCAGACGCCGGTGACGACGAGGGGCGGGACGAGGGAGATCGCGATGGCCACTCCGGGCAGTACGGCGGCGACGTCCTTGCGGGCCAGCGCCACGGCGCCGGCGAAGCCCGTGGCCAGGGCGGAGACCAGGTCGAGCAGTCCCGGTGAGGTGCGGCCGGAGATCTGGCTGTTGGTCAGGAGGTCGTAGGACGGGGGCACGACCAGTGAGGCCACCGCCCCGACCGTGATCACCAGCAGGCATCCGAAGGCCACGAAGGCGGCGGCCGAACTGCGGCGGCGCTGTACGGCACCGAGGGCGATGCCCATGATGGGGGTGGAGAGCGGGGCGATGATCATCGCGCCGATGACGGTGGCGGTGGAGTTCGTCAGGATGCCGCACGCGGCGATGACCGCGGACAGCGTGAGCATGGTCCAGAACGCCGACTGCTTCGACCGGCTGTCCCCGGACGAGAGATCGAGGTCCTGCTGGAGATCGTCCAGGGATCGGCGTTGCCGGTCCGGCAGGACTTTGGCACGGAGTTGGCCGGGCATGTGGTCAGTATCGTGACCGGGACGATCATCGGCGGGCAACAACACGAGGCCCCGGGCGGCGCAGGTGGGCCATGTGCGGGTTCCGGGGTTGGTCTTGTCCATGTTCGTCGCGAAGGCCCACCGGCGTTCCCCGCCGAGTGGCCAGACGAGTGATCACACGGAGTGTCACAAACACGTACCAGTCGAAAACGAGCCACAACCATAACTTTCAGCCATGAAACGACCGCCTTTGAACACCGTCCGTAGTGGCCCGTCCGTGCGCCGGCTCCCGTCGCGTGCCGCCGCAGGGCTTGCCGGCATGGGGCTGCTGACGGCCTTCGTGCTGACCGGCGGCCCGGCGGGCGCCGCCGCGCTCGCCCCCGTCGACATCGGGAATCCGGTCGCCGGCAACAACGGCTTCGGGGTCGTGACGGAGAGCAACGCGACGTTCGGCAGCACCGAGTCGGAAGGCCCGGTCGCCGTCGGCGGGAACCTCACGTTCGGCAGCAACTACAACGTCGCCCTCAACACCCCCGGCACCTTCACCGCCCCCGGCGACGACCAGCCGACCGCCCTTCTCGTCGGCGGCGGCGTCGACTACGCGGGGAGCAGCCCGTCCGGCGTCCTCCAGGTTCTGCAGAATGGTTACGCCAAGATCGGCGACACGTCTGCCAGCGACGTTCTCATCGAGGACCAGAACGGGGCGAGCGTCAACACGCAGATCGTGGCCGACGGCGCCGGCTACAACTCCACGCCGCGTGTGCAGCTCACCGTCCAGCAGCCGGTGGCCTCGGTCCAGCAGTCCGGCCTGATGGACTTCACGACGCTGTTCTCCACCTACCGCGACCGGGCCGACTCGATGGCCACCTGCGCGGCGACCGTGATCCTGCTGGACGGCAACGGCGTCCCGCTGCCCGACCAGAACACGATCCCGCCGGGCTCGGACATCGAGATCGCGCTCACCTCGGGGCAGACCAACGTGCTGCGCCTGACCGGCGAGCAGCTCAACAACATCGACGAGCTGACCTTCCAGGACGAGCCCACCGCCGACACCCCGCTGCTCATCAACGTGGACACCACGGGCAGCGCCGGCGTCCTCACCTGGAACACGCCCACCCTCGCGGGCGTGTCCGGGGACCAGGCGCCGTACATCCTGTGGAACTTCGCCGACGCCACCGACATCACCATCGAGGAGGGCGACACGGTCGAGGGCACGATCTACGCCCCCCGCGCTAAGCTGACCGACCTCGACCCGGCGAACATCGAGGGCGACATCATCACCCACGAACTCGTCGCGGGCCCGCTGTCCGGCGGATCCGGCGGCGGCGCGGTCAACGCGGGCGAGATCCACTACTTCCCCTTCAACGCCGACCTTCGGTGCGACTCCGACACCCCGACCCCGGTCACCGGTTCGGTCAGCGTGGACAAGGTGGACGCGGAGACCGACGCGCCACTGGCCGGCGCCGAGTTCCAGTTGTGGCGCGAGACCAACGACGAAGCGGGCCTCCAGACCGACGGCACGAACCCGGACACCCAGGTCGGGGACCCGTGCACGACAGGGGCCGACGGCGAATGCGCCGAGACGGTCGAGATCGGCACCTACTACTGGCAGGAGACCGCCGCACCCACCGGCTACGACCTGCCCAACCCGGCCGTCTTCGGACCGCTCACCCTCACCGAAGACAACGCCGACGCCGGCGTCTCCATCACGGCGGAGAACACCCGCACACCCCAGCCCCCGACCCAAGGCTCGGTCAGCGTCGACAAGGTAGACGCCGACACCAACGCCCCACTGCCCGGCGCCGAATTCCAACTCTGGCGCGAGACCAACGACCAAGCCGGACTCCAGACCGACGGCACGAACCCGGACACCCAGGTCGGGGACCCGTGCACCACGGGGGCCGACGGCGAATGCGCCGAGACGGTCGAGATCGGCACCTACTACTGGCAGGAGACCGCCGCACCCACCGGCTACGACCTGCCCAACCCGGCCGTCTTCGGACCGCTCACCCTCACCGAAGACAACGCCGACGCCGGCGTCTCCATCACGGCGGAGAACACCCGCACACCCCAGCCCCCGACCCAAGGCTCGGTCAGCGTCGACAAGGTAGACGCCGACACCAACGCCCCACTGCCCGGCGCCGAATTCCAACTCTGGCGCGAGACCAACGACCAAGCCGGACTCCAGACCGACGGCACCAACCCCGACACCCAAGTCGGCGACCCGTGCACCACGGGGGCCGACGGCGAATGCGCCGAGACCGTCCCGACCGGCACCTACTACTGGCAGGAAACCGCGGCCCCGAACGGCTACGACCTCCCCAACCCCGCCGTCTTCGGACCACTGACCCTCACCGACGACAACGCCGACGCCGGTGTGTCCGTGATCGCCAGGAACACGAGGACGCCCGACGTGCCCGACGGTTCGCTGCGTCTCAAGAAGGCCGACGCCAAGACCGGGCGGGCTCTGGCGGGTGCCGAGTTCGAGCTGTGGAAGGAGTCGAACGGCCGGGCCGGACTTCAGACCAACGGTGTCAACCCGGACACCCTCGCCGGTGAGTGCACCACGAACCTCAGGGGCACCTGTGACTTCGACCCGCTCGCGTACGGCACGTACTACCTGCGGGAGACCGCCGTCCCCAACGGCTACGTCATGCCCGGCAACCCGGTGACCGGTCCGTACGTCATCAACGGCACCGACGACGACATCACCGTCACGGTGAAGAACAAGCGCGGTCACGAAGGGTACGGAGACGGCTACGGCAACCCCTGACCTCCCCGCAGTAGCTACGACCGCCTGACCGAAGACGCGGGCTGATGGCCACTCCCCCACCCCCGGCCATCAGCCCGCGTCTACGCAGGTCAAGAGCGGTTTCCTGGTCTGCGGGCGAGTCGCCGGTCCGGGAGAGTGGTCACCCCTGGAGGGTGAGGCGGGGCGAGGGCGTCGCCGGTGACGGTGGAGGGGCCATCCGGTTCAGGACCGGCGACGCGAGGAGAATCGTCATGCCCAAGCCTTTCAGGGGGAAGATCGCCTTCGACGTGCGTGACTCCGAGCCCGACTGGGCGCCGTACCTCGCGCCCAAGGCGCCCGAGAACGCCCCGAACGTGCTGGTGATCGCGTGGGACGACGTGGGCTACGGGACGATGGACTGCTTCGGGGGTCCGGTGAAGACGCCCACCATGTCGCGGATCGCCGACATGGGGGTGCGGTACTCGAACTTCCACACCACGGCGCTGTGCTCCCCGACCCGGGCCTCCCTGCTGACCGGCAGGAACGCGACGTCCAACGGCATGGCGACGATCGCCGAGTTCAGCTCCGGTTTCCCCGGCATCTCCACCCGGATCCCGTTCGAGAACGGGTTCGTCTCCGAGGTCCTGGGCGAGCGCGGCTACAACACCTACTGCGTCGGCAAGTGGCACCTCACCCCCGGCGAGGAGATCAACCAGGCTGCGTACAAGGGCCGTTGGCCGCTGGGGCGCGGCTTCGAGCAGTTCTACGGCTTTCTCGGCGGCGAGTCGAGCTGCTGGTACCCGGACCTGATCCAGGACAACCATCCGGTCGCCCCGCCGGCCACGCCCGAAGAGGGCTATCACATCGCCAAGGACTTCTCCGACAAGGCCATCGAGTACATCCGCAACGCCAAGGTCATCGATCCCGACAAGCCGTTCTTCATGTATCTCTCCCTCGACGCGGCCCATGCGCCGCACCATGTGTTCAAGGAGTGGGCGGACCGCTACAAGGGCGTCTTCGACGAGGGGTACGAGGCGATCCGGCCCGGCATCCTGCGCCGGCAGAAGGAGATGGGCCTGCTGCCGGAGGACACCGAGCTGTCCCCGATCAACCCGCACGGCGAACCCGAAGTGACGGGCCCTGACGGGCAGTTGTGGCCGATGCTCGACACCGTACGGCCCTGGGCGGACCTCACCGCCGACGAACGGCGGCTGTTCGTCAGGATGGCCGAGGTGTTCGCCGGGTATGTCTCGTACACCGACGACCAGTTGGGCCGGGTCATCGACTTCCTGGAGGCCGCGGGCGAACTGGACAACACGATCATCGTGGCCGTCTCCGACAACGGGGCGAGCGGTGAGGGCGGTCCGAACGGGACGTTCAACGAGTGGCGGTTCTTCAACGGCCTCGACACCCCGGTCGAGTTGTCCCTGGAACACCTCGACGAACTCGGCGGTCCGACGTCGTACAACCACTACAACACCGGCTGGGCCTGGGCGTTCGACACGCCGTTCCCGTACTGGAAGCGCTGGGCCGGCTACGAGGGCGGCGTGGCCGACATGTGCGTGGTCGCCTGGCCGGCGGGGATCGAGGCCCGGGGCGAGGTGCGCGGGCAGTACGTCCACGCGGTGGACGTCGTGCCCACGCTCTACGATCTGCTGGGCGTGGAGCCGCCCGAAGTGCTCAAGGGCTACCCGCAGAACCCCATCGAGGGCGAGAGCTTCAAGGCGTCCCTCACCGATCCCGAGGCGCCGGGACGGCAGACCCAGTTCTACGCGATGCTGGGGCAGCGGTCGATCTACCACGAGGGGTGGCTGGCCTGCACGGTCCACCCGCCGCTGAGCGGCTGGGGCAACTTCGAGCACGACGTCTGGGAGCTGTACGACCTCGGCACCGACCGTGCGCAGTCGACGGACCTGGCCGCGCGGGAACCGGCCCGGATGGAGACCCTCAAGAGCCTCTGGTACTACTACGCGGGCCGCTACAACGGACTGCCGCTGGACGACCGCAACGCCCTGGAACAGGTGCTGGCCGACCGCCCGCACGGCAGCCCCGAGCGAGACCGTTACGTGTACTACCCCGACACCGCGTCGGTGCCCGAGCAGTCCGGGGTGGTGACCAGCGGCCGGTCGTACACCATCGCCGCCGGGGTGGACATCGGGTCGGCGGACGCCGAGGGCGTTCTCTACGCCCACGGCGGCGTGGCGGGCGGCCACAGCCTCTACGTCAAGGACCACCGTCTGCACTACGCGTTCAACTGGGTCGGCACACATCTCCAGGTCGTGGACGCCGACCGGGAGATCCCGCCGGGCCGGCATGTGCTCACCGCCGAGTTCACCGCGACCGGCCGCAGCACCGACCCCACGATGCCCGGCGCCGCGGGCACCCTCACCCTCTACATGGACGACCAGGAGGTGGGCCACGAGGACATCGTCACCCAGCCCGGCAACTTCTGTGTCGTCGGGGACGGGATCTGCGTGGGCCGCGACGACGCGTCACCGGTCACACCCGACTACCGCGGGCCGTTCCCGTTCACCGGCGGCACGATCGACAAGGTCGTCGTCGACGTCTCCGGCGAACGCTACATCGATCACGAGGCCCAGGTACGCGGCTGGTTCATGCTCGACTGAGGGCGGAGCCGCTGCCTCGGGGAAATCGCCGGCAGTGTCAGCCTGCGGAGCGTTCCGCGAGCCACTCCAGGGCGGCCGGGCCGGCGGCGAGGACGGAGATGTGTCCGTCTCCGGGGCGCAGCCACAGTTCGGCCGACGGGCAGTGGTCCGCGAGCCATTGCGCGTGTGAGCTGGGCGCGATGCGGTCCTGGTCGCCGTGGAGGAGGAGGACCGGCACGTTGATCCGCCGCGGGGCGAAGCCCCAGGGGGCGACGTACGCCAAGTCGTCGTCGATCTGCCCGCCCGGGCCCGCCGCGACGGCCGGAGCGACGACGTCGTCGAACCAGGACCACTCACCGGATAGGGCGTCGTGGTCGGCCGCGGTGAACATCTCCGGGTCGTACTCGGCGCCGGCCGCGTGCTTCTCCTTCTCCCCGCGCCCCCGGGCGGCGGCGCGGAGCGAGGCCGCGATGGAGGGCGTCATGCCCGCGAACCAGTCCAGGCCCTCGGCGCCGAACGGAGCAAGTCCCGCCACGTCGACCACGCCCAGGACACGGTCGGGCAGGAGGGCAGCGCAGGCCAGGGCGTGCGCGCCGCCCCCGGAGTGGCCCATGACGGCGAACCGTTCGACGTCCAGCGCGCTCGCGACGGCGGCGACGTCGCCGGCCACCGACGCCACGTCGCGGCCCGGGAGAGGCGTCGATCCGCCGTACCCGGGGCGGTCGTACGAGATCCAGCGGATGCCGAGCCGCTCGGCGGCCGGGAAGAGGGGCACGGGCGGCGCGCCGATGTTCGGTGTGCCGTGGTGCCAGAAGACGACGAGGGAGCCGGCGCCCGAGCGGGTCCCGGTGTCGTGGACGCGCACGCGCCGGCCGTCGTCGAGTGTCAGATCGATCTCGGTCACTCCGCCGCCCCCGACTCCTGATCATGCACGGTCACTCCGGCCCTGCCAGAACGAGCCTACGGACCACCGATCTTGGAGACCAGCCCTCTGCGTGGCTCTCGCCGAAAGGGCGGGGATGATGGATGATCCGGATCCGCTCGGAGAAGCATGTCCTTCCCGCGGTGGCCGAGTCGAGGGAGTGCTTGTATGCCGGTCGCAGCCGACAACCGGGGGCGGAACAGGGATTGGTCGTTCAGGAGCACGGACCCTGAAGGCGGCTTCAACCCCTACGGGTGGAGCAGGGGCGACCAGGCGCGGTTCGACGGCGTGTGGACCGACGCGGGTGACGACCTCGTGGACGATCTGATCGAGGACTACGGAGTGATGTGGCCCTGGATGTGTCCCCGGCGACTGCTCACCCGGGAGCCGACCCTCGCGGAGGAGGTGTACGAGCTGGCGCGCCGAAGGCTGATCGGGCAAGGGCACACGTACGCGGACCGGCCTGATGTGGTCTACGAACACGCCGCCATGTACGGCTCCTTCCATGCCGCGCGAGCCCGGCGCTCCTGGCCGGACGCGCGGCCGCAGAAGTGCCCGTTGTGTGCGACCGTCTTCACGGCGGGGCAGCTCAATCCATGGATGGTCCGCCAGTTCGGGCCGGCCCGCTGGTGCAAGCAATGCTGTGTCGAGGCGCGCAACGGAAGCAGCGGTCCTGTCACCGCGGATGAGGCCCAGCAGAGGCTGACCACCCTATCGACGCACTTCGCCGCTGCTCCCCCGCAGGACTTCGCCCAGCGCCCCGTCCCTCTCGATCTTCCGGACGGGCAGCGTGATGCCATCGTGGGTGCGATGAGGACGTGTCCCCCGGCCGCGACGGTCCGTGGGCTGTTGGAGGCCGGAAGCTGGGTGGAGGTCCTGCGCCGTACAGGTCTGGTCCCCGAAGCGTGGCGGCCCGCCCGCGGAACCTACTGCGTGGCAGCGGACGGCCACCCGTGCAGGTCGCTGGCCGAGCGGGCCATCGACGACTGGCTCACGCGCCACGACGTGGAGCACCGGATCGAACCGGCCTGGCCCAGGCACCCTGAACACAATCCGCACGGCCGACGCCGCGCGGACTGGGAGCTGCCGGACGGCACGTACGTCGAGTACGCGGGCCTCACCAGCGACGAGTACGTCACCAAGATCCGAGCCAAGCAGCAACTCGCCCACGAGGCCGGCATCCGTCTCATCGTCATCACGCCCCCTGATCTGGCCAACCTCAGCGAGCTGCTCGAGCCGTGGGGGCGGTGAGCCGGGGCGGGGTGGGTACCTCGGCCTCTGACTCTGGCGCCGACCAAATCCGCCGCCTACGGCCTTCCCGGCTGGTCGCGGCTGATGGATCTGTCCTGACCTTCCAGGGAGGGGGTGCCCCGTGGAGCGGGATGTTCAGCTCGTGCGGGACTTCGTAACGGCTGTGCCCTGCTTCGAGGACCTGTTTGACGCGCACGTCTTCAACGAGGGCACTGTCCTGCCCCACGTGTTCTTCTGGGACGTCGTCCAGGAGACCGTCGCGTCGTTCGTCGGAGGAGACGACACGAACTGGCGCGTCACATTGCGGTTCCTGGAAGAGCAACTCCGTCTGGACGTGCACGAGGTCACCGGGGTGATTGTCACCTCGTTCCTCCTCGATTTGCCGTGGCCGGATCAGCCCGAATATGGCCTTGTCGACCACCTTGGTCCTGCCATGAGCGCGCGGTTCACCGCGATTCGGCCGTCGGGCTAGGTCAAGGGCGGTCGGCGGCGGTCTCGGTGTGTTGGTCGTGAGCTGAATGGCCGCCAGGCCCCGCCCGACGTTCAGCGCCCCGTCAGCCCCGTAGCCCTGGGCGGGGTGTCCGTCGGTGACGCCCAGGACCGGTTGGAGTCGCGTCGGTGCGGGATGCGGCACGCGGCCTGTCCGACGGGAGGCTAGGCGGGGCCGGGTACCGCCCGTCGGGCCGGGCCGGCGTAGGCGGCCAGGGGGCGGATCAGGGCGTTGTGGGTGAGTTGTTCCGTGATGTGGGCGGTCCAGCCGGTGATGCGGCTCATCACGAAGATCGGGGTGAAGGTGGGGGTGTCGAAGCCCATGAGGTGGTAGGCGAGGCCGGCCGGGTAGTCCAGGTTGGGGTGGATGCCCTTGCGGGTGATCATCGTGTGCCGCAGGGCCGCGAGCAGGGTGGCCAGGCGGGTCGCCTCCGGGTCGGCGGACCGGGCCACCAGTCGGTCCAGGGCGGCCTGCATGAGGGGGACGCGGGAGTCGCCGTTCTTGTAGACGCGGTGGCCGAAGCCCATGATCTTCCGCTTGGAGGCCAGTGCCTCGTCCAGCCAGGTCTCGGCGCGCTGCGGGTCCTCGATCTCCAGCAGCATGTGCATCACGGCCTCGTTGGCTCCGCCGTGCAGCGGGCCCTTCAGGGCGCCGATCGCGGCGGTGACCGCGCTGTACAGGTCCGAGAGGGTGGAGGTGACCACGCGCGCGGTGAACGTCGAGGCGTTGAAGCTGTGTTCGGCGTACAGCACCAGGGAGATCTCGAAGCAGCGGACCACGTCCGGGTCGGGCACGCTGCCGAAGCACATGTGGAAGAAGTTCTCGGCGTAGCCGAGGGAGGGGTCCGGCGGGATCGGGGTCAGGCCACGGCGGCGGCGCTGGTCGGCGGCCACGACGGTGGGCAGCTTGGCCAGCAGGGTGAGGGACTTGGCCCGGTTGGCGGCGGGGCTGCCGTCGTCCTCCGTGGGGTCCTCGGCGCCGAAGAAGCTGACGGCTGTGCGCAGCACGTCCATGGGGTGGCAGGTCTCGGGCAGCCGGGCCAGCAGTTCCAGCGTGGTGCGGTCCAGCGGGCGCAGGGCGCGTTCCCGGGCCCGGAAGTCGTGGAGCTGCGCCGCGTCGGGGAGTTCGCCGTACCAGAGCAGGTGGGCGACCTCCTCGAAGGAGCGGCGGGCGGCCAGGTCCTGGACCGGATAGCCGCGGTAGGTGAGGGAGTTGGTCTCCTGGACGACGGTGGAGATCTCGGTGGTGTCGACGACGACACCGGCGAGGCCGCGGTGGATCGCGGGCGCGGTGGTGGTCATGGGCGGGAGCCTTCCGGTGCGTCAGGTGCCGGGCGGGAGAGTGAAGTCGTGGACGGCGGAGTCGAAGGCCGAGTAGTCGGCGTAGCCGAGGAGTTCGTACAGGCGGGAGCGGATCTGCATGCGCGGCAGCAAGGACTTCTGGGTGCCCTCCTCGGCGAGGGTGCGCAGCCCGTCCTCGACGGCGCCCATGGCGAGGCGCAGCAGCGTGACCGGGTAGAGGGCGATGTTGTAGCCGAGGTCCTCCAGCGTGGCCGTGTCGAGGAGCGGGGTCCTGCCGAACTCGGTGAGGTTCGCGAGGAGGGGCACGTCGAGGGCCTTGCGGAACGCCTCGTACTCGGCGGTGTCGGCGAGGGCTTCGGGGAAGATCGCGTCGGCGCCGGCGTCGACGTACGCCTTGGCCCGGCCGATCGCCGCGCCCAGGCCCTCGACCGAACGGGCGTCCGTGCGGGCCATGAGGAGGAAGTCCGGGTCCCGGCGGGCGTCGACGGCCGCGCGGACCCGGCGGACCATCTCCTCGCGCGGCGTGAGGGTCTTGCCGTCGAGGTGGCCGCAGCGTTTGGGGTTGACCTGGTCCTCCAGGTGGAGTCCGGCCAGGCCGGCGTCCTCCAGGAGCTGGACCGTGCGGGCGGCGTTCAGGGGTTCGCCGAAGCCGGTGTCGGCGTCGATGAGGACGGGCAGGTCGGTGACCCGGGTCGTCTGCTGGGCGCGGGCGGCGATCTCGGTGACCGTGGTCAGCCCGATGTCGGGCAGCCCCAGGTCGGCGGCGAGGACGGCGCCGGAGAGGTAGACGGCGTCGAATCCGGTGTCCTGGATCAGCCGGGCGGAGAGCGGGTTGAGCGCGCCGGGCATCCGCAACAGCCGTCCGGAGGCGAGCTGTTCGCGGAAGGCGCGGCGGCGTCCGGCCGGAGTGGTGCGGGTGTGGAGCGGCATCAGAACAGGCCCTTCGGCAGGCACGCGTCGTGTGCGGCGACGGCCTCGGTGTCGACCGCCGGGAACAGGCCGTCCAGGCCGTCCGCCGCGAGATCCCCGAGGTGCTCGGCGGCGGACAGGAACCGGTCCTGGCCGGCCGGGGTGACGACGCCCTCGGTGAGGGTGCGGAACTTGGCGGTGTAGGCGGCGCGGTCGAAGGGGCGGGCGCCGGCCGGGTGGGCGTCGGCGACGGCGAGTTCGTCCTCGATCACCGAGCCGTCGTCCAGGGTGATCACCGCGCGTCCGCCGAAGGCCCGGCGGTCCGGGTCGGGGTCGTGGTAGCGGCGGGTCCACTCCGGGTCCTCGACCGTGGTGATCTTCCGCCACAGCTCCACCGTCGAGGGGCGGCGGGCGCGTCCGGGGGCGTAGGAGCGTTCGTGGTGCCAGGTGCCGTCCTCCAGGGCCACGGCGAAGATGTACGGCACCGAGTGGTCGAGGGTCTCTCGGCTGGCCGTGGGGTCGTACTTCTGCGGATCGTTCGCGCCGGATCCGATGACGTGGTGGGTGTGGTGGCTGGTGTGCAGGACCACCGAGCGCACCGTGTCCAGGGGGCCGGTCTTCTCGCGCAGCCGCCGGGCCAGGTCGATGACGGCCTGCGCCTGGTACTCGGCGGAGTGCTCCTTGGTGTAGGTGTCGAGGATCGCGCGGCGCGGCTCGCCGGGCTCGGGGAGCCGCACGGTGTAGTCGGAGCCGGGGCCGTCGAGCATCCAGGCCAGGAAGCCGTCCTCGCCCTCGTAGACCGGCGACGGCGAGGTCTCGCCGCGCATGGCCCGGTCCACCGCCTCGATCGCCGCCTTGCCGGCGAAGGCGGGCGCGTACGCCTTCCAGCTCGAGATCTCGCCCTTGCGGGACTGCCGGGTCGCGGTCGTGGTGTGCACCGTCTGCTGGATCGCCTGGTACACGGTCTCGGTCGGCAGCCGCAGCATCGCCCCGAGGCCGCCCGCGATGGCGGCGCCGAGGTGGGCCACGTGGTCGATGCGGTGCTCGTGCAGGCAGATGCCCTTGACCAGCGCGACGTGGATCTCGTAGGCGCTGATGATGCCGCGCAGCAGGTCGGCGCCGGTGCGGCCGGTGTGCTGGGCGACGGCCAGCAGGGGCGGGATGTTGTCGCCGGGGTGGGAGTAGTCGGCGGCCAGGTAGGTGTCGTGGAAGTCCAGCTCCCGTACGGCGGTGCCGTTCGCCCAGGCGGCCCACTCCGGGGATACCCGAGTGGGGGTGCCGAAGACGGAGGCGCCGGGGGCGGTGGCGCGGTGGGCGACGGCCTGGGCCCGGGCCACGGCGACCGGGCGGCGGCGCAGGGAGGCCATGGCCACCGAGGCGTTGTCGATCACCCGGTTGACGGCCATGGCCGCACTCTCGGTGTCCGGTTCCCCGGCATCCGTCGCGACGGACGCGAGCTTCCAGGCGAGCTGGTCCTCGCGGGGCAGCCGGTCGGCGCTGGGGTGGACACGGACGTGGTGCTCGATCACGGGACTCCTCGCGGGGTGCGGCTTGTCAGTGCTGACGTGATCGACAGTGCCCGTTCCGCATAGGCCCGACCACCTCTCCAATCTGCGAAATCCCTACATCCCGGAGCTGCGGATCTGCGAAACCTGCGAAGAATGCGGATGCTATGTTCGCAAGCGGCCCCTAGCGGACCGTCCCCCTTCCCGGCTTGCGACAAGGATGTGCGCCGTGCCACGAGGAGCAGCCGACCGCAAGGTGTACGCCCATGCCAAGCTGCGCCGCCTGCGCCGTGAGCACGGCCTCAACCAGGTCGACATGGCCCGCGCGCTCGGCATCTCCACCAGCTACGCCAATCAGCTCGAACAGAGTCAGCGCCCGCTGACCGCGTCGGTCCTGCTGCGGATCGCGGAGGTCTTCGGGGTCGACGCCGAGTTCTTCTCCGAGGCCGACGAGGACCGGCTCGCCGTCGACCTGCGCACGGCGCTCGCCGACGAGGCGTGCGCGGTCGCGCCGCTCACCCCCGAGGAGATCACCGAGGCCGCCCGTGACCACCCCGACGTGGCGCGCGCCCTGGTCGCCCTGCACCGCCGCTACCGCGACACGGTCGAACAGGCCGCCGCTCTCGGCTCCCCGGGACCGGCCGGCGGTCCGCTGCCTGCCGCCGAACCGCACGACGAGGTACGGGACTTCTTCTACGCCCACCACAACCACTTCGAACCGCTCGACACCGAAGCCGAACGGATCGCCGGGACACTCGGTCTGCGTCCGGGCAGAACGGCGGACCCGCTCACGGCGCTGCTCGCCGAGCGCCACCAGGTCCGGGTCGTGCAGGCCGCCGCCGGGCGGGCCGGTGACGCGCGGCGGTTCGTCCCCGACACCGGGCTGCTGTTCCTGTCTCCCTGGCTGAGCGACGGCCAGCGCGCCTTTCAGCTCGCCACCCAGCTCGCGCTGCTGGAGCACGGGGCGCTGCTCGACCGGATGGCGGACGGTGCCACGGGGCTGACCTCGCCGGAGTCGTCGGCGCTGGCCCGCATCGGCCTGGCGAACTACTTCGCCGGCGCGCTGCTCATGCCGTACTCCGCCTTCCACACCGCCGCCGAAGAGGTGCACTACGACATCGAGTTGCTGTCCGCCCGCTTCGGCGTCGGGTTCGAGACCGTGTGCCACCGGCTGAGCACCCTCCAGCGCACCGGCCGTCGTGGTGTCCCCTTCTCCTTCCTGCGCGTCGACCGGGCCGGCAACATCTCCAAACGGCAGTCCGCCACCGACTTCCACTTCTCCCGGCTCGGCGGCACCTGCCCGCTGTGGACGGTGTACGAGGCGTTCTCCGCGCCCGGCCGGATCCTGACACAGGTCGCCGAAATGCCCGACGGCAAGCGGTACTTCTGGGTCGCCCGCACCATCACCCGGGGTGGGTTCGGACACCGTTCCCCGCGTGCCGAGTTCGCCGTCGCCCTCGGCTGTGAACTGCGCCACGCTCACCGGCTGGTCTACGCCGAGGGCATCGCGCTCGACGACCCCCGTGCCGCCACCCCGATCGGCCTGGGCTGCCGGATCTGCGAACGCCGCGACTGCGCGCAGCGCGCCCGGCCACCGGCCGGCGGACGGCTGGCCGTCGATCCCGACCGGCGCACCTATGTGCCGTATCCGGTGGAGAGCACCGTGAGGTGACGGCGCCGGGGCCTTCAGGGAAGTGTCTCAGCGGCGCGTGTGCGGCCCCCGGAAGGCAGCTCCGGGGGCCGCACGCGCGCCACGTGGTTCAGCGGTGCCGGAAGGCGGGTGTCCGCTTGTCCGCGAAGGCGGCCATGCCCTCCTTCTGGTCGGCCGTGGCGAACACGGCGTGGAACAGGCGCCGTTCGAAGCGGACGCCCTCGGCGAGGGTCGTCTCGAAGGCCCGGCCGACGGCCTCCTTCGCCATCATGGCCACCGGCAGGGACATGCCCGCCACCGTCTCGGCCACGGCGAGCGCCTCGCCGAGCAGGTCGTCCGCGGGCACCACGCGGGAGACCAGACCCGCGCGCTCCGCCTCCGCGGCGTCCATGGTGCGCCCGGTCAGGCACAGCTCCATGGCCTTGGCCTTGCCCACCGCCCGGGTCAGCCGCTGGGAGCCGCCGAAGCCGGGGATCACCCCGAGCTTGATCTCCGGCTGGCCGAAGACGGCGGTGTCGGCGGCGAGCAGGATGTCGCACAGCATGGCCAGCTCGCAGCCCCCGCCGAGGGCGTATCCGGCGACGGCCGCGACGGTCGGGGTCCGGAGCTGTCCGAGCCGGTCCCAGGCGGTGAACCAGTCGGCGAGGTACATGTCCATGTACCCCTGCGGCTGCATCTCCTTGATGTCGGCGCCGGCCGCGAACGCCTTGGCCGACCCGGTGATGACGATGCATCCGCAGTCCGGGTCCCGGTCGAGCGCCTCGGTCGCGGCGACGACCTCGTTCATCACCCGGAGGTTCAGCGCGTTGAGCGCCTTCGGCCTGTTGAGGGTGAGCAGGGCGGTGCGGCCCTTACGTTCGACCAGGACGGTTTCGTAGCCGTCGGTCATGTGCTCGGTGGTCATGTGCTCGGTGGTCATGTGGTGTCTCCGCTCCGGTCCCTGATGGTGCGTACGATGCCGGAGAAGTCCTCCGTGTCGCCGACGCGTTCGGCGTAGTCGGCGTACAACTCGGAAGCACGCAGGCCGAGTTCCGCGTGCACACCGCCCTCGCGCAGCGCGTTGGTCGCGAGGCCCAGGTCCTTGGCCATCAGCGAGGCGGCGAACCCGGGGCGGTACTCGCGGTTGGCGGGGCTCGTCGGCACCGGCCCGGGGACGGGACAGTTGACGCTGAGTGCCCAGCACTGCCCGGACGCCGTGGAGGCCACGTCGTACAGCGCCTGATGCGACAGCCCGAGGCTCTCGGCCAGGACGAACGCCTCGCTGACGGCGATCATGGAGATGCCGAGGATCATGTTGTTGCAGATCTTGGCGGCCTGTCCGGCGCCCGCGCCGCCGCAGTGCACGGCCTTCTTGCCCATGGCCTCCAGCAGAGGGCGTGCCTCGGCGAACTCGTCCTCGCCCCCGCCCGCCATGAAGGTCAGCGTGGCGGCCTCGGCCCCGATCACCCCGCCGGACACCGGCGCGTCCAGGGCGCGCATGCCCGCGGCGACGGCCCGCTCATGAGCGGTGCGCGCGTCGGCGACGTCGATGGTGGAGCAGTCGACGAAGAGGGTGCCGGGGCGGGCGGCGGCCAGGATGTCGTCGTAAAGGCCCAGGACGTGGCGTCCGGCGGGCAGCATGCTGATGACCACGTCGGCTGCGGCCACGGCCCCGGTCACGGATGCCGCGGGCTCGACGCCGGACGCGGCGGCGGCCTCCACGGCCGCGGGGACCAGGTCGTGGCCGAGCACACGGTGGCCGGCCTTGGCCAGGTTGGCGGCCATCGGGCCGCCCATGTGGCCGAGTCCGACGAACGCGACAGTGCGGCTCACCAGACCACCTCCTCGGGGGTGTCGGACAGGGCGGCGAGGCCGAGTTCGCGCTCGCCGAGGGGTGCGAAGAAGCGCTCGACGTCCGCGGCGGTGACCTCGGCGAGGGTCGCCGGCGACCAGCGGGGGTCGCGGTCCTTGTCGATGACCTGGGCGCGGATGCCCTCCACCAGGTCGGGGGCGCGCAGACAGGCGCGGGAGACGCGGTACTCCTGGTCGAGGACCCGCTCCAGCGGGCCGAGCCGACGGGCCCGGCACACGGCGGCCAGGGTGACCTTGAGCGCGGTCGGGGACTTGGCGAGGAGGGTCTCAGCGGTGTCCTTGGCGGCCGGGCCGCCCTGGGCGAGGAGGCGCCGGACGATCTCCTCGACGGTGTCGGCGGCGAAGCAGGCGTCGATCCAGTCCCTGCGGGCCGCCAGTTCTCCCGGCGGCGGCTCCTGGACGTGACGCCGGAGGGCGTCGCGCACCGTCAGCTCGGCGAGGTCCTCGACGAAGGACCGCAGCGATTCCGAGGGCATGTGGTGGTCGGCGAGCCCGCACAGCAGGGCGTCCGCGGCGCCGATCGCCGTACCCGTCAGGGCGAGGTGCGTGCCCAGTTCGCCGGGGGCGAGGGCGAGCAGGTAGGTGCCGCCGACGTCGGGTACGAAGCCGATGCCGGTCTCGGGCATGGCGATCCGGGACCGTTCGGTGACGACGCGGACGCTGCCGTGCGCGGAGATGCCGACGCCGCCGCCCATGACGATGCCGTCCATGACGGCGACGTACGGCTTGGGGTAGCGGGCGATCCGGGCGTTGAGCGCGTATTCGTCGCGCCAGAAGGCCGCCGAGGCGCTGCCGTCGCCGTCGCGGGCGTCGTCGTGGATGGCGCGGATGTCGCCTCCGGCGCACAGACCGCGCTCCCCCGCGCCCGTGACGACGACGGTCTCGACGGCCGGGTCGTCCTCCCACTCGGTGAGCGCCTCGCCGATGCGGAGCACCATCTCGCGGGTGAGGGAGTTCAGGGCCTTGGGGCGGTTGAGGGTGATGTGGGCGGCGTGGCCGCTCCGGTGGAACAGGACGTCGTTCATCCGAACGCCTCCGTCAGACCGCGGGCCACGATGACGCGCATGATCTCGTTGGTTCCTTCCAGGATCTGATGGACCCTCAGGTCGCGGACGATCTTCTCGATGCCGTACTCGTTGAGGTAGCCGTAGCCGCCGTGGAGCTGGAGCGCCCGGTCGGCGACCGAGAAGCCGGTGTCGGTGGCGAAGCGCTTGGCCATCGCGCACAGGTACGGCGCCTGCGGATCGCCCCGGTCGAGGGCGTGGGCGGCCTGCCGCACGAGGGCGCGGGCGGCGGCCAGTTCCGTGGCCATGTCGGCGAGACGGAAGCGCAACGCCGCCGAGTCCAGCAGCCGCCCGCCGAACGCCTCCCGGTCGGCGAGGTGGGCGAGGCTGCGGTCGAGGGCGCTGCGGGCGCCGCCCAGGGAGCAGGCGGCGATGCCGAGCCGTCCGCCGTTCAGGCCGTTCATCGCGATGCGGAAGCCTTCGCCCTCGCGGCCGAGGAGCCGGTCGGCGGGCAGGCGGACTCCATCCAGGATCACCTGGCGGGTGGGCTGGGCGTTCCAGCCCATCTTCCGCTCGTTCGGCCCGAAGGAGAGGCCGGCGTCGTCCTTGTCGACGATGAAGGCGGACACCCCGTCGGCGCCCGCACCGCCGGTGCGGGCCATGACGAGGTACGTCTGGGCGGCCCCGGCGCCGGAGATGAACTGCTTCGCGCCGTTCAGCACCCAGCCGTCGCCGTCCCGGAAGGCCCGCGTGGTGAGGGCGGCCGCGTCCGAGCCGGCGCCCGGCTCGGTCAGGCAGTAGGCGGCGAGATCCTCCATGGCGCACAGGCGCGGCAGCCGACGCTCGCGCTGGCCGGCGTCGCCGTAGCGGTCGATCATCCAGGCGACCATGTTGTGGATGGAGAGGTAGCCCGCGATGGAGGGGCAGCCGGAGGCGAGGGTCTCGAACACGAGGACGCCGTCGGATCGGGTGAGGCCGCTGCCCCCGGACTCCTCGCGGACGTAGACGCCGCCGAGGCCGAGGCCGGCCGCCTTGCGCAGCACGTCCACGGGGAAGTGTTTGTCGCGGTCCCAGTCCAGGGCGTACGGGGCGAGATGGTCCTGGGCGAAGTCGAGCGTGGTCTCCACGAGGGCCTGCTGGTCCTCGGTGAGCAGGGTGCCGGTCATGTCGCTCATCCCATCGTGGGGATCGTGAAGCTCGCGCCTTCCCTCAGGCCGGCGGGCCAGCGCGAAGTGACCGTCTTCGTACGGGTGTAGAAGCGGATGGCGTCCGGGCCGTGCTGGTTGAGGTCGCCGAAGCCGGATCGCTTCCACCCGCCGAAGGTGTGGTAGGCGACCGGAACCGGGATGGGCACGTTGACGCCGACCATGCCGGTGTTCACCCGCCGGGTGAAGTCGCGGGCGGTGTCGCCGTCCCGGGTGAAGATCGCGACGCCGTTGCCGTAGGGGTGTTCGCTGGGCAGCCGCAGGGCCTGCTCGTAGTCGGCGGCGCGTACGACCGACAGCACGGGTCCGAAGATCTCCTCCCGGTAGACGCGCATGTCCGGGGTGACCCGGTCGAAGAGGGAGGCGCCGGCGAAGAAGCCGTTCTCATGGCCTGCCAGGACGAAGTCGCGGCCGTCCACCACGAGTTCGGCGCCCTCCTCGACACCGAGGTCGACGTAGGAGCGGACCCGTTCGACGGCCTCCGGGCCGACCAGGGGGCCGAAGTCCGCCGCCGGGTCGTCGCTGCGGCCGATGCGGAGGGTGCCGATGCGCTCCTTCAGCCGGGCCACGAGCGCGTCGGCCGTCTCCTCGCCAACCGGGACGGCCACGGAGATCGCCATGCAGCGCTCCCCCGCCGAGCCGTATCCCGCGCCGATCAGCGCGTCCACGGCCTGGTCGAGGTCGGCGTCCGGCATCACGATCATGTGGTTCTTGGCGCCGCCGAAGCACTGGGCGCGCTTGCCGTGGGCTGCGGCGGTCGCGTAGACGTGCGCGGCGACGGGCGTGGAACCGACGAAGCCGAGGGCGGCCACCCGGGGGTCGTCGAGGAGGGTGTCGACGGCCTCCCGTCCGCCGTTGACGACGTTGAGGACACCGGGCGGCAGCCCCGCCTCCAGGAAGAGTTCGGCGAGCCTGAGCGGGACCGACGGATCGCGTTCGGACGGCTTGAGGACGAAGGCGTTGCCGCAGGCGAGCGCGGGCGCCGCCTTCCACAGGGGGATCATCGCGGGGAAGTTGAACGGCGTGATCCCGGCGACGACCCCGAGGGGAGCGCGCAGCGAGTGGACGTCGATGCCGGTGCCGGCGTTGTCGGTGAACTCGCCCTTGAGCAGATGCGGGATTCCGGCGGCGAACTCCACGACCTCCAGGCCGCGTTGGAGGTCGCCGTGGGCGTCGGCGACCGTCTTGCCGTGCTCGGACGACAGCAGCCGGGCGAGCGGGTCCCTTTCCTGCTCGACGAGCTGGAGGAACCGCAGGAGCACGCGGGCGCGGCGCTGCGGGTTCCACTCGCCCCATTCCCGCTGGGCGTTGACGGCGTCGGCGATCGCCGCTTCCGTCTCGGCGCGGCTCGCCAGCGGCACCAGCGCCTGGACCTCCCCGGTGTTGGGGTCGTACACCTCCCCGTAGGACCCCGAGGTGCCCGGGGTGTGCTTGCCGCCGACGAAGTGCGTCAACTCGCGCACGGAGGCGCGTTCGTGCTCTCGGACCATGACTGCCTGCTCTCGTCAGGAGGGATCCGGGGATGGCGCGGCAGGCCGCCGCATGCCGACGTGGTGGCGGGCGGGTGCGGGGGCTGCGCGAGATCGCGTATGGCGTACGGGCCGTCAGGTCCTGACGGTGACGTGCGGGAGCGGGCCGGGCAGGGGCAGTGGGGCCCTGCCGGGGTCGGGTGCGCGCACCGGTGCCATGCGTGTCAGCTCCATCCTCGTGGACAACACGGAACGTCCCGCGGCCGGTATCCTGACTCCCGGATCAGCGCGCGCCGTCCGCCTTCCCGACGTCCTTCTCGTCAGTGGCGTACCGCTCGACGGCGTACTTCCCGGTCACAGTGGCGGGACCGCGCCGGAATCGCACCGGCTTCCCTGCACCGCGGGCCTTGTACGCGCGACTATATAGTTGGACATCCTAGTAAATCCAGTGCGGCGAGCCCCTCCACGAGAACGTGGCTGGTCAGCCGGGTTCGGATTCCGCCGTCCGGGGGTCGGCGAAGCGCACCGGGGCGCGGAAGCGGGCCTTGCGGGCGGCCCTGCGGAAGGTGGTCAGCACCGCGGGGCCCGCCAGCAGGACGCACACGAAGTTGGTGACCGCCCGGCCGGTGTCCCAGCCGAGGGACGTGGCGAGGTCGAAGGCGATGTAGCGCTGCCACTGCTCGGTGAAGGGGAGGCCGGGCAGATAGGCGACGGAGCTGCCGGGGTCCACAGAGAAGGGCCAGAAGGAGAGGTTGAGCAGGAAGCCGAAGAGATAGCCGGAGAGGGAGCCGTAGACGGCCAGCATCAGCACCTCGCGCCGGCCGCTCGCCCGGGGGAGGAATCCGACGAGCATCCCGACGAACGCGCACCCGAACATCTGGTACGGCATCCACGGCCCGACGCCACCGGTGATGAGCGCCGAGGCGAACAGCGAGGTGCAGCCGAGGGTGAAGCCGAAGCCGGGTCCGTAGACGCGGCCGGCGAGGACCAGGACGAAGAAGACGGTCTCGACGCCGGCCGTGCCGGCTCCCAGGGGGCGCAGGGCGGCGTTCACCGCGGACAGGACGCCCAGCATGGCCAGGGCCTTGGAGTCGATGCCGCCCTCGGCGATCTCCGACAGCACCACGCACAGGACGAGCACCAGGAGCACACCGAAGATGACGGGCGGCGCGTAGTTCGAGCCGAACTTGCCGGGTGCGACGACGAACGGCCAGAAGAAGGCGACGACGCCGAGGAACGCCGCCATCGTCATGACGACGGCGACCCGTGGGGTCAGCCGGATGGCGGCGGTCCTCACGGTCGGGCCGCCTTCACCTGGTCGACGGTCAGATACGGCAGCGGTGCGAGGATCTTCGCCGTCTGGGGTGCGAACACCGGTGAGGCCACGATGACGTCCGTAGTCGGGCCGTCCGCCACGACGTCCCCCTCGGCCATGACGATCACGCGGTCGGCGGCGCGGGCGGCGAACTCGACGTCGTGGGTGGAGACGACGACCGATCCGCCGTCCGCCGCGAGGGTGTCCACGATCTTGATGAGCGCCGTCTTGGCGCGGTAGTCCAGGCCGCGGGTCGGCTCGTCCAGGAGGACGATCCGGGGCGCGGCGGAGAGCTGGATGGCGAGGACGAGGGCGAGTTTCTGTCCTTCCGACAGGTCGCGGGGGTGCGTCGCGTCGTCGATGCCGGGCGCGATGCGGTCCAGGACGTCACGTGCTCCGACCGTGGTGCCCGACTCGGCGTCCGCCTGGTCGAGTTCCTGCTTGACGCTCTCCAGGTAGAGCAGGTCGGCGGGCGTCTGCGGGACCAGGCCGACCAGTCGGCGGGCGCGTGCGGCGGGCACGTCGTGCGGGTCGGGTCCGCCGGCGACCTTCACCGTTCCGGCGCGGCGCGGTCCTGAGCCTTGCAGCGCCCAGAGGAGGGAGGACTTTCCGGAACCGTTGCGGCCCATGAGCGCGGTCACCTCACCGGAGCGCAGCTCCAGGTCGACCTCGCGTACGGCGGGCACGCCGCGGTAGGCGACGGTGATGCCGCGGGCCGTCAGCAGCCGGGCGGGCTCCCCCGCGGGCGCCGGGCGGACCGGGTCCGGGGTGCGGCCGGCGAGTTCGGTCCGCAGGGGTGCGGCGGCGCGGCGGGCGTCGCGGACGGACAGGGGCAGCGGCGACCAGCCCGCGGCACGGCCCAGTTCGACGATCGGCGGCGCGATGGCCGACGTCCGCAGGATGTCGGCGGGCGGGCCGATGCGGGCGCGGCCGTCGCCGGGGAGGTGGATGACGCGGTCGGCGTACTGGACGACGCGTTCGAGGCGGTGCTCGGCCATCAGGACGGTGACGCCGAGGTCGTGGACGAGGCGGGTGACGGCGGCGAGGACCTCCTCGGCGGCCGTCGGGTCGAGGGCGGAGGTGGGTTCGTCGAGGACGAGCACGCGGGGGTGGGCGGTGAGGACGGATCCGATGGCGACGCGCTGCTGCTGGCCGCCGGAGAGTTCGTGCAGGGCGCGGTGGCGCAGGTCGGCGAGACCGAGCAGGTCGAGGGTCTCCTCGACACGTTTGCGCATGGTTCCCGGCGGGATCGCCAACTGCTCCATGGCGTAGGCGAGTTCCTCCTCGACGGTGTCGGTGACGAAGCCGTCGATCGGGTCCTGCCCCACCACGCCCACGACATCGGCGAGTTCGCGCGGCGGGTGGTGGGCGGTGTCACGGCCGTCGACCGTGACCCGGCCGTACAGCGTTCCGCCGGTGAAGTGCGGGACGAGTCCGTTGACCGCGCCGAGCAGCGTCGACTTGCCGACGCCCGTGTGCCCGACGACGAGGCAGAGTTCGCCCTCCTCCACGGTGAAGTCGACGTCGCGCAGGGCGGGTTCGGGCGCGTCCTCGTAGTGCACGGTGACCTGGTCGAAGGTGATCACGGGGCGTCGGCTCTCCGGGTGGGGCTGGGCGGGGGCGCGAGGAATCCGGCGGTGCCGGCGAGCAGGATCGCGGCGGTCGGCACGAGGGGCAGTCGGGGCCAGGTGAGCGGGTAGAAGGTGGGGTTGAGCTGGGCGGGGTCGTAGCCGAGGTGGGTGAGGAGCAGGACGGCGGCCAGGACGCCGCTGCCCGCCACGGCCCACTCGGGCAGGCGCCAGGGGTCGGGACGGTAGGCGGTGCGGGTGACGCGTCGGCCACCGAGACGCAGGCCCGCCACGCACAGCAGCGCGCCGAGGCCCAGGGCGGGCAGGCCGAGGAAGGCGGGCGCGGTGGCGTCCAGCAGCCCGTAGGCGCCGGCGCACAGGCCGCACATGCCGAGCAGCATGAGCGCGCCGGTGATCCGGCGGGAGCGGGGGGTGGCGCGGCCCGCGCGGCCGTAGCCGCGGGAGTCCATGGCGGCGGCGAGGCGCAGCGAGCGTTCCAGGGCGTCCTCCAGGACGGGGACGGCGATGCCGCGCAGGGCCCGCGCGCCCCGGGTCCTGCCTGCCCTCAACTTCCGGGCGCGCAGCACGCGTTGCACGCTCTGCACAAGCTGTGGGGCCACACTGAGGGCGACGGTGACGGCGACGCCGAGTTCGTACAGGGCGCCGGGCAGGACGCGCAGGGCCCGTTTGGGGTTGGCGAGGGTGTTGGCGGCGCCGATGCAGCACAGCATGCAGGCCAGCCGCAGTCCGTCGGTCGCCGCCGACAGCAGCGCTTCCAGCGAGACCGGCCCGCCGATCCGGATGCCCGCGTACCAGTCGGGGGTGGGGAGGTGCGGGAGGGAGAACAGGAAGTGGTCGCGGGGTGTGATGCCGGTGGCGAACACGGCACGGAACACCACCCTGATCGCCACGACGGTCAGGGCCAGGTACAGGTAGTACTTGAAGCCGCGCGCCCAGGGTGCCTCGGTACGGCGGGCGGTGACGACGTAGCCGAGGACCGCGAGGACGAGGAACAGCAGCAGCGGGTTGTTCGTGCGGCTGACGGCGGTGGCGAGGGCCAGCGCCCACACCCACCAGGCCATCGGATGCAGGAGGCGCGGCAGCCGTCGCCCGCCCGCGTCCGGCGCCGGGCGGGGGCCGGACATCGGCGCCTCCACGGTCGTACGGGCCACCGCGGTCACTCGGTACGGCGACGCCGGCGGGCCGCGTAGGCCGCGGCGGCGCCGATCAGCGCGACGAGGGCGGCGCCGGTGACGACCGGGGTGATCGACCCGGCGTCGTGCCGCGCGTCGGCGGCGGGCGCGGCGTCCACGACGCCGGGGCCGGGACGAGGCGCGGCCACCGCGGGTGAGGACGTCGACGGGGCGGCGGACGGGCTCGGTGTCGGTGAAGGGGTGGCGCTGGGCCCGGTCTTCTTCGGCTTCTTCTCCGGTGCGGCGGTCGTCGGCGTGCTGGTCCGCGGCTGCGGGGCGGGGCCGGTGTCGACGCCGGGCGGCGGCGGGGGCGCTTTGGCGGTGGAGGCGGGCTTGGCGGTGTCGCCCTGCGGGCGGGTGTTGTGGGCGCGCAGTTGGTCGGGGGTGACCGTGGGGCGGCCCCGGGTGCCCTCGATGTCGGTGCCGCCGAAGATCCACAGGTCGACGCTGCCGGGCTTGGGCCGGTAGAGCATGGCGCCGAGCTGGCTGTAGCTCCAGTCCCGGGCGCCCGGGTCGGCGTGCCAGTACGACCAGTAGGCGGAGGCGGGCGGGGTGAGGACGCAGTCGTCCTGGGCGGGGGTCGGGTACTGCTTGCCGCCCCGGTGCCCGCTGTAGCCGATGCGGCAGATGAAGGCGGGGCCGTCGTGTCCGGTGCCGGTGGTGCGCCAGCCGCCCTGGTTGAGCAGCTCGTAGCCGGTGGTGGGGGTGGTGCCGCAGGAGCGGTAGACCGGGCCGCCCCAGTGGCTGAAGTCGACGGCGAGCACGACCCCGGAGGTGGTGGTGCACCGGCCCATGGGCTGCGGGTCGGCCTCGGCGGGGCCGGCCGTCGCGCCGAGGGCGGCGGCCGTCAGCCCGAGCGCCGCCGCGGCCCGCGGGAGTCGTACGGTCATCGTCCGGCTCCGCTCTCCGCGCGCCGGCGGGCGACGACCGCCGTGCGCCAGCCCGCGCCCACCAGCAGAAGGGCGATCGCGGCCAGGAGGCCGGCCCGGACGCCGGTGGAGGCCAGGGCCCCGCCGCCTCCGCCGCCAGCCACGGAGGACCCCTCGGTGTCGCCGCCGGGCGTGACGATCTGCGGGACCGTACCGCTCGGGCTCGGCGTGGGCTGCGGTGAGGTGCCGGCCAGGCTGCGTTCGAGCGTGCCGAAGCTGATGCCGGTCGCGCCGCCGACCGCCTGGGTGGAGGCGCGCAGGTCGGAGCCGTCCTGGCCTTCCTTCGCGACCCGGAAACCGCCGTCGCCGTTCTGCTGCGAGGCGAGGAACGTGCGGGCGTCGGCGATCTCGTCGGCGTACTTCTCCGCGTCCAGGGACAGGCCCTGCACCGCGAGCGCGGCCGAGTTGACGGAGTTGCCCGCGGCTCCCGGGAAGCCGCCGTCGGGCAGTTGCCGGGACGCGATCCACGCGAGCGCCTTGCCGACGGCCCGCTCCGCCTCGTCGCCGCCGACCAGGTCGAGGGCCATGGCCGCGATGGCGGTGGAGTCGACGTCGGAGTCGTTGGTGGCGGGGATCAGGCTGGGCCAGGCGCCGCTGTCCTGCTGGAGGCTCTCCAGATACGCGATCGGCTCCTGCGCCTTCTCACCGGCGCGCACCTGCGCGATCACCGCCAGGGACTGGGCGAACACCGACGGGGCGTAGGTGTAGGCGCCCTTGGCGGCGCAGGAGCGGTCGGGGGCGGTGCTGGGCTTCCCGCAGACGGCCTTGTCGAGGGCGGCGATGAGGTCGTGCCCGGCGAAGTCGCGCGGATCACGGCCTACGGCCTCGGCGAGCAGGGCCGTCTTGCCGAGGGAGCCGCCGGCGGCGTAGGGCGTGCCGATGCCGGTCCAGTCGCCGACGGTGCGGCCCTCGCCGTCCTTGCCCTCGTGGTCGAGGAAGTCGACGATGCCGCGCAGTTTGGCGTTGTTCAGGCCGGTGGCGGCGAGCGCGAAGGCGCCGTCGACGGTGAGGCCGAAGTCGGCGCGGGCCGTGCCCGGTCCGGCGGTGTAGTACCGGCCCTGCTTGAGGTTGGCGGCGCTGGTGAGGTAGGCGACGCCCTTCTTCAGGTCGGGGCCGTCGTACGGTGCGGGCGTGCCCGGGGTCGTCGGGGAGCCGGAGGGGGTCGCGGGCCCGGAGGAGGGCGAGGCGGTCGGCTCCGCGCCCTTGGCGGTCAGGGCGACGAGGCTGGTGCCGGCGCCGGCGAGGACGGCGGGCGGGGTCGGGTAGAGGGCCGGGTCGGTGGCCTCCTCCTCGAACCCGAAGCCGCCGCCGTCGAGTTGCTGCCGCGCCAGCCAGCCGACGGCCGCGTCCGCGCGGGCGGTGTCACCGAGCGCGCGCAGGCCCTGGGCGGCGTAGGCGGTCGCGTAGACGCTGCCGACGGTGGAGCCGGTGTATCCGGTGAAGGCGCCGTCCTCGCGCTGGTTCTTCGTCAGGTAGGTCCGGGCCTTGGTGACGGCGTCGTCGTGGCCGCCCGCTTGGCGCAGCACGAGCGCGACGAGTCCGGTGGTGGCGGGGTCGCCGTCGCAGTACTCGCCGGGGCGGATGAGGATGCTGGTGATCCCGCCGTCGGTGCACTGGAGTTGGGTGAGGCGGTCGACGGCGGCGGCGGGCGGGGTGACTCCGGCGCGCAGCAGGGCGAGGACGGACAGCGCCTGCCCGTCGGCGTAGCCGGCGCCCGGGAAGTCGCCCTTGGCGGTGCAGCCGGGGGTCGGTTCGCCTGATTCCGGGCCCGCCGGGCACACGCTGTCGGCCAGGTCGCCCACCAGGTCGCGGCCTCCGAAGGCGTGCGGATCGGCCTCGGTGATCTCGGCGAGCAGGGCGAGGCGGGAGGCGGCGATCGCGTCGGGGGCCCGGCCGGCGCCGCCGGGGTAGGCGTAGTCGTCGGTGTGGGCGGCGAGGAACGCGCTGATCCTGCCGAGGGCTTGGCTCTTGCCCTCGGTGGCGGCGAGCGCGTAGGCGACCTCGGTGGTGAGCAGGTAGTTCGGTGCCTCGGCGCCGTCGTCGACGACGCGTTCGCCGTCGGTGAGACGGCCCTTGAGCCAGGTCGCGGCGGCGGTCAGGTCGACCTCTCCGGGGGCGCCGGTGGGGGTGGTGGAGGGGCTGCCGCTCGGGCCCGGGGTGCCGGTGCCGGCGGCGCGGACGTCGTCGGGGGTGAACGTGGGCCGGCCGGTGCTGCCGCCCACGTCCGTGCCGCCGTACACCCAGGCGTCGACGTCGCCGTCCTTGACCTTGCGGTCCATGGCGCCGTACTGGCTGTAGCTCCAGTCGGCCTGACCGGGCGAGGCGACCCAGTAGGACCAGTAGGCGGTGGCGGGCGGTGTCAGGACGCAGGACTCCTCGTCCGGAGTGGGGTACTGCGTGCCGGAGCCGCGGCCGATGCGGCAGATGAAGCCGGGCCCGTCGTGCTGGGTTCCGGCGGTGGTGAAGCCGCCGTCGTGGAGCAGGTCGTAGCCGGTGGTCGGGGTGGTGTCGCAGCCGCGTTCCACCGTGCCGCCGAACGGGCCGAAGTCCACGGCGACGATCGCGCCCTCGGTGGCGGTGCAGTCGCCGATCGGATCGGCCGCCGCCGTCGGGGCCAGGGTGAGAAACGTCATGCAGGCGGCCGCCCATGCCGCCAGGGCGGTCACAAGTGCCGTCCAGGGCACGGGTCTTGTGCCCGTGCGTCTGATTCCGCGCTCTCCGGTCCCCACAGCGGCCCCCTCGTGCCCTGTCCGGCGCGGGACGCGTACGTGGCCGGGAACCTTCGTGGCCTGGGGAGTTGAGGTTCCCCGCCCGCGAGAGGGTCGCACCACGCCGTAGTCCGCGACGGCGTTCGTAGCTCGGATCACGCGCCAGGCATTCCGGCTCGCCCGGCGTGTGGGCCGGGCCTACGGTTGCGGGTCAGCGCCGGACTTCGACCGGCTTCCCCTGGAACTGCGTGCGTGACAGGCGGATTTGAGCATGGTTCACAGGGAGCGTCAAGACGGTCCACCGAGGGCACCCGAGGTGTTCCCGGTCCCTCTGGCGAGCCGCGGGCGGGTCGGGTACCGTCCCGCACTGCCGAGTGGGGGAACCCGGTGGGAGTCCGGGGCTGACGCGCAGCGGTGTGGGACGGCCGGGAGCCGTCCCGAGCCCGAATGCCCAGGCGGCGAAGCATTTCTGGCACCCCGTCCACGCGTTGCGGACGGCGTCCGGCCCGCCGCTCCCACGGCACCGCGTGTGCGGCACCGGGACCGGGCACGGTCGGCGTCCCTCACCTCAGGAGCAGGCCGATGCCCCGTCCTCTTGTCCTTCGTCGTTCCGTCCTCACCGCCGCGGCGGCACTCGGTGCCTACGCCCTGACCACCCTGCCGGCGGCGGCGACCGCCACCCCGGCGCAGATCGCCACCTCGAAGACCAACGGTGTCGCCTACCTCAAGTCCCTTCAGGCGGCCGACGGTTCGTACGCCGGGGCGGGGCTGTCCAACGAGTGGGCGTTCAGCGCGTTCGCCGCCGCCGGTACCGCGGCCGTCGACGTCACACCGGGCGGTGACGCCTCCAAGAACGCCAGAACCGTGTATCGCACTCTGCTGTCCACCGGCGGATGGCCGTCCGCCTCCCCCGTGGTGACCGACTACGAACGCGCCACGCTCAACGCCTTCGCCGCCGGCATCGACCCGGCCCGCGTCTCCGCCTCCCGCAACCTGATCGCCGACACCTACGGTTACTGGCAGACCGCCGAGCCGGGCTACTTCGGCCCGTCGGCCAACTTCAACGGCACGGTCTTCGCCGCCCTCGCCCTGAACGGCGCCAGGACCCAGTCCGGCCAGGTCCGTGTCCCGCAGGCCCTGCGCAACGCGATCGTCACCCGGATCCGGGCCAACCAGCACAACGACGGCGGCTGGAACTACGGCAAGGCCGAGGGCAACCCCACGCAGCTCGCCGCGGCGAGCGACATCGACATGACCGGGGCCGCGATGGCCGCCCTGTGCGTCTCCGGCGTGCCGAACACCGACACGGACGTCGTGCAGGCCAAGGCGTTCCTCAAGAGCAAGCTGATCGCCAACAGCGGTGCCTTCAACGCCATGTTCGGTGTCAACACCGACTCCAACGGCTGGGCCGTCTCCGGGCTGAACGCCTGCGGCATCAACCCGCAGACCGGTGACTTCCTCACCTCCATGGGCAAGACACCGGTGGACTTCCTGATCGCCCAGCAGTTCAACCCGGGCGGCGGCTTCAAGTACCTGCCCAGCGACACCGGTCCGTCGGCGTACGCCTCCATCGACGGCCTGCGGGCCGTGGCCGGCGGCGGGTTCACCTCCGCCCCGCCCGTCCCGGTGACCTCCGGGGCTCCCCAGTGGGTCGGCCAGACGTCGTTCACCTCCGGTACGGCGACGAAGGTGGCGCTCACCGTGGACGACGGGGCGGGCGGGCTGAAGGTGTGCTCCGTCGCGTTCACCCCGACCGGATCGACCACGACACTGGGTGCCGTCCTCGACGCCGCCGTCGGCGCGGCCACCCCGTCCGGCTGCGTGACCTCGGTGACTCCGTCCTCCGGCACCGGCACGATCACCGCGCTCAACGGCAAGGCCAACAGCGGCTCCAGCACCTGGAAGGTCGGCATCGACGGCTCGGCCTTCGCCACCGCCACCCGGGGCACCACGGTGGGCGTCGGCGACACGATCGCCGTGCGCTGGGGCGTCTGACGGCGCCGGAACGGTCGTAGGGTCGCGGCATGCGCATCGTCTCCCTGCTGCCTGCCGCGACCGACATCGTCGCCGAACTCGGCCTGTCCGCCCGGCTCGTCGGCCGCACCCACGAATGCGACTGGCCGCCGCGGGAGGTCGCGTCCGTCCCCGTCGTCACCGGCGCCGACCTCGACCAGGACCGGCTCACCAGCCGGGAGATCTCCGACGCGGTCGGCGGATCGGCGCACTCCGGATCCTCGCTCTACACCCTGGACACCGAGGCACTGGCCTCCCTGCGTCCCGATGTCGTCCTCACCCAGGACCTGTGCGACGTGTGCGCCGTCTCCTACGAGAAGGTCAGCCGGACGGTCCGCCTTCTCGACGCCGACACCCGTGTGCTGAGCCTGGAGCCGCGCAGGCTGGACGACGTACTGGACTGTCTGGTCACGGTCGGGACGCTGCTCGGCGTGCGGGAACGCGCCGAGCGGCGCCGGGCCGGGCTGGCCGAGCGTCTCGCGCGAGTCCGCGCGTCGGTTGCGGACCGTACCCGCCCCCGGGTGGTGGCGATCGAATGGCTCGACCCGCTGTGGCCCGCCGGACACTGGGTGCCCGAGCAGATCACGGCGGCCGGCGGCACACCGCTCCTGGCCGCGCCCGGCGAACACACGAAGCCCATGACGTGGGAGGCGGTACGCGCCGCCCGCCCGGACGTGCTGCTCGTCCTGCCCTGCGGATTCCCACCCGAACGGACCCTGCGTGAGCGGGAGTTGCTCACCGGCCTGCCCGGGTGGGAGGACCTGCCGGCCGTGCGCGGCGATCGCGTGTGGGTCCTGGACGGCCCGTCCTACTTCAACCGTCCAGGACCCCGCATGGTGCGCGGGGCGGAGGCGCTGGCGCACGTCCTGCACGGCGTGCGGACCGGAGCACCGGTCACCCCGGCCGAGGCACGCCGTCTGTGAGACGGACCGGTCAGAACGCCGTCCAGGTGAACGCCACCTTGTCGCCCGCCTTCAGTTTGAACTGGCAGCCGCCGACCGGGGTGGACGTGCCGTTGACGGAGATGTTCCAGTACGCGACCCCGCCACCGCCGACGTTCTTGATCGTGTCGACCGAGTAGTCGTCGAACGAGGCGTACCAGGTGCCGTCCCAGGTGAAGTGCCGCTTGCGGGCGGCGTCGTCGAGGGCCGCCGTCGGGGTGGGCACGGCGGTGGGCTGGGCGCCGCCGTTGGTCCCGTCGCATCTGTGGGTGCCACCGGTCGCCGTGGTCACGTCGTGCCCCTTGGTCCTGATCTTCCCCTTGAACAGCAGGCCGTCCGGCCCCTGCACGGTCAGGGTCACCTTGACCGGGGCGTTCGTGTTCGGGGTGTGGTGCGCGTGGGCGACGGCGGGCGCGGAGGTGAGGGCGAGGCCGAGGGCGGCGGTGGTGATCAGGCCGCGTCGTACGGATGTGCGCTGCAAGGCTGAGCCTTCCTGGAACGGGCCCGCGGCCCGTCACCGAAGGAACCGGCCGGCCGTGCCGTCGGCGCACGCGGGAGCGTCGCGCCGGCTCGGGGCCAGGGCTCTCGGCTTCGCGCTGCAAACCATGACAGTGGGAAGCGGTACGCATGGCACGCCCTGGGCATCCCGACTCGCGGCCGCTCGGGCCGCTCACGGTTGCAGGTCAGCGCCGGATTCCCACCGGCTTCCCCCAGTCGCGCGCCTGTGAAGTTGTCGGATGCCGCATCCACGCCGTTCGAGAGACCGATGCCGGCCTGGCGTGAAGTCCTCGCATTCTAGGGCGAGTTACCTGAGACGGGGTTGCCTTTCGCGCAACTCACGTGCGTCCGCCCTCAGTCCAGCGAGAAGCCGGGTCCGCCGGGTGCCGAGTCGATCAGCATGCGGGTGTAGGGGGCTGTCGGCGTGTCGAAGATCTCCCGGGCGCTGCCGGACTCGACCACCTCGCCGTGCAGCAGCACGAGGACGGAATCGCTGATGCTCCGGACGACGGCCAGGTCGTGGGAGACGAAGATCAGCGTCAGGCCGATCGAGCGTTTCAGGTCCGCCAGGAGGTTCAGGACCTCCGCCTGGGTGGAGAGGTCGAGCGCCGAGGTGATCTCGTCCGCGACGATGAGCGAGGGTTCCACGGCGAGCGCCCTGGCGATGGCGATGCGCTGGCGCTGCCCGCCGGAGAACTCGCTCGGACGGCGGTCCAGAGAGGAGCCGTCGATCCGGACCAGTTCCAGCAGTTCGAGGATCCGCCGCCGGTGCCTCGACACCCGGGCGCGCCGGGGATCGAGGGCCTCGGCGATGGTCTCGCCGACGGTCCGCCGGGGATCGAGGGACGAGTACGGGTCCTGGGGGATGTACTGGATCTCCCGGCGCAGGCGTGCGCGGTCTCTGCTGCCGGCCCGCAGGCAGTCTCTTCCGTCGAAATGGATGCTGCCGCTCGTGGGCCGGTGGACGCCGACGAGGGTCTTGGCCAGCGTCGACTTGCCCGAACCGGACTCGCCCACCAGTCCGACGGTCTCGCCGGCGGCCACGGCGAGGCCGACGCCCTTGAGGATGTGTCTCCTGGGCGTGCCCAAGTGGACGTCGAGCGCGTCGACTTCGAGGAGGCGAGGGCGTCCGTCCACGGATGCTCCGGTGTTCACGTCTCGGTCCTCTCCTGGCTGACGGTGATGAACGCCGGTGTCGCGTCCAGCAGTTGACGGGTGTAGGGGTGGGAGACGTCTCCGGCCCTCAGGTCCGCGGCCCGGAGTTCCTCCACGATCCGTCCGTCGTGCATGACGAGAACCCGGTCGCACAACGCGGTGACCACGGCGATGTCGTGCGAGATGAACAGCATCGCTGTGCGGCTCTCCCGGTTGATGCGCCTGAACTGCCTGAGCACCTGCGCCTGGACGGTGACGTCGAGGGCGGTGGTCGGCTCGTCCGCGATGACGATCTTCGGGTCGGTGAGCATCGCCGTCGCGATGGTGGCCCGCTGGAGCATCCCGCCGGACAGCTCGTGCGGGTGCTGCCGCATCCGCCGGTCCGCGTCCCGTACCTGGATGCCGGTGAGGGCGGTGACGACCGTCCGTTCGGCGTCGCGCCGTTTGCGCCCGAGGTGGACGCGGGCGGTCTCGGTGAGCTGGAGCCCCATCCGGAGCGCGGGGTTGAAGGTCGTACCGGGGTCCTGGTAGATCAGCCCGATCTCGGCCGCCAGGCGTCGCGCGGGCGGTTCGCCGAGGAGGTCGAGGTCGTCCAGGCGCAGGGTGGTGGCGTGGACGGACAGGTTCTCGGGGAGGAGGCGGGCGATCGCCATGGCCGTGGTGGACTTGCCCGAGCCCGATTCGCCGACCAGGCCGAGTACTTCGCCGGGGGCGATCGCGAGCGAGACGCCGTCCACGAGCACTCTGCCGTCGGGGGTGGTGACCGAGAGACCGTCGACCTCCACCAGCGCGTCCGGGTGGGCCGGGCCCCGGGCCGCGCTCCGGGACGGGTGCGGGCGTCGGCGCGGGGTGGACGACGGGTGGAGACGTGCTCCGAGTCCGTCCCCGATGAGCATGGAGGTGATGCCCGCGTACACCAGAAGGATCGAGGGGGCGACGGCTCCCCACGGCTGGACGTAGATCGTCGCGAGCGCCTCGTTGAGGACCCGGCCGTAGTCGAACTGCGGGCTCTGCACGCCCAGTCCGAGGAACGACAGGCTCGAGATCTCCAGCAGGGTCAGGGCGAAGCTGGAGGTGACGACCATCAGCAGCGCGCCCACGATGTTGGGCAGGACGTGCCGGCTGAAGATCGCCGGCCGGCGGACGTCGAGCAGTCGTGCGGTGACGACGAAGTCCTTGGTGAGCACCGACGCGCTCAGGGTGGAGCTGAGCCGGGCGAAGCCCGGGATGCCGGCGACGCCGATCGCGACGACCGCGGACCAGGTTCCGGGGCCGAGGACGGCGGCGATGACGAGGGCGAGGATGAACGGCGGGAAGGCGACGAAGGCGTCGACGCAGCGCAGTACGGCCTCCTTCGCGCCCGAGGGCAGCAGGACGGCCGCCCCGCCGACAAGCACTCCGGAGACGACGGACAGGGCGGTCGCGGAGACCGCCATGATCAGGGTCAGCCGTGTGGCGACGAGAGCGCGCGCGAGGATGTCCCTGCCGAACTGGTCGGTGCCGAACCAGTGCTGGGAGGAAGGGGGTTGGCGCACCTGGTCCGTGAGCGAGGTCGCGGCGTCCGTGAGGAGGAGCGGCGCGGCTACGGCGACGAGCACGAGAACCGCGGCCATGGCGATGCCCACCACGAGCGCGACGGGGCGGCGGCGGGCGTCAGACATGACGGTCTCCCAGCGTGCGGGGATCGAGCAGGGCGAGGACCGTGTCGATGAGCAGGTTGACGAGGATGGCGATGAGTCCCAGGACGAGGACGATCCCCTGCACCACCGGATAGTCCTTGTAGATGATGGCCTGGACGATCTCCTGTCCGATGCCGGGGTAGTTGAAGACGCTCTCGATCACGACCGCGGCGCCGATCATGCCCGAGATGATCAGTCCGCAGAGGGTCAGCGTGCTGGTGAGCAGGTTGGGCAGGGCGTGGACGGTGTAGAGCCTGACGGCCTTGAGCCGTCGGCCGCGGGCCGTGCGCATGAAGTCCTGGGTGATGACGTTCTGGGTCTCCTGGCGGACGACCCGGGCGACGGCGAAGACCGGTCCGAGGGCGAGGGACAGCACGGGCAGGATCGCGCTCGACGGTTCCATGGCGCCGCCGGGCGGCAGCAGGTCGAGCCAGATCGACATGATCACGATGAGCAGGGTGCCCGTGACGTAGCCGGGCACGGAGGCCATGAAGCCCGCGATCGCTCCGAAGGCGAGACCGAGCCGGGGGCGGCGGCCGCCGCGGGTGAGGACGCCGACGGTCATGCCGAGCGGGAGGCCGGCCATGAGGACGACGACGATGGCCAGGGCGGTGAGCGTCACGGTGTAGGGCAGTTTGGTGGCGATGGTCTCCGACACCGAGGTGCCGTACCGGTAGGAGACGCCGAGGTCGAGGTGGAAGAGGCCGCCGACGTAGTCGGCGAGCCGGGCCGGCAGGGGCTCGTCCAGGCCGAACCTGTCGCGCAGCGCGGCGACGGCTTCCGGGGTCGCCCGGGTGCCCAGCACGGCTCGGGCCGGGTCACCGGGAAGCAGCGGCACGATCAGGAAGGTGACCAGCACCAGGAAGGCGAAGGACAGGACGAAACCGAGACCGCGCCGTAGGGCGAACGCGCGCCGACCGGTGGCCGGGCGGCCTCGTGGCGGGGTGTCGATCGACACCGGGATCATGGTGCTCAAGGTGAGGTCTCCAGGGGCGTGCCCGGGCCGGACGGGCGGTCCGGCCCGGGGCGGGTGCGGGGTCAGCCGGTGATGCGGAAGATGTGGTCGTCCAGCGAGCCGCCGAGCATGTAGACCTTGAAGCCCTCGCGCTGCGCGTAGATGTACTGCTCGGTGACGAGCGGTACGGCGTCGGCCCGCTCGATGAGCGCGTCGGTGGCCTTGTTGTAGAGGGCGCACCGGGATGTCTCGTCCGTGTCGGCGCGTGCCTGGTCGAAGGCGTCCGAGGTGACGGGGTTGTGCACGCCGCCGAGGTTGGGGCCGCCTTCGAGGACGTCGGGTCCGAGGAAGAGCGGCAGGGTGTTGGCGAGCGAGCCGAGGAAGTTGAGATCGGGGAAGATCGTCAGGTCCCAGGTGTTCGGCTGGCTGAACGCCTTGGAGACCCAGGTTCCGATGTCGACGTTGTCGAGTTCGACCTCGGCGCCCGCCTTGCGCAGGACTTCCTGGAGGTAGACGTTGCCGGCGCCGCCGGATCCGATGACCTGCGCGCCCAGGATCCTGATCTTCACGCCGTCCAGCGCGCGGGCCGCGGCCTCGGGGTCCTGGCCGATCAGGGAGTCGTTCGTCTTCGGGACACAGGTGTTGCCGGGGTTGGCGAGGGTCACACCGAGTGCTCCCGTGCCGTCGAGCGCCGACTGGTTGAGCGCCTTGCGGTCGACGGCCCGGGCGACGGCGGCCCGCTTGGTGCGGTCGGCGAAGGGGCTGCCCTTGCGTTCGTTGAACACCAGGAAGAAGGTGCCGAAGGGGTAGCTCGTCAGCGTGACGTCCGGTGAGCCGTCGAAGCGGGTCCGGGAGTCCGGCATGATCCGGGCGAGGTCGAGATCGCCGGACATGACCATGTTGGCCGTGGCGGAGGGGTCCGGGGCGACCAGGTACTCGACGGTCTTCGGGGGCGTTCCGTCGAGCTTCGTCCTCCACTTCGGCCACGTCGTGTAGTCGTCGCGCAGGGTGTAGACGTAGCGGACGCCCTTCTCGAAGCTCGTCAGGGTGTAGGGGCCCGACGCGGAGCCGTCGACCGGACCGCCGGCCAGGGCCTTGTCGTCGGCGAGGCCCTTCGGGCAGACGATCCCGGTGGCGGCGACGCTGAACGCCTGGGCGAGTTCGGCCCACGGCGCGTCGGTCTCGACCACGACGGTCGACGTGCCTTCGGCGGTGGCGGTCGGTCTGGTGCCGCCGAAGATGGCGGCCAGGGTGGACGCCTCGCCGTTCTTGACGAAGGAGTTGATCGAGTCCGACACGATCCGTGCGGTGATGGCCGTGCCGTCGGCGCAGGTGGCGCCCTCGCGGAGCGTGAAGTCGACCCGGGTCGGCGTGGCCTTCCAGGTGTCGGCGAGTCCGGGGACCAGGCCGCCGTCGTCCCTGCGCACCAGGGTGTCGTAGCTCAGCCGGGCGAGCTGGAAGTCCGGGAGCGCGAGCGCCTTGCGCGGATCCATCGAGTTGGGCGCGTCGATGGTCACGGTGGCGGTCGTGTCGCCGGCGGCTTCCTGGCCTCCCGCCGTACAGGAGCTGAGGAGGGTGAGCGTGGCCACCGCGGCCAGGGCGGTGAGCGGACGTCTGGTGGGCGAACGTCTCATGGACATGCCTTTCGTGGTGCCGGTGTCGGTGCAGGCGTCAGAGGGAGGCGATGTCGACGCGGGGCAGGTGCCGTTCGGCGGCGAATCCCGCCGCCAGCACCTCGTTCTCGGCGAAGCGGCGGCCGACGATCTGGATGCCGTTGGGCAGGGCGAGGCCGGGCAGGCTGAAGAGGTTGACCCAGGGGACGCAGCGCATCCTGTCCAGCAGCGCGACGGACGCCTCGCGTCCGATGTGGTGGTCGAAGTCGAGAGGCGGTGCGGGCATCCCGGCGACGGGGGCGATGACGAGGGGGTGGTCCTCCATCGCCGCGAGCAGGGTGTCCTGAAGGGCCCGGCGCTCGCGCCACGCCGCGAGGTAGGCGCTGACGTCGGAGCCGGTCTCGTACGCGCCGAACATCTCCTCGATGTGGACGCGCCCGCTGTCGATGACCTGGTCCCCGATGACGGGGAGGTAGTCGCGGATGAGTTCGGTGCCGATGATCTGTGCCCATACGTCGGGGGCGCGGCTCAGGTCCGGGAGCACCTGCTCCTCGACCACGTATCCCTCGGCGGTGAGGATCTCGGCGACATGGTCGAGGGACCGCTCGATCACCGGGTCCAGAACGGCACCCGTCTCGTGCCGGAGGACGGCGACCCGTCCGGGTTCCCGCGCCGGCCGCGAGCCGGCCGGCACGCTGGCGGGGTCCCGCTCGTGGTGGCCCTGGATCACGTCGTAGGTGATCTGGATGTCCCGCACGCTGCGCGCCAACGGTCCGATCTCGCACATGACTTCGTGGGAGATCCCGTCCTCCGGCACGTGGTTCGGGTTGAACTCCGCCACCCGGCCGGCTCCCGGTCGGAAGCCGTAGACGCCGCAGAAGGACGCCGGGACGCGGATCGAACCGCCCAGGTCTCCGCCGATGCCGACCGTCGCGAAGCCCGCCGCGACGTTGGCTGCGTCGCCGCCGGAGGAGCCGCCGGCCGTACGCGTGCGGTCGCGTGGGTTGACCGTGGTGCCGTACAGACCGCTGACGGTGTTCCAGCGGATGCAGAGGTCGGGGATCGCGGCGTGGCCGAGGATCAGGGCGCCCGCGTCGCGCAGGCGCCGCACGGTCAGCTCGTCCGTGTCCTGGACGTTGTCCTTGTTGACGGGCAGGCCGTCCGTCCTGCGGAGCCCGGCCACCGAGTAGGAGTCCTTGACGGAGAAGGGGACGCCGTCCAGGGGCCCGGCGATCGTCCGTCCGTGGGCGGCGTCGGCGGCGTCGGCCTCGGCGAGGACCTCGTCGGAGCGCAGCTCGACGAAGCCGTTGATGGCTCCGTTGTGGGCCTCGATGCGCTCCAGGTGGCGTGCGACCACCTCGCGGCGCGTGAGGGCGCCCGTGGCGACGGCGTCCTGGATCTCGGAGATGGTGGCGCTCTCTGTGGCTAGCACTCGTGCCTCTTCTCGCTGGTCAGCGCGGCCTGATGGCGGCCGCCACTCTGTTAACCAACGGTCTTGGTTAACGGAAACAGATGCTATTGGTTAATGGTGGGGAGCACCAGACGCACGCACGCTTCGATTCCTGGCTATGTTGGTGAGATGACCAGCTCCCCACCTCAGGGCCGTGTCCGGCGAGGCCGGCCGACGTCCCCCCTGCTGACCGAGAACGCGATCGTCGAGACGGCCTGGCAGCTCGTCCGGGAGGGGCAGCCGTTCAGCGTCGGCCGCGTCGCTCGTGAGCTGGGCGTCCATGTGTCGTCGCTCTACAACCACGTCGGATCCCGGGAGGAGCTGGTCAACCACCTCCGGGACCGGATCGTCGCCGCCTACCCCACGGACGGTCTGGACCGCATGAGCTGGCAGGACGCCGTCCGCACCGTCGCGACGACGCACCACAGGGTGTTCGTCGACCACCCCGGACTCATCCAGCTCCTCGCCCAGGTGCCGATCGACTCGGAACGCGTCCTGGCGTCGTACACACAGCTCGGCCACAAGCTCATGGCCAGCGGCCTCTCCCCCACGCGCGCCGCACAGGTCATCGACCTGGTGGACGCGCTCACCCTGGGCTCGGCCCTCACCCGCTCCGGAGACCGCCAGTCCTGGCCCGAGCACCTTCCCGGCGGCCCCGAGCTGACGGCGGAGAGCGAGCGCTGGGAATCGGAGTCGGCCCGCATCGACGCGTCCTTCACCGCGTCCGTGGAGACGCTCGTGGCGGGTCTGGAGCGGGAGCTGTCGAGGTGAGCGACGGCTCGGGCTCGTCTGCGGTGCGGTGGTTCACGGCGGTGGGCTGTCAAGCCGGGTGCGGGCTGCTGCACGGGCATGCTCAGGGCATGCCCGTCCGGATCAGTTCCTCTCGACCTTGATCGAGGACACCTTGTCGTCGAACTCACCGTCCAGGCGGGCGAGATCGCCCGTCAGGACCAGCGACCGTCCCTGAAGGCCGGGGTCGGTGAAGAGCGAGACCTTCCATCCGGCCGGGACTCGTACCGAGCTGATGATGTTGTCACCGACCTGCTGATCGGTGAGCACGGTGTAGGTTCCCGCCCCGAGCTCGGCCGACCGCCCCTTGAAGTCGTGATGCTCGAAGACCCTGGGGACCTGCGACTCGGGAATCCCGTCCATGAAATCGCTCAACGTGAGGACGGCCCCCTCGCGGATGCGCTGTTCGAATCCGAACCCAAGCTGCGACGACATGCGGCAGCACTCCTCACGTCTCGGCACCGATGAGCACGGCGGCCGGGCCCTGCCGCGTCGCGGCATCACGTGCCCGGCGCCTTGCCGTTTCGAGCGTATGAGCAGGTCAGGGCCGGTGGCGCGCACGCCTAGCCCATTGGGTGCACGGCGGCGCATCGTCGTGGACGTCGTCGTCGGCTCACCACCCGGTGCGCAGCAGATGGTTCAGGAGGAGGGCGAGGACCGCCTGAGCCGTCAGCCAGGCGCGAGGGTGGGTCAGGAAGGCGCAGGACGGCAGCAGCCACAGGGCGAACGGCAGCCAGATGCGTTCCGTCTCCGCCTTGCTCATGCCCGACAGGTCGGCGGCCAGCAGCGCGGCAAGCGCGGCGGCCACCAGCAGGGCGAGCCGGATCTCGGCGCGCGGCGCGGTCCGCCGTCCGAGGAGCACGGCCCCCGTCCGCCGCAGTCCCGCCGCCGTCGCCAGGCCCGTGATCAGCACCGTGCACGCGAGATTGGCCCACACCCAGTAGCCGTAGGGGCGGATGCCGCCCGCGCCCTGGTGGTAGCGCGTGACCAGCAGCCGGTACGCCTCCCACCAGTCGAACCCGGCGAACGTGAACGCCGCGGGGACGACCGCCAGTCCGGCGAGCAGAGCCCCGAGCAGCGCCGGCCGCGCGCGGACCTCGCGCCGGCCGAGCAGCAGCACCGCCGCGCCGAGGAGCGCGAGGAGCGTGAGGCCGTAGGAGAGGTAGCAGGCGAGACCGAACAGTAGGCCCGAGCCCGCCGCCTGGACCAGCGCCCGGCTCCGTGCCGGGCCGGTGACGGCCAGTGCCAGCAGGGCCACCGCCCATCCCGCGACGGCCGCGAAGTACGCGTCGGCGGAAGTGCCCAGCCATACCGCCGCCGGGGCGAGGACCAGGAAGGGCGCCGCCCGCCGCGCCCACTCCTCGCCCGCCAGCGCCCGGACCGCGACGAGCACGGCCACGCAGGCGGTCGCACCGGCCACGACGCACCACATCCCGGCCCAGCCGCCCCCGCGCAGCCCGAGCCGGTCGAGCAGGACGAACGTCAGGGTGGCCGCGGGAGGATGGCCGGCGACATGGGCGGGCCAGTTGTCGGGCGAGTCGAGCAGGATGTGCCCGGTGAAGTCGCGCAGGGCGGCGGGGACGTCGTGGAAGCGGTCGACGACGCGCAGGTATTCGTGACGGGTGGTGAGCCGGCCGGCGATGCCCCGCTGCCAGCCGTCGACCAGGGCCAGGGAGACGATCCACGCCAGGGCCGTACCGAAGGCCGCCGCGAGGAGCGCGCGCCAGGGCAGCCGGGCGGCCACCCGCGGGCCGTACGCCGCCACCGCGGCCGCCACCAGCAGGGCGGCCGGGGTGCCGGGACCGGCGTGCGGACCCCAGGAGGCCAGCAGCGGGGGCCAGTCGACGAACAGTGTGTGGTAGGCGTCTTGGAGGTGACGGCCGACCAGGACGGCCGTGACGACGAGCAGGGCGGCGGCCGCGGCGGCGCACAGATCACGTGAGAGGGGGCGGTTCACACCGGCACGCTAGGCCGACCGGCGGGCCGCGGGCCGCCGTCCGGGCCGGACGTCAGCGTTTCGTCATGGGTCGCGCGGCCCGTTCGGGGGCCGTCCCGGCCTACGGTCGGCGCATGCGAGACGATCCACGGCTCCCCACCTCCCCCGGCTTCTGGCGCAGCCCGCTGCGCGGCACCTGGTTCACCTCCCTGCTCGGCGTCGTCCTGCTCGTCGGTGTCACGGTGCTGTTCGTGACGGGCCTGCTCTCGTACGCCGCCTACAACCCCGGCCTGTCGCCGGTGAACGACAAGACACCGGACAAGGGACTCCTCGGCTTCTACCTGTTCGCGTGGCCGACCCACCCGCACTGGCTGTACCGGCTGACCCAGGGCGTCCACGTCACCCTGGGCATCACCCTGATCCCCGTGCTGCTGGCCAAGCTGTGGTCGGTGGTGCCGAAGCTGTTCGCGCTGCCCCCGGCCCGCTCGCTCGCCCACGCCCTGGAGCGGATCTCCCTGCTCCTGCTGGTCGGCGGCGGCCTCTTCGAGTTCGTGACCGGCGTCCTCAACGTGCAGCTCGACTACGTCTTCCCCGGCTCCTTCTATCCGCTGCACTTCTACGGCGCCTGGGTGTTCTTCGCCGCGTTCGTCGCCCACGCCGTCCTCAAGACGCCCCTCGCCCTGCGCAATCTGCGGCACATGCGGCAGACGCGCGACGAACGGCACCCGGAGGCGGACGACGACCTCACGTCCCCCCGCCCCGCCGACCCCACCGTCTCCCGGCGCGGCGCCCTGTGGTTCGTCGGGGGCGGCTCGCTGCTGCTGTTCGCGACGACGGTGGGGCAGGGCTCCGACGCCCTGCGCCGCACGGCGCTCCTCGCCCCGCACGGCGGAGCCGAACCCGGCGAGGGACCGAACGCCTTCCAGATCAACAAGACCGCCGCGTACGCCGGGATCGACCCGGCCGAGACGAGCGCCGACGTCTGGCGGCTGGAGATCGTCGGACGCACCGGCACGGTCCGGCTCAGCCGCGCCCAGCTCGCCGAACTCCCGCAGCACAGCGCGGCGTTGCCCATCGCCTGCGTGGAGGGCTGGTCGACGTCCGACCAGTGGTGGCGCGGGGTGCGGCTGTGCGACCTCGCCGCGCTCGTCGGCCACGAGGACGACCCGCCGGACCTGTTCGTGGAGTCCCTCCAGCGGCGCGGCGCCTTCCGGCACGCGGCCCTGCGCGCCAACCAGGTCGCCGACCCTCGTTCCCTGCTCGCCCTGACCGTCAACGGTGAGGACCTGTCCCCCGACCACGGCCACCCGGCACGGATCATCGTGCCGGCCGCACCCGGTGTGCTCAACACCAAGTGGGTGGCCCGGATGACCTTCGGAGACCTGTGATGCCGCGCCCGATCCCCTGGGGCAGCCCCTGGCAACTGCTGCTGCTCGCCTGCTCGTTCGCACTCGCCGCCTACGCGGGCGTACGGCTCCTCGCCGACGACTGGTTCGGCGTCGCGCTGTGGATCGTGGGCGCCGCGGTGTTGCACGACCTCGTCCTGCTGCCGCTGTACGCGGCGGCGGACCGGGCGCTCGTGCGCGGCCTCGACACGGCGGGCCGCCGGGCGTGGACGATGTACGTCCGCGTCCCGGCGGCCCTGTCCGGACTGCTGCTGCTCGTGTGGTTCCCGCTGATCAGCGGCATGGTGGACCGGCGCTACCGGTCCGCCACCGGCCTCTCCCCGGACGGCTTCCTCGCCCGCTGGCTGCTGATCACCGCGGTCCTCTTCGGCGGCTCCGCGCTGCTGCTGGCCCTGCGGCTGCGCAGCGCAAGGAAGCACCGGCCGCCCGCCGTCCACTGACCGGTCGGCCGCCAGCCCCGCGCGTACCGCAGCAGGGCCGGCGCGCCGAGCCGGGCCCACGGGAACGGGGCGCCGCTCGTGCGGCGGGCGTCGCTGATCCGGACCTGGAAGCGTTCGTCGACGTCCGCCGGCGCGGTCTCGGCGATGAGCAGCCCACCCGGGGCGAGCAGCGTCGCCGTCCGTGCGAGCAGGGCGCGCGGGTCACCCCCGATGCCGATGTTGCCGTCCATGAGCAGGACGGTGTCCCAGCGGCCCTCCCCGGGCAGCGCCTCGAAAACCGAGCGGCGCAGCGCCGGACCGCCGAGCCGGGCGGTGTGCTCGACGGCCGCCTCGCTGACGTCGACACCGAGTACGGTCCGGCCCCGGACGGCGAGTTCGGCGACCAGCCGGCCGGGGCCGCAGCCCACGTCCAGCACGGCGCCCTCGCAGCGGTCCAGCACGTCGAGGTCGACCGGGTCGGGCCGGGCACACCAGCGCTCCACCTCCAGCGGCAGCAGGCGGCCGTCGGCGCGGCGCAGGAACAGCGGGCCCCGCCCGGCGCGCAGGGCGGCGGCGTACGGATCGGCCGCCGCCCAGGCCGCGGCCGGGCCGTCGTACCCGTCGGCGTACGGCAGCGGGGTGTGCGCGTCCGGTGTGCGGGCGTCGGGCGGGGCGCTCACCGGCCGATCCCCGCCGTACAGCGGGCCAGCCGTGCGGCGAAGCGGCCGTGCGGGGCGAGCGCGGCGACGGCGTGCGCGTCGGCGGCCGTGTCGACGTCCCGCAGCCGGGGCAGTTCGCGCACCCGCAGCCCGGCGGCGGCCAGCCGTTCCCGCTGGACGGCCCCGGTCACCGGCGTCGACATGGGCACGCCGCGCAGCAGGGCGGGGTCGGGTGCCGCCAGCCCGAGCGCCCAGAAGCCGCCGTCCTCGGCCGGCCCGAAGTACGCGTCGCAGCCGGCGAAGTCGACGCCGAGCAGCTCGGGTGTGACCTGCGGGGTGTCCATACCGATCAGCAGCGCGGGCCCGGCGCACCGGGCGAAGGCGTCCGCGAGCCGCTCGTCGAGACCTCCCGCGCACTGCGGTACGACGTCGAAGCCGGGCGGGAGCCAGGGGCCGGGGGCGCCGTCCAGGACGAGGATCCGGCGGGCGGCCGGGGCGGCGGCCACCGCCCGCAGGGTGTCCGCGAGGGCGGCCGCCGCGAGCGACGCCGCCTCGTCCGGGGTGAACGGCGGTGTGAGCCGGGTCTTGACCCGGCCCGGCACGGGCTCCTTGGCGATGACGAGCAGCGTGGTCATCGGGCCGCCCCCTCCCGCTCCGGGGTCTCCTTCAGGACCCGGCTCATGTCCCGCACCGCCTGCCAGGTGCCGCGCCAGGTGCCGGTCACCTTCGAGGCGCCCGCCCGCGGCAGATAGGGCACGTCCCGCTCGGTGATCCGCCAGCCCGCGTCGGCGGCGCGCACCACCATCTGGAGCGGGTAGCCGCTGCGCCGGTCGGTGAGACCGAGGGCGAGCAGCGGCTCGCGGCGGGCCGCGCGCAGCGGGCCGAGATCGTGCAGGGCGAGGCCGGTGCGGCGGCGCAGCAGCCGGGCCAGCGCGAGGTTCCCGGTCCTGGCGTGCACCGGCCAGGAGCCCCGGCCGCGCGGACGCCGGCGGCCGAGCACCAGATCGGCCGAGCCGGCCCGGATCTCGGCCACGAACGGCACCAGCAGGGTGGGGTCGAGGGAGGCGTCGCAGTCGCAGAAGCAGACGACGTCGGCGGCGGCCGCGGCCAGTCCGGCGTCGCACGCGGCACCGAAGCCGCGTTGCGGCTCGTGCACCACGGTCGCGCCGAGCTTCCGGGCGAGGTCCGCGGAGCCGTCGGTGGAACCGTTGTCCACGACCAGGGCGCGCCAGCCGGCCGGGATCCGGGCCAGGACCCAGGGAAGGGCCTCGGCCTCGTTCAGACAGGGGAGCACGACGTCGACTTCGCCCGGCGGCGATGGTGTGGTGGTCACGGCTTCACCCTACGAACGCGAAACGGACATACCGGGCTTCGGCTCCTTACGAAACGCGGACGTCGAGGCCCCGCCCCCGCTCCCGGCCCGTGCGGACCGGGACGTGGTGGGAGGGTAGAGGCATGCAGCAGCGAGACGAGAACACAGGGGCCGCCCGGGTCCTGGTCGTCGACGACGACCCCACCGTCGCGGAGGTCGTCGCCGGCTATCTGGACCGGGCCGGCTACACCGTCGACCGGGCCGACGACGGCCCCACGGCCCTGACCCGGGCGGCGGCCCACCGGCCCGACCTGGTCGTCCTCGACCTGATGCTGCCCGGCATGGACGGACTGGAGGTCTGCCGCCGGATGCGCGGCCACGGCCCCGTCCCGGTGATCATGCTCACCGCGCGCGGCGACGAGGAGGACCGCGTCCTCGGCCTGGAGGTCGGTGCCGACGACTACGTCACCAAGCCGTTCAGCCCGCGCGAACTGGTCCTGCGAGTGGAGTCGGTCCTGCGCCGCGCCCGGCCCCGGCCGCACCCGGCGGAGCCAACCGCCGACGCCGGGACCCTGTCCGCCGGCGGGCTGACCGTCGACCCCGCGGCCCGGCGCGTCACCCGCGACGGCACCGAACTCGCCCTCACCCTGCGCGAGTTCGACCTCCTCTCCTTCTTCCTACGGCACCCGGGACGGGCGTTCGGCCGCGAGGATCTCATGCGGGAGGTCTGGGGCTGGGACTTCGGCGACCTGTCGACCGTCACCGTCCATGTCCGCCGGCTGCGCGGCAAGGTCGAGGACGACCCGGCCCGGCCCCGGCTGATCCGGACGGTCTGGGGCGTCGGATACCGCTTCGAACCGGACGGGGAGTGACCGTGCGCGACACCGTTCTCATCGCCCTGTACGCCTTCGCGGGGGCGGCGGCCACCGGACTGGCCGGCGCCGCCGCGCTGCGCCTGCTGCGCCGCCGCTCGCTCACCGCCTCCCTCGCCGTCGTGGCGGCGGTCGGCGTGATCGCCATGCTCGCGGGCACGCTCGCCGTCGCCCGGGCGATGTTCCTCTCACCGCACGACCTGACCGTGGTGACCACGGTCGTGGCGATGGCGGCGGTCGTCTCCCTGGCCACCGCACTGCTGTTGGGCCGCAGGGTCGTCGCCCGCAGCCGCGAACTCGCCGTCGCAGCCCGCTCGTTCGGCGACAGCGGCGACTTCGCCGCCCCGGCAGGCCACGCCACCGCCGAACTCGACGCGCTCAGCCGGGAACTGGCGGCGACCAGCGCCAGACTCGCCGAATCCCGCGACCGCGAACGGGCGTTGGAGACCTCACGGCGCGAACTCGTCGCCTGGATCTCGCACGACCTGCGCACCCCGCTGGCCGGACTGCGCGCCATGTCCGAGGCGCTGGAGGACGGCGTGGCCGCCGACCCCGACCGCTATCTGCGGCAGATCCGCACCGAGGTCGAGCGCCTCGACGGCATGGTCGGCGACCTCTTCGAACTCTCCCGCATCCACGCCGGCACCCTCCCGCTGACCTGCTCCCGGATCTCCCTCTACGACCTCGTCGGCGACGCCCTCGCGGGCGCCGACCCGCTCGCCCGCGAGTACGGCGTCCGGCTGGTCGGCGACCGGGTGGAGCCGGTCCCGGTGGAGGTCGACGGCAAGGAGATGAGCCGGGTGCTGGGCAACCTCCTGGTCAACGCGATCCGCCGGACGCCCGCCGACGGCACGGTGGCCATCGCCGCCGAACGCTCCCCGGAGGGCGTGGTGGTGTCGGTGACCGACGGCTGCGGCGGCATCCCCGAGGAGGATCTGTCCCGGGTCTTCGACACCGGCTGGCGCGGCACCCACGCCCGGACCCCGCCGGCGGGCGCGGGCCTGGGCCTCGCCATCGTCCGAGGGATCGTCGAGGCGCACCGCGGGCGGGCCACCGTCCGCAACATCCCGGGCGGCTGCCGTTTCGAGGTGCTGCTGCCGACGGCGCCGTAGCGTCCGGTCCGCGACGGGCGGTCCTCTCTCACCCCGCCGCCGCGAACTCCCGCATGCCCTCCTCGAAGCCGACCGCCGGCTTCCACCCCAGTTCGGCCCGCAGCCGTGACGAGTCGGCGGTGATGTGGCGGACGTCCCCGAGCCGGTACTCGCCGGTGACGACGGGCTCCGGTCCGCCGTGCGCGGCCGCCAGCGCCCGCGCCATCTCGCCGACGGTACGCGGCTCCCCGCTGCCGGTGTTGAACACGGTCAGCGCCCCGCCGCCCGGACCGGCCTCCAGCGCGGCCGTGTTGGCGGCCGCCACGTCGCGCACATGCACGAAGTCCCGGCGCTGCCGCCCGTCCTCGAAGACCCGAGGGGCCTCGCCCCGGGCCAGCGCGGACCGGAAGAAGGAGGCCACGCCCGCGTACGGGGTGTCGCGGGGCATCCGGGGCCCGTACACGTTGTGGTAGCGCAGCGACACCGCCGAACCGCCCGTGCAGCGTGCCCAGGCGGCGGCCAGGTGTTCCTGGGCGAGCTTGGTCGTGGCGTACACGTTGCGTGGATCGGCCGGGGCGTCCTCGCCCGCCAGGCCGGGTGCGAGGTCGGCCCCGCACCGCGGACACGTGGGCTCGAACCGCCCCGCGTCGAGATCGGCCACGGCCCGCGGCCCGGGCCGTACGACCCCATGCCGGGGACACGCGTACCGCCCCTCCCCGTACACGACCATCGACCCGGCCAGCACCAGACGCCGCACGCCCGCCTCGACCATGGCGGCGAGGAGTACGGCGGTGCCGAGGTCGTTGCGCGAGACGTACTCCGCCGCGTCGGCGACGCCGTTCCCGAGCCCGACCATCGCCGCCTGGTGACACACGGCGTCCACGCCCGCCAGCGCCCGGGCCACGGCGACGGGGTCGCGCACATCGGCGCCGGGATCCTCCCGGACGTCGTACACCAGCGGCTCGTGACCGCCGGCCCGCAGGGCGTCGACTACATGGGACCCGATGAACCCGGCACCGCCGGTGACCAGTACACGCATACGGCCACGCTAGATCCGCGGCGACCAACGGTCCCGCGACCCGCGGGTGACGTCATCACTCGGTAAGACCCCGGAGCGCGACCCTTCGGTGCAGTACACACGTGTCCTGCCTCACTATCGCGGCCGCGGGGCAACCCGTCCGGGCCTGGATTCTTCTCCTTGGGATGAAGATCCTGAAGATCCTTAAGAGGCGGACCCGCCTGCTCATCCTCCTGACCCTGGCCGTGGTGGTGGCCGTGACGGTGACCGTCGGCATGGTCATCCGGGCGAACACCATGGATACGCGCTCCCCGCGCGCGGAACGTGACCGGGCCGCGCCCGGAGCGGAGATACCGTCGGGGCGGGTGGACTGCCGGAAGGCCAAGTGCATCGCGCTCACCTTCGACGGCAACCCCGGCGAACCCACCGACCGGCTGATGGACCTGCTGAAGGAGTACAAGGCGCCGTCGACGTTCTTCCTGGAGGGCCGGCGCATCCACGAGTTCCCGGACGTGGTGCGGCGGATCGCCGAGGAAGGCCACGAGATCGGCGACCACACCTGGACGCACGCCGTGCTGACCGACGTCTCCGATGCGCGGATCCGCGACGAGCTGCGCCGCACGGCACGGGCCATCGCCGGCATCACCGGCAGCGAGCCGACGCTGATGCGCCCGCCCCAGGGCCGTACCGACGACCGCGTCTCCAGGATCTCGGCAGAACTGGGGATGGCTCAGGTGCTGTGGACGGTGACCGCGAAGGACTACGAGACGGACGACAGCGCGCTGATCACCGAGCGCGTGCTCGCGGGCGCCGGCCGCGACGGGATCGTCCTGCTCCACCCGCTGCACAAGGGCACCGTGCCGGCCATGCCCGCCATCCTCAAGGCACTCGACGAACAGGGCTACACCTTCGTGACGGTCTCCCAACTGCTCGCTCCGGGCGAGGCCGAGCCCGGCACGATCTACAAGTGACCGCGACGACACAGTCGTTGTCGTCGGTTCCGGCCCGCGTCAGCCGAGGCGGTTCTTGTGGATCCGGCCACCCTTGACGATGAGGGAGAGGTTGGCCTCCGGGTCGGCGAGCAGGGTGATGTCGCTGGTCGGGTCGCCGTCGACGACCAGGAGGTCGGCCCAGGCGCCGGGGCGGATCACGCCGAGGGGTGCCCGGCGGTACGGGTCGCGTTCTCCGCAGAGGCGGAACAGTTCGGCGTTGCCGGACGTCGCGATCCTCAGGGTCTCGACAGGGCTGAACCCGAACTGTGTCGCGAGGCGGGTGAGCGTCTCGCCCTGCTTGGGGGCGGATGCGGGGTCGAGCAGGAAGTCGGTGCCGAACGCGAGTTTCACGCCGTGGGCACGGGCCCAGCCGAGCGTGCGGGGCACCCCGTCGCACACGAGGCGGTTCTTCGCCGTGGAGTCCGCCGAGTCGAAGGTGTGATCGCTCTCCAGCAGCGGCTGGGTGCTCAGCCACACGCCCTTGCGGGCCAGGTGCGCGATGGTCTCCTCGTCCGCGAGCTGGCCGTGTTCGATCGACTTCACGCCCGCGTCCACGGCTCGGCGGACACCGTCGGACGTGAAGACGTGCACGGACACGTACGTGCCCCAGTCGGCCGCCGCCCGGACCGCGGCGTGCAGTTCCTCCTGCGTGAACTGGAGGGTGTCCAGCGGATCGTAGGCCGAAGTGACTCCGCCGCCGGCCATGAGCTTGATCTGGGTCGCGCCGTGTTTGAGCTGCTCGCGCACGGCCGTCAAGATCCGCTCCGGACCGTCGACGACGCGCATGAACGACAGCGTCTCCGCACGCGACGGAACTCCGCCGAAGAGGGTGGCGGCCTGGTGGACGTCGGAGAAGTCCCCGTGTCCGCTCGTCTGTGAGATCGCGGCCTGGCTGGGGTAGATGCGCGGCCCGGGGAACAGCCCGGCGTCGAACACCTGCCGCAGACAGGTGGTGTCCCCGCCCATGTCCCGCACGGTCGTGAAGCCACGCATCAGCATCTGCTGCGCCTCGGCCAGGGCCTTGTAGTACAGGACACCGGTGGGTGCGAACAGCATCTCCGGCATGGTGGCCCCGGCGGCGAACAGGTGCACGTGCGCGTCGGTGAGGCCGGGCATGAGCACCCGGCCTCCGCCGTCCACCACGACCGCCCCGGGGTCGAGCCGCTCCGGCTCCTCGGCGATCAGGCCGTCCTCGAGATACACCGCCCGTACATCACTGAGCCGGTCACTCACACCGTCGAAGACCCGCACGTTCCTGATGAGAACAGGAGGCTGTGCCGATGACTGGTCCATGCCCCGTTTCTATCCCGCGCCCACGCTGCGCGCAGGGTGGCCTGGGCCATTGGGTTTCGCCCCGGCGCACCCGTGACCGCCCACACGTACGGCGACGCGGCCCACCCCACGGGTTCGGTCAGCCGCCCTCGCGCCACCACGAGGGCGACACACTCAGACTCCAGACCTCACCCGCCGCCCCCTGGGCGCCCTCGTCCCCGCGGACGAAGATCCGCACGCCGGACTCGGGCACCCGACAACGGCGGACACATGGGCGTAGAAGTCCAGGTCGGACATCACATCTTCTCCATCCGACGGCGTGGGGGCGTGGTCGCGCTCGGAAATTCGTTTCGAACGCGGATCCGGCGCTTCTACTGTGGCGTGATGATGACTCGGGTGATCATTCTCAACGGAGGTTCCAGCTCAGGGAAATCGGGGATCGTCCGGTGTCTTCAGGCCGTGCTCCCGGATCCGTGGCTGGCGCTCGGGACGGACACGCTGGTCGAGGCGATGCCCGCGTCCATGCGGGCGGCGGACGGCGGGATCGAGTTCGCTCCGGACGGGGAGGTGGTCGTCGGTCCCGAGTTCCGGCGGCTGGAGGCGGCGTGGATCGCGGGGGTCGCCGCGATGGCGCGTGCGGGTGCCCGGGTCATCGTCGACGAGGTCTTTCTCGGCGGAGCGTACTCACAGCGGCGGTGGCAGGAAGCCCTGGGCGACCTGCGGGTGCTGTGGGTCGGCGTCAGGTGTGACGCGCCGGTGGCCGCGGGCCGCGAGGTCGCGCGGGGCGACCGGACCGTCGGGATGGCCGTCGCCCAGGCGGAAGTGGTCCACCAGGGCGTGGTCTACGACGTGCAGGTGGACACCACCCGCACGGAGGCGCTCGACTGCGCACGGGCCATCGCCGCGCGGGTCGAGTGATCGCTGCCCGGGCTCTCGGCCGCCGAGCGCCGAGCGCGCCGGGCCAGCGGCCGCCCGCGTCGCACGAACCCCGCCCCTGTGCCACGGTGAAGGACAGCATGATCGGCACCGATATCCCCCACCCCGTCGGAAGGCTGACACCGTGGCCGGGAAGAAGAAGGCGAAGACCAGCGCGAAGGGCCCGCTGTTCACGAAGCGGACCCAGTGGGACAGCATCTGGATGAACGAACCGGAGGAGCACGACTTCCCGGCGGCCGCCGACTACCTGTCGCTGCTCTACGGAAAGAAGCCGGTGCGGGAGACGGTGCGTCGCCTCCGGGACGAGAAGACCCGCCTCAGGAAGGCGAAGGACATCATGCGGGCTTCGGGCGTCGATCTGCTGCCCGCCGACAACCTGCACGTCAGGAAGAACATCGAGAAGGTCATGCGCGGCAAGAAACTCTCCCCCGTGCTGCTCGTCCGCCGCCCCGAAGGACTGATCATCGCCGACGGCTACCACCGGGTCTGCGCCGCCTACCACCTGACGGAGGACCTCACGGTCCCCTGCCGCCTGGCCTGAACGGCATGGAGAAGACCTCCCCGGACGCCGGCGCCTCGGTGTCCCCGCCCGCTGCCAAGCTGACGCTCTTCACGCTCACCGCGATGGTCGTCGGCTCGATGGTCGGCGCGGGCGTGTTCTCGCTGCCCCGGCGGTTCGCCGCGGAGACGGGTGTCGCCGGTGCCCTGATCGCCTGGCTGGTGGCGGGCACCGGCATGCTGATGCTCGCCTTCGTGTTCCAGCGCCTCGCGCTGCGCAGACCCGATCTGGACGCGGGCGTCTACGCCTACGCCAAGGCGGGCTTCGGCGAGTACCTGGGCTTCTTCTCCGCGTTCGGGTACTGGGCCAGCGCCTGCGTCGGCAATGTGACGTACTGGGTGCTGATCATGTCGACCATCGGGGCGATCGCCCCGGCGCTCGGTGACGGCGACACGCTCCTCGCGGTGGCGCTGTCCTCCGTCGGCCTGTGGGCGTTCTTCCTGCTCATCCGGCGTGGCGTCAAGGAAGCCGCGGCCATCAACCAGATCGTCACCGTGGCCAAGGTCGTACCGATCCTGGTCTTCGTGCTGCTGGCCCTGTTCTGCCTCGACCCCCAGGTGTTCGCGGACAACTGGGGCGGCGCCGACTACGCGGGCTCCCTGTTCGACCAGGTGCGCGGCACCATGCTGGCCACCGTCTTCGTCTTCCTCGGGGTCGAGGGGGCGAGCGTCTACTCCCGGCACGCCAAGAAGCGCTCCGACGTGGGGCGCGCGACGATCCTGGGCTTCGTCAGCGTCTTCTGCGTCTTCGCGTCGGTCACGATCGTGTCCTACGGCATCCTGCCGATGGCCGAGATCGCCGAACTGCGCCAGCCGTCGATGGCGGGGGTCCTGGAGGAGGCCGTCGGGACATGGGGCAAGGTCTTCGTCAGCGTCGGGCTGATCGTCTCCGTGCTCGGCGCCTATCTGGCGTGGACCCTGATGGCCGCCGAAGTGCTGTTCGTCGCCGCGAAGGACGAGGACATGCCGCGCTTCCTGAGCCGCTCCACCGCAGAGGACGTGCCCGTACCCGCGCTGCTGATGACCACGGTCCTCTCCCAGGTCGTCCTGGTCATCACGATGTTCTCGGACAACGCGTTCAACTTCGCCCTCGACCTGACGAGTGCGCTCACGCTGATCCCGTTCCTGCTGGCCGCCGCCTTCGCCCTGAAGATCGCGGTACGGCCGGACGGCAGGACCGTCGGCGGCGGCACGGGGTTCTCCGGCGATCTCGTCGTCGCGGTGCTCGCCACCGTGTACACGGCCTTCCTGCTGTACGCGGCGGGCCTGAAGTTCGTGCTGGTCTCGTTCATCTTCTACGCCCCGGCCACGGTCCTGTTCGTGATGGCGCGGCGGGAGCAAGGGCGCCGTCCGTTCTCCCCGCGCGAACTGATCATCCTCGCCGTCTCCGTCGTCGGCGCCGTGATCGGCGTCGTCGCCCTGGCCGTCGGCTGGATCAGCCTCTGACTCCCCTGGGAGGGCCCCCGTGACCGACACCCCCGTTTCCGCTTCGTACGGCGTCCATTCCGAGGTGGGCCGGCTGCGCAAGGTCCTGGTCTGCGCGCCGGGACTGGCGCATCGCAGGCTCACCCCGACCAACTCCGACGACCTGCTCTTCGACGACGTCATGTGGGTGGAGAACGCCCAGCGCGACCACGCCGACTTCGTCGACAAGCTGCGGCAGCGGGGCGTCGAGGTCGTCGAGCTGCACGACCTGCTCGCGCGGACCATGGAGATCCCCGACGCGAAGTCCTGGCTCCTGGAACGCAAGATCGTCGCGAATCAGGTCGGCCTGGGCCTGGTCGACGACACCCGCGCCTTCCTGGAGTCCCTGGACGCGCGGCAGCTCGCCGAGTTCCTCATCGGCGGCCTGGCCACGGCCGACCTCCCCGACGACTACCGCTCGGACTACGTCGGCCTGGCGCGCGAATCGACAGGTGTGCGCGAGTACTTGATGCCGCCGCTGCCCAACACGCTCTACACCCGCGACACCACCTGCTGGCTGTACGGCGGACTCACGCTGAACCCCCTGTACTGGCCCGCACGGCACGACGAGACGCTGCTGATGAAGGCGATCTACACCTTCCACCCGGACTTCGCCGGCTCGGCCGTGTGGTGGGGCGACCCCGAACAGGACTGGGGACAGGCGACGTTCGAGGGCGGCGACATCATGCCCGTCGGGCGCGGCGTGGTCCTGATGGGCATGAGCGAGCGCACCTCACGCCAGGCCATCACCCAGGTCGCGAGCGCGCTCTTCGCGAAAGGCGCCGCCGAACGCGTCATCGTCGCCGGCCTGCCGAGGCTGCGGTCCGCGATGCACCTCGACACCGTGTTCACCTTCGCCGACCGCGACATCGTCACCCTCTACCCGAGGATCATGGACTCGGTGCACACGTTCACGCTGCGGCCGGGCGACAAGGCCCCGGGGCTGCACATCACCGACGAGGGCGGTACGCCGTTCGTCGACGTCGTGGCGAAGGCGCTCGGCCTGCCCGGCCTCCGGGTCATCGAGACCGGCGGCGACGTCTACGCGTCCGAGCGCCAGCAGTGGGACAGCGGCAACAACGCCGTCGCCCTCGAACCCGGCGTCGTCTTCACCTACGACCGCAACACCCAGACCAACGCGCTGCTGCGCGAGGCGGGCGTCGAGGTCATCACCATCGTGGGCGCCGAGCTCGGTCGGGGACGCGGTGGCGGTCACTGTATGACCTGCCCCATCGTGCGCGACCCCATCACCTTCTGACTTCGCGGCTCAGTACCAGCCGTGGGTCTGCCAGAAGTTCCAGGCGGCGACGGGGCTGCCGTAGCGGGAGTTCATGTAGTCGAGGCCCCACTTGATCTGGGTGGCGGGGTTGGTCTTCCAGTCGGAGCCGGCAGAGGCCATCTTCGAGGCGGGCAGGGCCTGGACCAGGCCGTAGGCGCCGGAGGAGGAGTTGGTGGCCTTGACGTTCCAGCCGCTCTCGTGGCTGACGATGTTGGAGAAGGCCTTGTACTGCGCGGCGTCCGGGATCATCTTGTGCGCGATCGCCTGGGCCGAGGCCGACGAGGTCGCCGCGTGGGCGGGGGCCGCGGTCATGGCGATGCCGGCGGAGGCGGCGACCAGGGCGACGGCGGTGACGGCCTTCTTCGGGCTGGCGATGCGACGGATGACGGAGACGGACACAGAGAACCTTTTTCTTCGGGGACGTTGCCATCGCTCGCATGTACGTCAGGCTGCATGCGTCGGCGCCGAGGCCCGGGGGGCTTGTCGGCGCCGTGCGACGTCGTCCAGATAAGCACCCCGGACAGGCGTCCGCAATGACCCCTTTTGCTAGTTGTGGTCGTATTCGCCGACCCGACCGCCCGTGTGAGCTGGCTCTCAATGCGCAGGTCAGAGGCCGTTATGGCATGCCCATGACATCCGTTATGCCCCACTAAGTCGGGTCGTAGGTGATGTGGGTCATGTGGGGTGCTTCACCGAGCGAGCCCCTGTCCGCCGAGGCGTGCGGTTCGTCCGGGTGAGGTAGTCCCGAGGCGGTCCGGCTGGCGGAGGGCCACCACTCCGGGCAAGGATCGCTGGGTGGGGCACAGTGACGGACGTCCGGACGGACATGAGCTGGATCTCAGGGCGATCGGCGACGCCCTGACGGGTGCCGCGCTGACCACCGGGCGCCGGCACCGGCTGGCAGAGCGCAACGACGCCTTCCGGGATCTGTTCGGCGGCTGGGAGATCGGTGCCGAGGCCGCCGACGCCCTCCCCGGCTCCCGGTACGCGCCGCTGATCCGGGCTCTGGACCGCGCAGGGCACCTCGGAGAGCCGAGTCGGGCGGACCTGTCTCTGACCGCCACGGGACCAGCGGCGCCCGGGAACCGGACCTCGCGTGGCTGTGTCGTGACCTGCACCCCCGTGGCGACCGGACACGGGCCCGCGGTGCTGGTCCTCGCCACCCCGCTGCCGGACTCCTCCACAGCCCCGGAGCTTCCCGCGCCGTCCCCGGTGGACGAGGACCGGGCCCGCGCGCTGCGGCGCTTCGAGACGCTGCTCGCCGCATCCCACCAGGTCGTGTGGAAACAGGACCTCGACGGCGAGCTCAGCCTCCTGTCGTTCACCCCCGACGACTCCGGCGGGCGGCTGTGGCAGCACGAGAGCCGACAGGCGTGGATCGAGTTCGTCCACCCCAAGGACCGGGCGCGGCTGGACGGCGAGATGCGGACGGCGAAGAACGGCGGCAGCCCTTTCACCATCGTCGTCCGGGTGCGGGAGGCGGACTCTCCGGACGTCTACCGGCACGTACGCATCTCCGCGGCGCCCGTGCTGGACGGCGGCACCGTCCTGGAGTGGGTCGGCACCACCCGGGACGCCGAGGAGGAATGGCGTGTGCGCACGCGGGACCGCCTCCTGGCGCGCATGGCCCAGGCGCCGACGGCCCGCGATCTGTCCGAGGCGTTCTCCGTCACGTCGGCCGCGGTCGTTCCCGACCTCTTCGACGCTCTGGCGGTCTTCCTGTTGCGCCCGCCCGGCGACTCCGCGTTCCCCTCGCGGCACGCCGGCCGCTACACCACCGCCGGCGGGCGGACATCGGTCACCGCCCCCGGGGTGCCGTCGCCCCCGCCCCTTCCCGACGGATTCGAGCTGGGGCCGCTGGCGCGGCAGGCCCTCGACGAGGGGCGCACCAGGCTGCTCACGTTTCCGGAGGGGCGTCCCCCGGGCGATCTCGTCTCCGGCCTGTCCGGGACGTGGCTGGAGCGGGCCGGGGCGACGAGTCTTGCGCTGATCCCCGTCGTCGTCGACGGCGAACCGGTCGCGCTCGCCTCCGCCGCGACCTGCCGCGGGAACCCGCCGCCCAGCAGCGCCGACATCGCTCTGCTGGAAGAGGTGCTGGAACGCATGGGCGGTCCGCTGCGCCGCACCATCGAGCACCAGTCCGTACGCGCCACCGCGCTGGCGCTCCAGCGCTCCCTGCTGATCCCGCCGCCCACGGTCACCGGGGGCGAGGTCGCCGCCTCCTACCGGCCGGCGAGCTCGACCGCGGAGATCGGCGGCGACTGGTACGACGCGCTCGGCCTGTCCGACGGGGCCCTCGCCCTCACCATCGGGGACATCGCCGGTCACGACCTGGTGGCCGCCACCGCCATGAGCCAGCTCCACGGCATGCTCCGCGGCATCATCTTCGACCGCGCCGCACGGCAACGCCCGAGCGAGAGCCTCAGCCGGCTCGACACCGTGGCCCAGGGGCTGGAAATCGCGCCGCTCGTCACCGCCGTCCACGTGGTGCTCCGCCGGAAGCCGTCCGGACACTGGAACGCGGTGCTGTCCAACGCCGGCCATCCGCCTCCCCTGCTGATTCCCGCTTCCGCGCCGGCCCGGTACCTGTCCACCCCCGGTGGGGCGGACCCGCCGCTGTGCGTGGCGCCGGGCCTGACGCGGACGGACTGGAGCCTCGAACTAGCCCCGGGTGACACGCTGTTGCTCTACACCGACGGCCTGGTGGAGGTCCCCGGCGAGGACATCGCCGACGGCCTCGACCGGCTCGCCCGCCACACGGACAGGGCCTCCCTCCGCGCCCTGCCGCTCGCCGCCGTCATCGACGATCTCCTCAGCCGCCTCGAGAACCAGAGCGACGACGTCGCGATCATCGGATTCAGGGGAACCTGAGGGTCGTTCCCATGGGGTCGGGGACGGTCACCCGTCCTGGGTGAACGTCGCGTGGAAGCGGCGGGTCTCGTCGAGGGTGCGGACCGGGCCCGTGAGGGTGACCGTCGTCGTCAGGCGGACATCCGTGGTCGAGGCCGACAGTCTCAGCTCCAGGTCGCCCGGTTCGACAATGCGGTGACCGTCGTGGCCGGTGAAGGAGGCGACGTCCGCGGGGACCGTGACCCGCAGGCGGCGGGCCTCGCCCGGGTTCAGCGGCACGCGGTCGTAGCCGACGAGGCGTTGCACCGGCTGGACGACGGAGGCCACCGGGTCGTGCAGATAGAGCTGGACCACCTCGGTGCCGGGGCGTACGCCCGTGTTGCGGACCGTGAAGGTGAGAGTGAACTCGCCTTCCGTCGAGGCCCGCCCCGTCTCCACGGTGAGGTCGCTCCAGGCGAACGTCGTGTAGCTCAGCCCGTGGCCGAAGCCGAACGCCGGGGTCGGGTCGATGTTGGAGACATCGCTGACCTGGGCCAGCCGGGCGCCGAGGTAGGTGGTCGGCTGGGCTCCGGGACGGCGCGGCACGCTGACCGGCAGGCGCCCGGACGGGTTGGTACGGCCGCTGAGCACGCCGCAGATCGCCCGGGTGCCCTCGGCCCCCGGGAAGAAGGACTGCACGATCGCCGCCGACTCGTCCACCGCGCGGCCGAGGGCGTACGGCCGGCCGGCGAGCAGGACGGTGACGACGGGACGGCCGGTGTCGAGCAGGAGGTCGAGCAGGTGCTGCTGCGCACCGGGCAGGGTGAGCGACTCCGCGTCGCAGCCCTCGCCGCTGGTGCCCCGGCCGAACAGTCCCGCACGGTCGCCGAGGGCGGCGACGACGAGGTCCGCCCCGCGGGCCGCGGCGACCGCCTCTTCCATGCCGGAGAGGTCTCCGTCGTCGACGCCGGTGCCGCGGACGACCTGGATGTCCGCGTCGGGGAACTCGGCCGCGAGGCTGTCGTACAGGGTGGGCAGGTCGATGCCGACGGGGGTGTCCGGGTGCTGGACGCCGACGTGCATGGGGAAGGAGTAGCAGCCGAGTACGGCCGTGGCCTCGGTCGCGTTGGGCCCGATGAGCGCGATCCGGCGGGGCTCGGCGAGCGGCAGTACACCGTTGTTGCTGAGCAGGACCACCGCCTTGTCGGCGATCTCGCGGGCCAGTTCGCGGTTGGCGGGCGAGTCCAGGTCGACCGTGCCGCGCAGCGTGTCCGGGTGGTCGGTGTCGGCGCCGCGCAGCGCGGCCGGCACCGGGCTCCAGTCGGGGTCGAGCATGCCGAGCTGGGCCTTCTGGAGCAGGACCCGGCTCAGGGCGACGTCGATGAGCGACTCCGGGACACGGCCGTCCTTGACCGCCTCGACCAGGGGTTCGCCGAAGGTCTTCACGGTGGGCAGTTCGATGTCGACGCCCGCCGTGAGGGCGGTGCCTGCGGCGTCGGCCCAGTCGGCGGCGACGCCGTGCAGGGTCCTGAGGAAGGCGATGCCGAAGTAGTCGGCGACGACGGTGCCGTCGAAACCCCAGGTGTCGCGGAGCAGTCCGGTCAGCAGTCGCCGGTCGGCGGCGGCGGGTATGCCGTCGGTGTCGTTGTAGGCGTGCATCACGGAGCGGGCGCCGCCCTCGCGCACGGCCATCTCGAACGGGGGGAGCAGGACGTCGGCGCGCTCACGGTGTCCGACCGCCGCCGGGGCGAGGTTGCGGCCCGCCCGGGAGGCGGAGTAGCCGACGAAGTGCTTCAGGGTGGCGACGACTCCCGCCGATTCCAGGCCCTGCACATACGCCGTGCCGATGGTGCCGACGAGGTAGGGGTCCTCGCCGATCGTCTCCTCCACGCGTCCCCAGCGGGCGTCGCGCACCACGTCGAGGACCGGTGCGAGGCCCTGGTGGACACCGACGGACCGCAGGTCACGGCCGATGGCGGCGGCCATCCGGCGCACGGTCCCGGGGTCGAAGGTGGCGCCCCAGGACAGCGGGACGGGGTAGGCGGTGGCACCCCAGGCGGCGAAACCGGCGAGACATTCCTCGTGGGCGAGTGCGGGGATGCCGAAGCGGTTGGCCGCGACGATGCGCGCCTGGGTGCGCTGCAGGGACAGGGCTCCGAGCGCGGGGTCGACGGGCACGGTGCCGAAGGGCCGGGTGAGCTGGCCGAGTCCGGCCGGCAGCAGCGCGTCGAGGTCGACCGCCTCTTCCATGTCGTGCTGGTGGGGGGCCACTTCGCCGCCCTGGTCGGAGGCTCCGACCCAGACTCCGTAGAGCTGGGCGATCTTCTCCTCCAGGGTCATGGCGTCCATCAGGGCCGCGACTCTGGTCGTGGCGGGGCGGGTGGGGTCGTTCCACACGGGGGTGGCGGGGGTGGCGGGGGTGGTCTCTACGGCCACGTGGCGGTCACTTTCCTCCGACGCCCATCAGGCCCTGGACCAGGGCACGACGGGCGAACAGGTAAACGAGCAGGACGGGCAGCATGGAGAGCATCACGGCGCCCAGCAGGCCGGGGATGTCGATGCCGTGTTCGGTCTGGAAGTTGTACAGACCCAGCGTGATCACCTTGGTGGAGTCGGACTGGGTCAGCACGAGCGGGAACAGGAAGCCGTTCCATGCCTGGAGCGCGGCGAACACGGTGATCGTGGACAGGCCGCCACGGGAGAGCGGTACGACCAGTTGGAAGAACATACGGCGCGGAGTCGCGCCGTCCACGGCCATGGCCTCGAACAGTTCCGGGGAGATGTCCCGCATGGAGCCGCTGAGGATCAGCGCCGACATCGGCAGGCAGAACGCGGCCGTCGGCAGGATCACGCCGAGCAGATTGTCGTACAGCCCGGCTTCGCTGATCAGGTAGAACATCGGCACGATCACGGCCTGGGCCGGGATGGCGAGGCCCAGCAGGAACAGCCGGAAGACCTGGGAGGTCACCCTGCTGCGGCTGCGGACGATGGCGTACGAGAGCGGCGGGACCAGGACCAGCACCAGTCCGACCACCGCCGCGGTGACGACGATCGTGTTGAGGAAGTACTGGCCGAAGCCGGCGTCGAAGGCCCCGAGATAGTTGTCCAGGGTGAAGGTGTCGGGCACCGACACGGGGCCGTTCTCGGCGTAGTCGCCACGGGTCCGCAGGGTGGCGGCGAGCAGGACGTACAGCGGCAGACCGACCAGGAACAGCCAGACGACGGAGCCGACGCCTGCCAGGTAGTTGGGACGGCGCCTCATGACACACCCTCCATGGAACTGCGCATCTTGTCGTATCCCGACACCCGGACGACGACGAGCGAGATGACGGTGGCCGCGACGACCAGGGTGAGGGCGATGGCGGAGCCGACGCCGAAGTCGAAGCTCTTGAACGCCTTCTCGTACATGTAGTAGGCGCTGATGGTGGTGTCGGTGCCGGGTCCGCCCTGGGTGAGGATGAGCACGGTCTCGAACGTGGTCAGGCCGCCGACCGTCATGAGGATCATCGAGGTGATCATCGAGTTGCGGAGCTGGGGCAGGGTGATGTGGAAGAACTGCCGGTAGCGGCCGGCTCCGTCGATCTCCGCGGCCTGGTAGAGCACCTCGGGGACGGCTCGGGCGGCGCCTTGGTAGATCAGGGTGTGGAAGGGGGTGAACTGCCAGGTGCTCACGAACGCCAGCACGCCGATGGCCGTGGTCTGCTCGCCGAACAGATTGCCGTCACCGAACAGCCAGGTGGCCTCGGCGGGTATGCCGAAGTTGGGGTCGAGCAGGGCCCGCCACAGCACGGAGACCGCGGTGGCCGACAGCAGCAGCGGGACGAAGTAGATGGCGGAGAGCACGGCACGGTTGCGCTGATGTCCGGCCGCCCAGACACCCAGGAGGATGCTGAGGGGCGTCTGTACGACGATCCCGAGCACCGTCAGGAGCAGGGTGATCCAGATGCTCTTGAGCATCACGGGGTCGTCCAGAAGTCGCGACCAGTTCTCCGTCCCCACGAACCGTGGGGATCCGAGCCCGTTCCAGCTCATGAAGGACAGCACCGCGACCATGATCAGGGGAACGATCGCGAAGAGGGTGAAGAAGATGGCGGCGGGCAGCGCCCAGCCGAAGCCGGGCCTTCCCACGTTCGCGGCGGGCGAGCCGGCCGGCCGCCGCCGGTCCCCCTTGCGGGGCTCGGCGGCGGGCGGAGCGCTCGTGATCTGTGTGGTCATGAGCCGTTCACTCGGTCGGGAGGGCCTGCATGGCCTTGATGAAGCCGTCCGCGTCGAGCTGGCCGTTGAAGAACTGCTGCACGGCCTGCTGGATCGGCGTGCCCGCGGCCGGCGGGTACGCCTGGTCCCAGGAGAGCTGGAACGCGGGGGCCTTCGCGACCAGGTCGTACTGGAAGCGCGAGTAGTCGGGGTTGGCCGAGGAGTCGAGGAACTGTGAGGTGTTCGTGGTCGTCGGCAGGTTGCCGATGGCGAGCTGCGCCTTGACGAACTCGTCCGAGTACATGAGCTTCAGGAACTCGGCGACGGCCTCGGGGTGCTCGGTCTTCTTCAGCACCGAGTAGAAGTTGTTGGTGTTCCCGACGACGTTCGTGGCGTCACCCTTGCCGCCCGGGACGATCGGGAACGTCGTGTAGCCGAGGTCCTTCTCCGCGAACGCCTTGGCGTCCTCCTGCTGCTGGGCGTAGTACCACGAGCCCATCAGCTCGAAGCCGGCCTTGCCGGACGCCAGCAGGGCGGGCGAGGCGCCGTTGGTGTACTTGACCGAGTCGTAGTTCTTGCCGAAGGCCCCGGCGTCGACGAGTTCCCTGATCATGCTCAGGGCCTTCTTGCTGTCGTCGCTCTCCCACGCCTTCGTGTCGCCTCCCAGGGCCTTCTGGAACAGGCCGGGCCCGGCGATACGGTCGTAGAGGTACTCGAACCACATGAGCGTGGGCCACCGGTCTCCGCCGCCGAGGGCGATCGGGGTGACGCCTTCGGCCTTCAGCTTCTTGACCGCGTCGAGCAGTTCGTCCCACGTCTGGGGGGCCTTGACGCCGGCCTTGTCGAGGACCTTCTTGTTGTGGAACAGCAGGATGGGCTGTGTGCCGCGCATCGGGACGCCGTACGGCTTGCCGTCGACGACCGCGCTGTTGAAGACCGACGGCAGGAACCGGTTGTCCAGGTCCGGGTTCTTCTTGATGAAGTCGTCCAGCGGCAGCAGCAGATCGGCCTTGACGAACGGCTGGATGCTGCCGCCACCCCAGTTGAAGAAGATGTCGGGCGCCTGCGGGGTGCTGATGATCGTCTGAAGCTTCTGCTGGTAGTCCGCACCGGGGATGGTGTCGAGAACGGCCTTGACGTCGGACGTCTTGTTGAACGTATCGACGATCTGCTTCTCGACCTTGTTGCTGGCGTCCCCGTAGACCAGGACATGGATCTTGCCGTCACTCGACGACGCATCGCCGTTGCCGCAGGCGGAGAGGCTCAGGGCCAGGGTGAGCGCCGCACCGCAGGCGACCAGTCTCGGCAAGTGCGCACGTGTCTTCATCGTTCGCCTTTCGAAAGTTTCGGCCTCATTACCGAAAGTCTTTGCGTGGGGGACATTAGGTCAGACGCGTGACGCGGTCAACGGTCGAACAGGCAGCCGTTCAAACCGTTACGGACGCCGGTGGCTATACCCTGCTGACATGCACGACGACGAGGCGAGCGGCAGGGTGACCCTGGCCGAGGTGGCGAAAGCGGCCGGTGTTTCGATGCCGACAGTTTCGAAGGTCCTCAACGGACGTTCGGATGTCTCCCGCGTGACACGGGCCAAGGTCGAGCACCTGCTCGACTCCCACGGCTACCGCCGCCGCACCCGGACGCCGTCCCGGTCCCCACTGGTCGAGCTGGTCTTCCACGAGCTGGACAGCATCTGGGCGATGGAACTGATCAAGGGCGTGGCGCAGGTGGCACGGGCCAACGGGGCGACCGTGGTGCTCACCGAGAGCGGCACGCGCCACACACCCGCGCCGGAGTGGCTCGGCGGCGTGCTCCAGAGAAGACCGATGGGTGTCGTCCTCGTCTTCTCCGCGCTGCCGCAGGACGTCAAGCAGCAGCTCAGGACGGCGGCCATCCCCTTCGTCGTCATCGACCCCGCGGGCGACCCCGACCCCGACGTGCCGTCGGTCGGCTCCGCGAACTGGTCGGGCGGCCTCGCGGCCACCCGGCACCTCACCGCACAGGGCCACGCACGCGTCGCGATCATCACGGGCCCCGAGGACATGCTGTGCTCGCTCGCCCGCCTCGACGGCTATCGGTCGGCGATGGCGATGGCGGGCCTGGACGTCGACCCGCGCCTGATCCGTTTCGGCGACTTTCACGTACAGGGCGGTTTCGAGCAAGCCATGAGCCTGCTCGACGGTCCCGACCGGCCGACGGCGATCTTCGCGGGCAGCGACCTCCAGGCGCTCGGCGTCCTGGAGGCGGCCCGGCTCAAGGGGCTGAACGTGCCGCGCGACCTGTCGGTGGTCGGCTACGACGACGTGCCGCTCGCCCAGTGGTCGAGCCCACCGCTCACCACGGTGCACCAGCCCCTCCGCCAGATGGCGGAGCAGGCGGCCCGGATGCTGTTCCGCCAGGACGAACCGGGCGAAGAGGCCCAGCGCATCGAGCTGGCGACGCATCTGGTGGTACGGCAGAGCACGGCGCCGCGGCCTGGCGGGGTGTGACGGGGAGGCCGGCGGGCGGAAGCCCTTATTGCCCGGCACAGCACCCGTCTCGAATGTTTCGGTCTCACTGTCGTGTGATGTGGCGCATCACCGTAGAGGTCACCCTGCACGGAATCAACTCTCAGCGCACGCATGAGAGTTGGCGAAATCTTTCGACCTGATCACCCACGTCGGGCCTCTCATATTTCGAAGAACTTTCGGAAACTTGAGCGTTGACGGTCTGTCAGAGCGCCCCACATACTCACCAACGTTCGAAGCCTCTCCGTGACGCCGAGGATGCCTTGCGTGACGGCTGTGGCCCGGGCTCCGTCCTGCACGTCCCCCCACTCAGGAAGGAAAGGTATGACCCACGCACCCGCTCCGCCTGCCGGGAATCCCGCTTCCCGGTCCCGCGCCGGACTGTTGTCGCTGATCGGCAGGCTCTGCGCGCTGGCGCTGGTGGTCGCGGCCGCCGTCGCCGTACCGGCCACGGCGAGCGCCGACACCACCATCACGTCCAACCAGACCGGCACGGACAACGGCTACTACTACTCGCACTGGAGCGACGGCGGCGGCTCGGTGTCCATGACCCTGGGCGCGGGCGGCAACTACAAGTACCAGTGGAGCAACGTCGGGAACTTCGTCGGCGGCAAGGGCTGGAGCACCGGCGGCCGCAAGACCGTCACCTACTCCGGGTCCTTCAATCCCTCCGGCAACGCCTACCTGGCGCTGTACGGATGGTCGCAGAACCCGCTCGTCGAGTACTACATCGTCGACAACTGGGGCACCTATCGGCCCACTGGCACGTTCAAGGGCACCGTCACCAGTGACGGGGGCACGTACGACATCTACGAGACGACCCGTACCAACCAGCCCTCGATCGAGGGCACCAAGACGTTCCAGCAGTACTGGAGCGTCCGCCAGTCGAAGCGGACCGGTGGCACCATCACCACCGGCAACCACTTCGACGCCTGGGCGGGCAAGGGTATGAACCTCGGCAGGTTCAACTACATGATCATGGCCACCGAGGGCTATCAGAGCAGCGGCAACTCCAACATCACGGTCGGCGAAGGCAGCGGCGGGGGCGGAGGCGGCACGGGCGGGGGTTCCAGCGGCTGCACAGCCACACTGTCGGCCGGCGACAAGTGGAGCGACCGCTACAACCTGAACGTCTCGGTGAGCGGTTCGAGCAACTGGACCGTGACGATGAAGGTGCCCTCGCCCGCGAAGGTGCAGTCCACCTGGAACATCAGCGCGAGCTACCCCGACGCCCAGACCCTGGTCGCCAAGCCCAACGGCAACGGCAACAACTGGGGCGCGACGATCCAGACCAACGGCACCTGGACCTGGCCCACGGTCTCCTGCACCACCGGCTGACCCCGGCCCTCGCACGACACGAACGGGCAGGCCACTCCCCCGGCCTGCCCGTTCGGTTCCTGTCACGGGCCTGGTCGGCCGCAGGGGCCGGCGGCGCTGGCGTTTGCCACAGCTAGGCGAGGAAAGCCATCAGCCGGTCGTTCACCTCTTTCGGCTGTGTGAGCGGGAGGGAGTGATGGGTGGCCGCGGGAAGCACCGCAACCTCCCCCTGCACGAGCGTCCGGCGGGCTCGGTCGGCGACCTTGACGGCGTGGTGGGCGCGGCTGTGTTCCGCGAGCAGGACCAGGACCGGTATGCGAAGGTCGGCGGTCCGAGGACGGGCACCGGTGATCGGCTTCCGGCCGGGAACGGTGGCGGCCAGCCCGTAGAGGCGCTGCCAGGTCCCGTCCGGGTGCGTGCCTGCCGTCTCCCAGGCCAGGAAGGCGCGGGCGCGGGCCTCGCTCGGGCGGATCAGCGTGGGGAGCGCGCGCAGCAGATAGCCGAGGCGGAATCCGGTGAAGACCTGGGTGGGGTCCACGAGGGCGAGGCGGTCCACCCGCTGCGGCGCGTGCAGTGCGTACCTGGCGGCCATCCAGGCGCCGTACGAGTGACCGCACAGATGCGTGCGGGCGAGCCCGAGGCCGTCCAGCAGTGCGTCCAGCCAGGCCATCAGATCGTTCGCGTTCCTCAGAGGCGTGCCCCGGCGTTCCGTGCGGCCGGCGTCGCCCAGCAGATCCACGGCATGGACCCGGTATCGCTCGCCGAGGACCGGCGCGTTGGCGAACCAGACGAGGCCGGTGGCGGAGCCGCCGGGCAGCAGCACCAGCGGCGCGCCGTCCGCCTCGCCGTACACATGAACTCGGGTGGGCCCGTACGGCGTGGCGACGTCGCGCTCCTCCATGGACTCGGGCCAGCGGGCACGGAGTTCGTCGTAGGCGCGGTCGAAGGCGGGCAGGGTCACGGGGATTCCTCTCGCCAGGCGATAATCTCGTTCAGCGAGATATTATGTTACGTCGAGGAGGCTGCATGGACGACGATCAGAACCCGGCGATGGGACTGGTCCACTTGCTGCGTGCGGTCACCGTGGAGTTCGACCTGCTCGGCGCCGAGTTCGCCGCGCGCCACGGCCTGCATCCCACCGATGTGCGCGCACTGATCCACCTGCTGGACGCGGCACGCGCCGGCACGCGGGCCACGCCCGGCCGGCTCGGCGAGCAACTACGACTGAACTCTGCCGGGACCACCGCCCTCGTGGACCGACTCGAGCGGCTCGGCCTGGTCCAGCGCACCAGGGACACCGCGGACCGGCGCCGCGTGCTGCTGAACGTGACGGAGAAGGCCACGGAACTCGGGTGGGCCTTCTTCGGACCGGTGATCGGCGAGGTGGTGACGGCCGCGGAGACCTTCGAGGAGGGCGAATTGGAGACGGTGCGCCGCTTTCTGACGGCGGTACTGGAGTCCACCGGGCGGGCGGGTTCGGACTGAAGTCCGGAGGTCCGGCGCCCTGACGGGTACCGCTGAACGATCTGGCTGCTCGCCGCGTCAGTCGCCGTCCATCACAGTGGCTCCCACTGCGACGGCTTGGAGTAGTCGGGTGAGGCGCGGTTCGAAGTCGAGGGCGGCGTGTCCCCAGCGGGGGTTCTTGGCGTAGAGCTCTGCGAGCGTGGGCGTCGGGTGGGAGACCTGCCAGAGGTATGCGGTGAGGCCGAGGGCCGCAGCGACCAACTCCTGGGCCTGTGCGGTCGTGAGGGTGTCGGAGGAGGCGGTGAGGGCGTCGACAATGCCGTCGTGGGCGGCGAAGGAGTTGGTCTTGAAGCGGCGGGCCCGCTCGATGTCGACCTCGCCCTCAAGGCTGAGCGGCACGTGGGTGAGCAGGTCGCAGAACAGGGGCTGCGCGGTGAGGGTGGAGGCCACGGCGGCGGCGGACTCGGCGGGTGTCAGGTTCCGGGCGTCCGCCAGGCGGGCGGTGAGGCTGTCGCGCCACTGGTTCCAGCCGCGTTCGGCCAGCTCCAGCAGGAGTTCTTCCTTGCTGTCGAAATAGCGTCGCACGGCGGACGGGTGCAGGCCCGCGGCCTCCGTCACGGCCGCGAGCGTCACATGCCGCACTCCCCCGCGGGCAGCCGCGAGAGTGCGCGCCGCGTCGAGCAGATCCTCGGCACGGCGGAGCTTGGCCTCTGGGGAACGGGCGCGGCTCTGCATGCCCTCACCCTAACGCACGCGGGATGCGTTAGAGCGGGGAGCGTGTTAGCTTGGTTTAACGCAAGCATATTGCGTTAATGGTCCGGTCGCTGCCGGGTACCTGTATCGAAATAACGCAATCCACGTGCGTAAAACCGATGAACGCTTCCAACTTCTCACCGACTGAACGGACTTCCCCATGCATGCCGCCGTCGTCACGGCTTTCGGCCCCGCCGACGTCCTCGAACTGACCGAACTCCCCGACCCCGCGCCCGGACCCGGGCAGGTCGCCATCGACGTCACCCACGCCGCGGTGGGGCTGATCGACGTCTACGTCCGGCAGGGCCTGTACAAGGACCAGAAAGGGCTGCCGCAGCCGCCTTACGTGCCCGGACTGGAGGTGGCCGGCACCGTCCGCGCGCTGGGTGACGGAGTTGAGGGTCTGCGTGTCGGCGAACCGGTGGTGACCCTGTCGGGCACCGGCGCCGAGGGCGGGTACGCCTCCGTCGCGGTCGTCGACGCCGCGATGACCGTCAGCCTGGAGGGCAGTGGCGTCGATCCGGCGTCGGCGGTCGCGGCCGTACCCAACGCCGCGACCGCCTACCTGGCCCTCACCGAAGTGGCGCACCTCAAGCCGGGCGAACATGTCCTCGTACACGGTGCGTTGGGCGGCCTGGCGTCGGCATTCCCGGGCATGGCACGCACCCTCGGCGCGGCCGGCGTGACCGGGACGGCGCGGCGCCCCGCACTTGAGCGTGCGCGCACCTCCGCCCTGCCCTACGACGACGTACTCGCCAGTGACGACTTCGCCGAAGCTGTCGGCGACCGACGCTTCGACATCGTCGTGGATCCGGTCGGCGGCCAGGTGCGCACGGACAGCCTGCGCGTCATGGCCCCGATGGGGCGCATGCTGCTGGTGGGCAACGCCGGCGGCGACTGGCAGCACACCGTGCCCACCAACACCCTGTGGGGCGGCAACCTCGCGATGCTCGGCTTCGCCGTCGGCCACCACCTGCCCAACCACCCCGAACAGGCCCGCCCCGCCGCCCGCGCCGCACTGGAGGCAATCCGCCAGGGCCTGATACCGATCGACATCCAGACCCTGCCGCTGTCCCAGGCAGCGGAAGCGCACCGTCGTATCGAGAACGGATCGGTCGGAGGGAAGCTCGTGCTCGCGCCCTGACGGAAGTTCCTTCGCCGGGTCAACCCCTCGGGCTTTCAACCGTTTTCATCGGAAACGCCCGTCTCTATTCCGATCGGGTGAAACAATACCGTTGATTCCAGGCTGAGTTGACGTCGTCTCAGCACAACGTCGAGTCGGCAAAGGGGAGCTGAAGTGACGGTGGGGCCGACCGCGACGTACGAGGATCTGGCCGTGGCAGTACGCGACCGGGTACGCCGGATCGCCGAGTACCCGGGGCTGCGTGCCGCGTTGGAGGCCGAGGCTCTGGACGAGGCCCGGCAGCTCGGCGCGTTCGTCGACCCCGAGGTCGATCTCGATCTGGCCCTGCGGCGCGTCGATGCCTGTCGAGCGCTGGGCTGGTTCCACTGGTACCGCCACCTGGCCCTGCGTCACGGCGTGGACCAAGGAGACCTCGACAAGGCGGTGCGCCTGCTCACGTTCTGTTTCGTCGCCGGGCAGGTGGATCTGCCGACGGATCTGCTCCCGCGCATCATGCTCCAGCCCGAGGCGGTCTTCGCGATCGACTGCATGACGACGTCCGGCGCCCCGGCCCTGCAGACCCGCGTGATCACGGCAATGAGGCACACGCTGCGCGCCACCGACGACGACCACCCGACGCGATCGGTCTATCTGCGGTTCCTGGCCGAAGCACTGCTGGAGCGCTTCCGGACCGAGGGCCGCCGAAGCGACCTCGACACAGCCGTGCGGAGCTTCAGGGCGGCGCTTCACGCGGCAACCCACGGCGCCGACGACGCCGTACTGCTCCTCGGGCTGGCCGCGGCGCTGCTGGAGCGCCACACCCTCACCGGCGGCGGCTCGGATCTGGATGGGGCCGTCGACTGCCTGCGCTCGGCGTGCGCGGCCGCCCCGCCGGAAGACCCGCTCGGCACCGAAGCCGCAACCGGCTTGGTGGCCGTGCTGCTCCAGCGCTTCAGAAACACCCTGCGACGCGCGGACCTCGACGCGGCGGCGAAGACGCTGGACGACATGATGCTCCGCGACGCCGACGCCGACGCCGACGCCGACGCCGACGACAGCGACAGCGACAGCGACAGCGACAGCAACCCGGTGCACACGCTCCAACTCCTCGAAATCGGCACCGCGTTCTCGACGCTGTTCGAGCACACCCGGCGTCTGGAGGACCTGGACCGCGGCGCCGACTTCCTCGACCGCTTCGTGCGGGCCGCGCCCGACGACAACAGCGACCGGGCGCTCTGTCTGGGCATGCTGGCGCTCATGTCGCGCGACCGCTACCACGTGACCCATGAGCCCGGAGATCTCGATCGATGGATCGAGAAGGCGCGGACCGCGGTCCGTACGGTGGAAGGCGGCAGCGCGGATCACGCCACCTTCGTCGGAGAACTCGGAGTCGCCCATCAGTCGCGCTTCGACCTCAAGGGGCTGCCCGATGACCTCGACGAGGCGGTCCGGTACACGCAGACCGCGGTCGACCTCACTCCCGACGCCGGTGCCGACCGGGCGGGACATCTGACGAATCTGGCGGCAACGCTCCATACGCGGTTCACACACCAGGGGCTCCCGAAGGACCTGGACCGCGCCGTCGACTGTCTGCGTGAGGCTCTCGTGTCCGCTCCTCGTGAGGGGGACGAGCGCGCTACGACCCTGTCCAATCTCTCCGGCGCGCTCCTCGACCGCTTCCACCAGTTCAAGGCCGACAAGGACATGGACGAGGCCGTGACGGTCGGGCGGGCGGCGGTCGACAACGCGCCGCACGGCCATCCCCACCGGGCCGCCGCACAGGCCAACCTGGCCATGGTGCTCACCACTCGGTTCGATGTCTCCCGGCGCCGCGATGATCTGGACCAGGCCGTCCGCCTGTCTTCGGCCTCCGCCGCGGGCTTCGCCCCCGGCCACCCCGACCGGCCGGCGTCCCTGTGCGACTGGGGCACAGCCCTGGGCATGAGGTTCCGGCACTTCGGCGACCCCTCCGACCTGGACGAGGCCATCGGGTGCTTCCGGAAAGCCATCGAGTCCACAGGCGGCGACGTGAACCGGTGCGCGGCGGCGTGGTCGAACCTCGGGATCGCCCTACGGTCCCGCGCCGAGCGGACGTCGAACACGGCGGACCTGGACGAGGCGATCAGTCTCTTCCGCACCGCCGAACAGGGAGTTCGTGCCACCGACCATCAGCGGGTGCTCTTCCAGACCAATCGGGCGGGCGCGCTGATGCAGAGGTACGAGCGGACGAACGATCCGGCGGACCGGCAACAAGCCGTCGTAGCCATGCAAGAGGCCGCGAAGGCACCCTCGGGCAGTCCGTCGATGCGCATCGCGGCGGCCACCCGGGCGGCCGCGCTGCTCGCCGACTCCTCGGCGGGTTCGGCTGCGGACATGGCCGTGCTGGCCGTGGAGTTGCTCCCGCAGGTGGCGCCGCGGCAACTGGCCCGCGGCGATCGGCAGCGGGCGCTGGGGTCCTTGTCGGGTCTGGCCTCTTTCGCCGCCTCCCTGGTGCTTGCGGACGACCGTGCTCCGGAAGCGACTCGTGGCCGCCGGGCCCTGCAACTGCTGGAGATGGGCCGGGCGGTGCTCCTGAGCCAGGCTCTGGACATCCGCGGCGACCTCACCGAGCTTCGCCGGCGTGACCGGGCACTCGCCGACCGGTTCGTACGACTGCGGTCGCGTCTGGACCTGCCCTCGGGGCCGTCTCCTGAGCCCGCCCATTACCCGACGACGCACCCGGGGCAGCCCCGAGGAGCCGGTGAGCACCACAGGCCCCGGTTGGCGCACGCACTCGCCGACACTCTCGACGAGATCCGTCGGCTGGACGGATTCGAGTCCTTCGCCATCGCGCCCGCCGTCGGGGAACTCCTCGATCAGGCACGCCGAGGCCCGGTGGTGGTGTTCAACATCGGCGAACGCGGTGGTCACGCCCTGATGGTGACCTCAGGGGGCGTCGACACCCTGCCGCTTCCCGAACTCACCGCGGACACCACGGTCCGGAAGGCCGCGGAGTTCCGGATCGCCGTCCAGAGCATCACCGACGGCACCGACGGCGGGCTGCCCACCGATCCGCACGGGACCATGCGCGATGTCCTGGACTGGTTGTGGACCGCGGCCGCCGGACCGGTCCTGGACGCCCTCGGGCTCCACTGCCGGCCCGCGGGAAGTGCGGACTGGCCTCGGGTCTGGTGGGTGCCCGGCGGTCTGCTGGGACTGCTGCCCCTGCACGCGGCCGGGCAGTACTCCGCCCGGTCCGGCCACACGCACCGGTGCACTGTTCTCGACCGGGTCGTGTCGTCGTACACACCGACGGTGCGTGCCCTGGCCCACGCCAGGCGGCGGACCCCGGACCGGTCCGCCTCCGGCCGAGCACTGGTCGTCGCCATGCCGACCACGCCCGGACTTCCCGCCGACGGACGGCTGGACCACGTCGACGGTGAAGTGGCGGTCCTTCGCCGTCATCTGCCCGACGTCACGCTGCTGAGAGAGCCCGACGGGACCACGCCCGGCGGTCTCGGGGTGGCCCGTCCCGCGACCCCCACCAAGGCCGCGGTGCTGGACCGGCTTCCGGACTGCTCCATCGCCCACTTCGCCTGCCACGGTGAGAGCGACACGGCCGATCCCGCCCACAGTCGGCTCGTCCTGCACGACCACCGCAGTGACCCCTTCACCGTCGCGAGTCTCGACGCGGTCCACCTCGACCGCGCCGAACTCGCCTACCTCTCCGCCTGCCACACCGCGGCAAGCGACGCCGACCAGCTCCTGGACGAGGCGATCCACCTGACCTCCGCCTTCCAGTTGGCCGGCTTCCGGCATGTCGTCGGCACCCTGTGGCCCATCAACGACCGGATCGCCACGCTGGTGGCGGACACCTTCTACACCCACCTGCGCACGGGCACCGGGCGCCTGAACACCGGCCGTTCGGCGCTGGCCCTGCACCTCGCGGTGCGTGCGATCCGAGACGGCGACGACCTGTCCGCGCAGACCGACCGAGCGGCGCGGCCCTACCTCTGGGCCGCCTACTTGCACGCCGGTGCCTGACCTTCGGCACCTTGCCGGTCGTTCCTGGACCTACCTGTTGTCGCGATACGTCGGCCACGACTTCGACGCCACGGATGGGGACGGAACCGGAGCGGAACGTGTCCCGCTTCAGATCACTCCGAGGAGCCCGTTGCCGCCGAGGAGCGTGCTGTCCTTCTGCGGGAGGCCGACGGACGGGGCGGTGAACATGCGGCTGCCCTTGGCGGTGGGGCCCGCGTTGCCGCCGGGGAAGACCCATACGGCGCCGGTGAAGTTGTCCTCCGCCGCCGCGCTGACGAAGAGTTCCGGTCGGCCGTCCTTGTTGATGTCGCCGACGGCCACGGTGGTGCCGAAGTCGTCCTCGGTCTCACTTCCCCCAGGGACATGGGCGGTGTCCTGGGTGAAAGCGTAGGCGCCACCGCCCAGGGCGCCGGTGCGGCGGCCGGGGATGATCGTGACCTGCCCCGCGTCCGCCTTGGCCGTGTCCTCGTTCGGCGAGCCGATGACGATGTCCGCCAGCCCGTCCCGGTTGAGGTCGGCCACCGCGAGGGCACCGCCGAAGCCGTCTCCCTTCTCGCTCGCGCCGGGAACACCCGAGGTGTTCTGGGTGAGCTGCACGGGGCGCGCGTCCCGCGTGATGCCGTGTGCCGAGCCGTACCAGACGAGCACCCGGCCGCCGAGCACGCCGTCGACTCCGGCCTGGTCCGGCTCGTCCGGGTCCCCGGTCACGAGATCGGCGTATCCGTCGCCGTTGATGTCCCCGGTGGCCGCGATCAGGCCGTTGCCCTTCTGCTGCGCGCCGTCGTGGAAGGGGTCGACGTACACCTCGCCGCCGCTGAGGTCGCTCAGCCGGAGCGTGACGGCCACCTCGTCCGGGGAGCCGTTGCGGTCGAAGTCGCCCAGCGCGACGCTTCCGACAGAAGGGGTGTCCCGGTTCGCCACGGCCTCGCCGAACGTGCCACGGCTGCTGAACGGCCCCGTGAAACGCATCGAGCCCCCGTATCCGGCGACGAGCACCTCGGTCTTCGCACCGGGGCCTGTGCTCAGCGCCGCGACGTCCAGGCCGTAGTAGCCGCCCGCGTCGCTCTCGGGCAGGTCGGTGCCGGAGGTCAGCCCCTTCTTACTGCCCCAGAGGACTGTCACCTCCCCGGCGTCCCGGCCTCGCGCGGTGTCCTCGTAGGGGGCGGAGACCACCAGGTCCGCGTAGCCGTCCCGGTTCAGGTCCGCCGTCGCGGTGGCGCCACCGAATCCGTCGTGCGGCTCGGCCGTGCCCGGAATCCCCGCGGTGTTCTGCGTGATGATCGCCCTGCGGGACGCCGACAGGCCCGACTTCGATCCGTAGAGCACCACCACGGCACCGGCTCCCGCCTTGCCCGCGACGTTCGCCCCGGGGGCCGGCAGTACGGCGTCCCGGTAACCGTCGCCGTTGAAGTCACCGGGCACCGCCCCGTGCACGGCCACCGCGGGCGCGGCCGACAGCAGCGCAGCACCCATCACCGCGGCGACCACAAGGGCCCCCGTCCTCCAACCCCCGCGCAGACCACGTCTGTTCACCATCAGCTAGATCCCCCTCCCCCTCGACGCACCCACCGTGCGCCGCAGTCAAGGCATCCTAAGGCGAGCCCTCGAAGTGCCCGCGGCCGCCCGGGGATTCGCCAACTGCAGCTCACAGCAGGCCGGTTCGTGCTCGCGCCCTGACTGCAAGCCCGGTCCTGGCGGACGCCATCGCGGCAAGCTCACGACAGGTCGCGCACACTCTCCTCGGCACGATCCGCGGATGCCTGCCGATCTGGGCCGCCGGCCGAGGTCGCCGCGGCGCGACGCGCCGCTTCGACCCGGCGGTTGCTGGTCATGGATGCCGTGACGGCCGTCATCGCCAGGAGGAGTACGGCGGCGGCGTAGAGCGGGGTGCGGATGTCGTAGGTCGTGGCCAGCCAGCCGCCGAGGAACGCCCCGATGGGGGCGGCGCACATGGCCAGCATGCGGGAGGCGGAGGCGACTCGGCCCATCAGGTGGGCCGGGACGATCGACTGTCGGAGGGAGGGTCCGAGGACCATCGTGGCGCCCATGCCGGCCCCGCAGACGGCGAGCGACAGCCCGGCCACGTACGGGTTCGGGGCGGCGGCCAGGCCGAGGATGGCGAGCCCCTCGACGGCGGCCGTGCAGGTCAGTGCGGTGCCGGTGCCGAGGCGTCGGCCGAGGTGGGAGGCGATGCCGGCACCGAGCAGGCCGCCGGTGGCCTCCGCCGTGAGGAGCAGCCCGAAACCGTAGGTGTCGATGCCGAGGCGGTCGTGCGCGAAGAGGGCGAGGACGGTCTCCACGGCGAGGAAGGCGACGTTCCCGACCGCCGGCCGGAGCGCCAGCCCGAGCAGCAAACGGTCCCGGAAGACGTACGACGCCCCGGCGCGCGCCTGTCGGAGCAGCGACTCGCCGGTCTCCGGCACGGGCCGGGGCATGGCGGGCAGGGTGCGGACGAGCAGTGCGGAGAGCATGAAGGACACCGCGTCGGCGAGCAGCGGAAGCGCCCGTCCGAGCGCGAGCAGGGCACTGCCCGCAGGCGGTCCCGCGAAGCCGGACATGGCGGTCTGGGCGCCGCGCAGGCGGGCGTTGGCGCTCTCCAGGAGTGCGGGGTCGCGGCGGAGCAGGTCCGGCAGATAGGCCGTGGCGGCCGTGTCGAAGAACAGTCCGCCGAGGCCGAGCAGGAAGGCGACGGCCGCGAGCAGCGGAATGCTCAGGACGTCGAGCACGGCCGCCGCCGCGGGTATCCCGATCAGCACCGCCCGTACCGCGTCGGCGACCCACATCGTGCGCCGGCGGTCCCAGCGGTCCACCAGCGCACCGCCGAGCACCCCGAAGAGCAGCCACGGCAGCGTTCCCGCGGCCGTGACGACGGCGAGCGCCATCGGGTCCCGCGTCAACGTCAGGGCGAGCAGCGGCAGTGCGGCGTGTGTGACGCCGTCGCCGAACGAGGAGATCGTCTGCGCGGTCCACAGCCGTCCGAACCCGGTCGGCAACTTCCGTATGCCCGAGGTCACTTGGCGTCCCCTCCCGTCTGCTCGCGGGCCGCCGGGTGGAACAGTGCGAAGACGAGCGACGCGTCCGGCAGCGACGGATCGGACAGTTCCCGGTACTCGTCCGCCAGTGCCTGAAGTCGCGCCCCCAGCTCCGCGAACTGCTCCTCGGTGAGCCGTAGATGGGCCATCCGTACGTGCCGCTCGCCGTCCGCCGGCGCCGCCTCCAAGTCGGCGACCGCATGCCGCATCAGGACGTCCGGTCCGCCCTCGCCCGGATCGGGCAGCACGATCGCCCGCGCGGCCATCGCGTAGTACCGCTCGGTGACCCCCCTGACCTTCCGCGTCCGCACCACCTTCACCAGGCCGGCCCGCTCCAGCAGCCGTACGTGATAGCTGGAACTCCCCTTCGCCAGACCGACCTTCTCGGCGATCTGCGTGATCGTCGCCGGCTGGAACCGGAGCACGGCCATGATCCGGTGACGCGTGAGGTTGGAGACGGCGCGCAGTTGGTCGTCGGTGGTGACGTGAAAGGTCTCGGGAAGATCGTCGGTGGGCATGCGAGCAATGGTCAACGTTTCTTGACCATTGCGCAAGGGGATTGCGCGCGGGCGCCCGGGTTGTGCGGACGCCCGGCGTCTGCCGTCCGGCGCGCGAAGCCTTTCTCCCAGCGCCTCCCCGCCGCCACGTGGGCGGGCGGGGAGGCCGTCTGCGGCATCGGCGTCACGCTGCTTCGATCTGCCGGATGAATCCACCGAAGACGCCAGGTGTCCCCGGTTCCAAGTAGCCGCGCGTCACGCGCCGTCGGAGTCTCCGAGGCGCTGGCCGGGCCGAGGAGTGGACGTGGAGGGGCCCGAGTGGGACGGGTGGGACTCTTCGTCCTTGTGGTCGCGGCAGGAGCACGGCGTGGTGTAGCTGATCACGACCTCGGGCGTGCCGGTGGCGTCCTGGGTGGCGATCGCTCCGCTGGCCGAGGCGGTGACGTACGACGAACCCGCGCCGCCACCACCGCCGTTGACCCCGCCGGCCCCGCCGCCGAACCAGCCGCCTCCGCCGGCGCCCGCTCGCGCTCCTGCGGTGCCGCCCCTACCGGGCCCACCGGTCAGGCCGCCGTTGTTGCCGCCGGTGCCGGCCGTGCTGCCGCCACCTCCACCGCCCGCGCCGCCGGCATTGCTGCCGTTGCCGCCGGCCGCGCCGCCTCCTCCGCCGCCTCCGGCGACCGTGGCAGCGCCGGCGCCGCCCAGACCGCCCTGGGTGGGGCCACCGGTCTGGCCGGGGCCGCCGTTGCCGCCGTTCCCGCCCGCCGTGCCGAAGGTGCCGCCGTTGAGGCCAGGCTGTCCGTCGGTGCCGGTGCCGCCGGTGCCCGCCGCGCCGCCGGCGCCGGCGCCGTTTCCGCCGCCCGCGCCGACCGTGCCGGTGCCGGCCGCCGTGGGACCTCCGCCTCCGCCGCCGCCCGCCACCACGAGCCGTGGGTCGCCGGCCGCGCCGGTGGGCGTGCAGCCGGCAGCGGTCACCGAGCAGATCTGGATCGCGCTGGCGCCTCCGCCACCCGCACCGCCGGTGCCGGCGGTTCCTCCGCCGCCGGAGCCGCCGATGTTGCCGCTGCCCGCGCCTCCGACCTCCACGTACAGCGTCCGTCCGGCCGACACCGGCAGGTTGGCCGTCACCTCGGCGCCGAATCCGCCCGCACCGCCGTCCGTCCCCGCGGCGCCGGGGGCTCCGACGACCGTGACGCTGAGCTGGGAGACCCCCTGGGGCACGACGAACGTCGTCTCGCCGGTCGCGGTGTACGTGCAGGTGGTGACGGTTGCGTAGACCCGGCAGGGGCCCGCGTCGCCGACCGGTCCGGCGTAGGCGGATCCGGCCGCCGCCGGGACGGCGGCGAGAGCCGGTACGAGCGTGAGCGCGGCGGTCACCGCGTTGACGCGCCGCCGGGGTCTGCGGGGTGCCAGGGGCACGTGATCGTGGACAGCCATGGTGGGACTTCCCTTCATCGAGGCACTTCGTCGGACAGGTCGAGAGCGCGGCTGCGCCCCGCCCGCCGGGGATCTGTGCCGGCCGTGGCACCGTCCGGCGTGCGGCTGCCTGGAGCCGATGACCTGGCCGCGCCTCCGCCGGATGCTGCCTTCCCGTACGACGGCGTCGTGAGCGCAGAGCCGCGGCGGATTCGCCCGAACGGCTGCGAGGACGGAGGCTGCCGCGCGTCGTCGGGGTGAGTGCGGGGGTCCGGTGGGAGAGTGCCCGGGGCGCTGCGACGAAAGACCCGGGCTGCCTGGCAACGGCACTCCCGGACCAAGCCGTCCATCAGGGCGGCTCGGGCGCCCGCGCACCTCGCGGCGTCTTCAGGGACGAAACGTACGTAGGGAGCGGCTGGGTCGAAGCGCGGGACGCCAGGGGGAGGCACCGGGGCCAGGGCCGAGATGAGGAGTTCGACGACGAATCGCCGGCTGAACGTCGTGTCGGCAGAGCGCTCCTCGTCCTCTCCACCGGTCCATCCCGGGGATCGCGACCTCAGGAAGCCAGGAGATCGGCCGGCGCGTCCGCAGGGCGCGGCTGCGTCCCGCGATGCCACGCCGCAGGCCGAGCGGGCAGCCACGGCCGGACGACGCAGGAACCCACCAGGGCCTGGCAGACTGTGCGCCACCTTGGGGGGGAGAACATCGTGCCGGATGAGCTGACCGTCCGCCGGATACTCGGAGACCAGCCCTTCGCCGAGATCGGTCGGCCCGTGTGGGCGGTGGCCGACGCGCGTCATGGCTGTGTCATCGCGGCCGGTGACCTCGGGCATGTCATGTGGCGCGGTACGGGGCAGTGGCTCGGCCATCGGATCGGCGTGTACGAGGCCGGCACGCTCCGTCCGCGTCACGTCGTCGCCTCCCGGTACCCCGTGTGTGCCGTCGAGCCGCACCCCGAGCTGCCGCTCGTCGCCGTCGGCACCGGCCGTTACGACGGATCGTGGGACTTTCAGGGGGAGTTGCTCCTGCTGCACCTGGAGACCGGGCAGGTGACGAACCTGCTGTGCAAGAGCCGCCAAGTGCGCCATCTGCGCTGGCTGGAGGACGGCCGGCTCGCGATGCTGCTCTCCCCCGAGGACAAGGACGGCGGCTTCCGCAAGGGCTTCGAACTGGCCGTCGCGGCGGACGACTGGCTGTCCGCTCCGGCCGGTCTGGTCGACCCCGACGACGCACGCCATCCGATGGTCGAGAGCGGGCTCCTCCACGACCCACAGGTGGAGGACACCCTCGCGCGGCTGGCGGAGGGGCGTTGGCGGCGGCGCGCGGAGGTGCGGGACCTGGCGGTGCTGGCCGACGGCCGGGTCCTCGCCACCGGCCTGCACACGGACCTGGAGTGCTGGGATCCGTCGGGCGCACCGACGTGGGCTCTTCCTGCGGAGGGTGAAGGGAGCGTTCGGGTCGAGGCGGCCCCTGACGGCGAGTCGGCGTGGGTGACGTACCGGGGGCACCGGCGCGACGAGGGGACGGGGCGCCTGGTCGACCGAGCGATCGCCGTGCAGCGGGTGTTCACGGTGGACGGCGATGTGGTGGACACCGTAGACGTGCCGTCGGCCCCCGCGCTGCACGCCACGGCCGAAGGCTGGCTCGCCGTGCGTCCGCAGGGGCGCGACGCACGCCCCGCGCTGCTCCTCGCCCCCACGCACCAGGAGGCCGCGCGCCTCGACCTCTCCCCCAGCCGCTCCAACTCCCCCGCGCTGCGCGTCAAGCACAGCGACCGACTGCTGTACGTGGACGGCGGCCCCGGCCCGGACGACGACGCGCCCTGGATCCACGCGATCGATCCTCCCGGCGCCCACGGCCCCGCCACCGTGCGCGCCCTCTTTCCCCTGCGCTGGGATCCGGCGTCCGCGCTCCAGCCCTGGTACGGCCCCGCCGTCGAACTGAGTGCCAGCCTCGTCCACGCGGGGCGGTCGTACGAACCGGGCGCCACGTACCTGGACTCCCGCGAGGGCACCTACGTCGTGAGCCGCCAACTCCCGGACGGGCAGACACGCTGGGTGCACCTCACCGACAAGCCGCTCGCCGATCTCGACGGCGACGAGCGGAGGGTGTACGTCGTGTATCTCACCGGTGAGGTGGAGATTCTGGACGCGGTTACGGGTGAGGTGCGAGCCCGGCACACCTTGCGCGCGCACGGCCACCCGGTGACGCCAGTGTCCGCGGCGTACCGGGCGGATCAACAGCGCCTGGTCGTCGGGACGTTGGACGGACGGATCCTGGACTGTTCGGTCCCGGATTGACCAGGTCGGCGAACACCGTCCCGGTCGGACATCCGTAGCTCCCGGCGGTGTCTCGCGACGCCCGTCAAAGACGAGGAGGCGCCAGCGGATCCGAGGGACAGAACGACGAGTTCGCGGGACGTGGAATCTTCGCCCCGCCGACGGCATCGGTCGGGGTCCCGTACAGGATCCTCTGGTCGGCTCTCAGAAGGGGCGACGAGAGACGCGACCCCGGAGCCTCCCCTCGGCTCAGTGCGACGCTCTGCTCGGTCCTGTCCCTGGACAGCCCCGCTGATGGACTGGCTGGACTGGATGGACTCTTCACCGTGCTCTGGGGGGGAGTTCGGCCGGGCCCAGCGGGGTCGTCGATGACGCACGTCGTCTTCGATCAGACCTCCGAGTCGGGCATGATCTCCCGTACCTCTTGCGCGCAGCGGCACGCGGCGGCGATCTTGGCGGCCCACTCCAGTGCCTCCTCGTACGAGGGCACATCGATGATCGAGAACCCGCCGAGCACCGCCTTCGTCTCCGGATACGGGCCCTTGGTCACCGTCCCGTCGGTGAGAACGACGCTCGCCTGCTGCCTCTCCAGTCCACCGCCGAAGACCCACACACCGGCGCTCTGAGCCTCACGCACCACCTTGTGCGAAGCCTCGGCCACAGCGGGCAAGTCCTCCTCCGGAAAGGTCATCGCGCCGTCGTCGAACGAGATCAGATACCGCGTCATGCTCGGCTCCCGTGGTCATCGGCCCTTTCAGCCGTCCCTCACCATACGAGGAGCACCACGTTTCAGAACCGGCGCTGCCGCAGCCTGCGAACCGGGCGTGGATATGCGGATTGCCGGTCGGGGCCGCCGATTCCGTCCGCGCCACCCGTTCGGCGGACTCGCCGCGCGGGCGGCGGGTGGCGTACGTAGCGTCGGGCCCGGATGCGAATCGCCGTGGCACCTGGGAGAAGCTGATGACGGACGAGTCGTTGGAGAAGCAGACCACGGAGGCATGGCTCTACGGGTATCCGCTGGTCACAGCGGCCGTGACGAAGCGCTCCATGACGGCGGTCCCGGCCCGGGACGACGGGCGCCGGAAAGCCCCGGCCAACCAGTTCTGCTACATGCGCTCCACCCCGGACGCCTCCTTCACCGAGGTCGTCTCGCCGAACGCCGACACCCTGTACTCCAGCGCCTGGCTCGATCTCTCCGACCAGCCCCTGGTGCTGTCCCTGCCCGAGTTCGGTGACCGGTTCTGGATGGTCCCCGTCCTGGACGCCTGGTCGAACGTCTGCGCCGTCGTCGGCCAGCGCCGGAACGGCCCGTCCGCAGGCCCGTTCCTGATCGCCGGGCCGTCCTGGTCAGGTGCGACTCCGCCCGGCCTGACCCTGCTGAAGTCGCCCACCGCCGTGAACTGGATCATCGCCCGGTACGCGACCAGCGGCCCGTCCGACTTCCCGGCCGTCAACCGGCTCCAGGACGCCACGCGGCTGATCCCACTGTCGGAATGGACCGGCGACCCCGACGGCTACTCCCCGCCCACCGACGTCCCCGTCCCCGCCGGGACCGACACGACGACCCCGCCGGTCGACCAGGTCCACGCGCTCAGCGGCCGCGACTACTTCACCCTGCTCAACCAGATGATGGTCGACAACCCTCCCGACCCCGCCGACGCACCGTTCCTCGGCCGTCTCGCCAAACTCGGCATCGCACCCGGCGGGAGCCTGGACGGCCTGTCCGCCGAGGAGCTCGCCGCCCTGGACGCGGGCGCGCGGCGCGGCCCGGAGACCCTGCGCGACCTGCTCGCCCGGGCGGAGGCCGCGAACGCCGGTGGTTGGACCGTGCATCGGGGCCTGGGGGACTACGGCACCGACTACACCAAGCGCGCGGTCATCACCCGGTTCGGATACGGAGCCAACCTCGACGCCGACGCCCTGTATCCGCACGCCACCACCGACGCCGACGGCCGGCCTCTCGACGGTGCCCACAGCTACGTGCTCCATTTCGATGCCGGTCAGACCCCGCCCGTCGACGGCTTCTGGTCCCTCACGATGATGAACGAGCACCAGTTCTTCGCCGACAACCCGCTGAACCGCTACGCGATCGGCGACCGCAGCGGCATGCGCACCAACCCCGACGGCTCCCTGGACATCTACGTCCAGCACGACAACCCCGGCCCCGACCGCGAGAGCAACTGGCTACCGGCCCCCGCGGGCAGCTTCAACGTCTTCCTGCGCCTGTACTGGCCCCGGGAGCCTGCCCTCACGGGTCAGTGGACCCCGCCCGTGCTGCAACGCGCCGACTGAACGAGAGAGGGGTACCGGGGCCACAGGGCCAGCCTCCTCACTCTCCCTGCCCAGCACGACCTGGCACCACGGGACGGACAGCATTCGGACCGCGGAGGCAGACGGGCCCCTCCCCCACTGGGACGGCCGCCGCGGGGTACCCGGTGTACGCGAACGCCGACGACCGGGTTCCCCGGCGGCCAGGAGGTCGTCGTGCGTGGCCCGTGCAGGTGCGGCAGCCACGCCGGTTCAGTTCAGGTCAGTTCCAGCACGCCCACCGTCTGGTCTCCGCTGGTCTCTCCGGTGGGTCGGAAGCCGAGGGTCGTGTAGAAGCCTGTGGGGCCGTCCGCTCCGGGGTGCCAGGTGGTCGTCAGTAGGGTGCCTCCTCGGCGCCTGATCTCGTCGGCCACGGACTGCACGGCGAAGCGTCCGTAGCCTCGGCCCTGCTTTCCGTCCGCGATGTTGAGACGCCAGAGTCCGGAGCGGAAGTCCGTCCCTTTGCCGGTCCAGTCGATGTCGAAGAAGGCCATGAGGAACCCCACGGCTTCGTCGCCATCACAGATGAGCCGGGGCCATGCGACGCCGGGGTGGACGTACGCCTCGGCGAGTGACTTCACGACGGGGTCCACCAAGTGTTCCTGGTCGGGCCGGACTCGCAGGTCGACGGCGGTCTCGAAGTTGTCCGGGGTGATCTCTTGCAGGTGCGGCGAAGTTGGCATGTCCGCACTCTAAGCAGTCACCGCAAGCTGTTCGGCTCCGGCACCAGCGCTGAGGATCTCCACACCGGCCGGCCCACCCCAGCGAGCCGCTTCACGTAGCGGTGGGCCAAGCCCGCAACACAGCGGCGATCTTCTCCGCGGTGCAGGCCGGATCCAGGAGCACGTCCTTGAGAGCGACGGCGTCCTCGCGGGCGGGTTTGACCGTGACCCCGGCCGCCTCGAGGTACATCACGCCGGTGGCCGCGGCGACAGCGAGGTTGGAGCGCTCCAGCCAACGGCACCGGCCCAGCGTGTGCACCAACGCGGCGGCCTTGGCGTAGGGACCGTCGTAGACAGGCTGCTCGAAGAGTTCGGCGCGGTGGCGGGCGACCGCCGAGACGGGCACACCGTAGTCGTCGGGGGCCGGGTCATCCGCTCCGGCGGCCTCGGCGACCTGAAGGATCCAGGGAACGTCGATGTGCAGGTTCATCAGGCCGCGCGCGCTCCCCCGGGCGCCTGCTGGGCGTCCTCGGCGTCATCGAAGACCGACTGGTGCTCGGCCAGGAAACGCGCCGCCGCGTCCACCGCGCGGGCGCGCAGCCCGCTGGCGTCGTCCTGCACCAGCCGGGCGAGATAGTCCCCGATGCTCAGCCCCAGGTCAGCGGCACGCTTCCTCGCGAGTTCCGCCACGTCCTCGTCCACGCGTGCGCCTAGCTGTGTCTTCGCCATACCCGGATGGTAACAGTTGTTACCACCGAGAGGGCGGCGGCGCGCATGAACATCGCCGGTGGCCGTCAAGGAGAGACGAGCGACTGGGGGTTTCCGTCGTAGGTGGACGGATCGGCCGGGACGATGCCGGTGCCGACCGGGGCCGCCACGCCTCCCACGTACATGGCCCGATAGCGGTCGTAGGGGTGTTCTCCCAGTCCGTTCGCGGGAGCGGTCAGCCGGAACGGCTTTCCGTCGTCGTCGATCTCCAGTTTCTCCGGATCACGGCCCGGGACGACGACAGTGAATCGGAAGGTGAAACCGCAGGAACGCTCATTGGCTCTGACGAAAGCCGCGATTGTCTCACTCTCCCCCTTTTTCAGGGTGATACTTTTTCGCGCGAAATAGGGTTCGCCATTCTCATCCGTGGGCTCGGGAAGTCGGTCGTCCAGGTTGAAGAACAGAGTTCTCGTCTCTCCCTCGCCGCCATTGGTACCACCGTTGAGGAACAGCGTGCCCGTCAGGGGCGGGGCGCAGTCCTCCTTGGGCAGGTCGATGTTCGTGATGCGGAGTTGCTTCTCACTGCGTCCGCTGACGGTGAGAGTGATGGTTCTGAAACTGGACGGAACCCCATCGTTCTGACGGAACCAGTCATCGAATTTCAGGCCCTCCCCATAATCCTCGTTCTTCAGTTTTTCCACCTGGGAGGACGACAACTTCATGGTGGACGGGAAAACGTAGTCCCCCTTGCTCAATCCGAGAGAGGACACATCGTCCACGGACAGCGGCGATTCCGGGTCCGTGTCCGGCTCCCAGAAGACGTACGCCGAAATTGCCGCCAGCGCCACCACCGCCAGGGCTGTCGCGCCCACGACGTATCGGACACGCCTCCGCCGCGCCGCCGCGGTCGCGGTCGAACGCCGGTACTTCGGCCGCGGCTGACCGCCGCAGACGGTGTAGCCGTCCGCCCAGCGGACGACCAAGCCGTCTTGCGCCTCCCCGCTGAGGCCATGGCGCTTGCAGTACGCCACGACCAGGAGCTCCACGTACTCCCAGTCGGGCAGCCGGCGCGCCTTCCGGCCTTTCACCGTCAGGGCGTTGACCCACGCGTCCTCGGACGGGCCGCGTCCCACGCCCTCGAAACCGGGGAACTCCCTGCTCTCGACGATCCCGTTGGCGATGACGACCAGCCGGTCGTACGTGAACCCGTCGTCACGCAAGCCGTCCAGTGCCGCGCGGAACGCCGTCGGCGTCCGCTGCTCGACGGCAGTGTCCAGGAGTTCCTGCCACGTCGGTGTCCGCTCGGACATGTGCGCCCCCCGCCTGTTCGTGCAGCAGTATCCCGAAACCGCCCATCCAAGGCAGGAGCTCTTCCATATCCGGTGCAGTTCCGGCTACTTCACAGAGGCCCGCAATCCGAGTACAGCCAGGGTGCCCGCTCGGTGCGGTCGGCACCGGCGTCGCCGTCCACCACGTAAGTCAGCGCCTCTGCGAAGCTCGTGCCCAACTGCCACAGGACGCCCGGTCCTACGGCGATGACCCGCCCGCTCGCCGCCACGTACGACTTGTACTGGATCGACCACATGCCCAGAGGGCTGAAGTTCTCCCCGTAGCGGCGCCCCAGCCTCTGAGCCTCCTCGGACGCGTCGATACAGGCGTCGACGGGATCCAGGTGCAGCGACGAGGACGGGACGCGAGCCGGAGAACTCTTGATCTTCAAGTTCCCGAACTCTGCCCACACCGCTGTCGCCACGTCGTTCAACGTGAACCCGGCCGTCACCAGTTGTCGTGTCCAGATCTCGGTGTCGATCCGTCGCCCTGCGCTCCACCCGGCGATCCTGAGCGCCTCCCACACCGAAGGCCCGCAATCCATCGACAATCCATCGACGCGCTCTATGCGCCCACCCCGTTTCCTCAACGAGCCTGCTCACGCAGGTCCAGCACGTACAGGCCCGCACCCTACAGGGCTGCCCCAGCTCGAGCAGAGCAATATTCCAGCGGCATCATCCGCCACCACAGGGCCCCGTCGCAGGGAACCAAGAACGCGCCAGGCAGACTCTGCCTGTAGTAGTCGCACCGGCAGAAGGATGGTCCACGCATGATCACGCTCACCAAGGAAGACGGTCCGGCGGACCTGGATGGAGTGACCCACCTGTCCATCGGGGTGTCCTGGGACCCCACGGCCGGCACCAGTGGCGGTGTCATGGGCCTCCTGCGCCGTAAGGCCGGTACGGACCTCGATCTGATCGCCATCGCCATGCAGGGCACGGACCCCGTACGTCTGGCAGGGCTCGACTCGCTGGACCCCATGGGCAACGGCTCCCTGGTGCACAGCGGTGACAACCAGACCGGGCGCGGGGACGGCGACGACGAGACCGTCACGGTCGAGTTCGGCCGGGTCCCGTCCAACATCACGTCGATCGTGTTCGTCGCCGCCGCCTTCAAGAAGGGCAGTTCCTTCCAGAAGGCGCGCAACATCAGCTTCAAGGTGTACGACGCGACCGGCGGCACCACCCAGCAGGTCGCCGACATCTGGCCCAGCCTGCTCACCCAGGACAACGGCTGCGCCGTGGCCAAGGCCATACGGGCCGGCGGCGCCTGGAAGCTCGAAGTCATCAACACGACAGGGAAGATCAAGCAGGGCGACGAGCACGCCCTCATGCGCTTCGCCATCAGCAAGTAGGAGACGTACTACGGGGGTTGTCGTGAGCCAGGTGCTCTACAGCGAACGGTCGTGGAACCCGCTGTCACGGACCGTGGAGCTGACCGAGGCCGGTCTGCGCCGTGGCGGCAGGACCACGCCGCTGGGCGAGCTGAACCTCGCCGCCATGGCGGAGGCGTTCCTGCGGGACCGCTGGCTCGGGGGCGGCGGGGCGGAACGTCCGCGGGAGCGGCTGGCGAACGGGCCCGGCGTCGTCCCGGTGACACGCGTCACCGGGACCGCCACCCCGGTGAGGGTGCGCCAGGCCGCCGAATTCGCCGACCGTCTGGGCGAGTTGGCGGTACGGCAGTGCGGCGGGCCGGATCAGGTGGCCGCCCTGGCGGCCCGGGCCCGCGCCGAGGGCGTACCGCTGTGGATGGCCCGGCGTTTCGCACCGGGGCCCGCCGGGCCGATAGCCGTCTGTGTGGACCGGCGTCTGGTATGCGTGGACGTGTGGGGGCCGTACGCTCCCGCCGTACGGATCCGGGCGCCGCACGGCTACCGGCTCGACTCCGCGGATCCGTCCCAGGGCCTGCGTCTGACCGTCGGCGACGGCACGGCGCAGCTCGCGCTCAGGAAGAAGCTGCGCAAGTCCAAGAGCGTGGTGGAGGTGCGCCTGCCCGGGCAGCACTGGGTGCTGCGGCGGGAGAACGCCGTCAGCTCGTGGCTTCTGCGCGACGAACGGCGCGTCGCCCTCCTGACGCGTCCCCCGCGCCGGCCGACGCTCGACCCCACCACGGTCCTGCTGCCGCTCGCCCCGGTGCGGTACGAGAGCTCCGACCCGCTGGACGCCGTCATGGCGCACGTGTGCGCCGTCGCCTTCGGGCTGGGGGACACCACGGGCCGGGCGCGGTTCCGGGCACGGCGACACCCGATGGACGACGGTGATCCGATCGCCGTCGACGCCGACTGGGACCGTCCCTGGTTCAGCAACCTCGGCAGCGGAAGCGACGACAACGAGCCCGGTGGCAGCGACGGTTGGGGTTCCGACGGGGGTGACGGCGGCGACTCCGGTGGAAGCGGCGACGGTGGGGGTGGCGGGGGCGACTAGGGGGTCTCTCGCGAGATGCAGCCCCACAGATGCCTCCTGCATCTATGCGAGGGGCGTCCATTCATCTATGCGAGGGGCATCCATTCGTAGACCCTTGGCAGCCGTGACCCACACGACATCCGAAAGCACGTGGTATGGAGCTGCCTGGGGCTCGTCCAGCATCTCGCGCACGCCGGACATCTCGATGTCGCGCGAGAACTCGTCGACGGCCGACGGTGGTTGGTACTCACGTGAAGTCGCGATGGCGGTTCCGCACCGTCACCTGGGCGAACGCGTCGCCTCACTGGACCGATGGCGTGCGCAGACGCGCCAGGAGGTCGGCTTCGGCGGTGTCCGAGCGCGGGTCGTGCCAGCGGCCGAGAGGGATCGCGCGGAGGTGGCGGCCCTGGGGATCGAGGAGGTGGCCGGCCAGTTTCATGGGCCAGAGGGTGACGGCCCGGTCCGCCACCACCAGTTCCGGGTGGCGGTCGGTGAGCTGGGACTCGAAGGCGGCGATGTCGTCGACGGAGCGGAGCCACGCGGCCAGGAGCAGGTTGTGCGGGCCCGAGAGTGATGCGCAGAGCCTGATCTCGCGGATCGTGCTGATGCTCTTGGCCAGGTGTGCCGCCCGGCTCTGCGGGGCGGCGGCCCAGTACGAGACGGAGACCGGCCAGCCCGACAGCGACCGCGCCACTTCGCAGCGGTAGGCGAGTGCCCGCTCGGCGTCGAGCCGATCGAGGCGGCGGCGGACGGTGGTGGGGCTGAGGCCGGTGCGTTCGGCGAGCCGGGCGACGGGCTGGCGCGGGTCCTCGCTCAGGACGCGGACGAGTTCCAGGTCGCGTTCGGGGACCGTGCGGCTCGGCAGCCGGCCGGTGGTCGCGGGCGCGAGCTTGCGGCGCTGCTCCTCGGTGAGGCGGTCGAGCCGCCAGCGGCTGCCCTCCGTGTGGAGTGTGGTGGCGACCTGGGTGCGGGAGGCCGCCACCCCGTCGAGGGCGCCCAGCCGGAAGCCCACGTACCGGGCGAGTTCCGCATGGTCCGTGAAGACGGCGGTCACCAGGAGATCGCGGCTGCCGCTGACGTGTTCGAGGTTGAACACATGGGTGTCCTCGGCGATGCGGGCGGCCACCTCGTGCAGACGGCCGGCGGAGCAGTCGACCTCGATGAAGGCCACGAGAAGGGGACTGCCGGGGACGATCGCCTGCACGGACTGGTGGACGCCGATCCAGGCGTGCCCCGCCTTCGTCAGCCGGGCCCAGCGCCGGGCCGCCGTGGAGGCGTCGATGTCCAGGACCTCACCGAGGGTGCTCCAGTCGGCGCGGGGCGCGATCTGGAGCGCGGTGACGAGGAGATGGTCGAGTTCGTCGAGCACGGGCCACCTTCTTCCAGCACGCCGAGATCGCGGTCGTTTCTTGCAAATGATCAATACGATTCGGCGGATTCATGCATTGCCATCGACCCCATCGGCCGGATCGGCACCATACCAGCCATGTTCGAACGTGCCGACGCCCTCGCCCTCGAAGACTCCCTCGTACGGCTGCGCCATGCCCTGCATCGGCAGCCGGAGCTGGGTCTGGAGCTGCCCCGCACCCAGCAGGCGGTGCTCGACGCCCTGGCCGGTCTGCCGCTGGAGATCGGCCTCGGGAAGCAGCTCACCTCCGTCACCGCCGTACTACGCGGCGGCCGGCCCGGTCCCGCCGTCCTGCTGCGTGGTGACATGGACGCGCTCCCCGTCCAGGAGGACAGCGGGGTGCCGTACGCCTCCGAGGTCCCAGGCCGGATGCACGCCTGCGGTCATGACCTGCACACCGCCGCTCTGGTCGGTGCGGCGCGGCTGCTCGCCGCCCGCCGCGAGGAGCTGGCGGGCGATGTGGTCTTCATGTTCCAGCCCGGCGAGGAGGGCATGGGCGGCGCCCGGTTGATGATCGAGGAGGGCGTGCTCGACGCGGCGGGGACACGCGTCGCCGCCGCGTACGCCCTCCATGTCACCTCCGCGATGCTGCCCGCGGGCGTCGCCACCGTACGGCCGGGTCCGGTGCTCGCGGCCTCCGACGAGGTGACCGTCCGGGTCACCGGCGCGGGCGGCCACGGCTCCTCGCCGCACGCGGCCAAGGACCCGGTGCCCGCCGTGTGCGAGATGGTCACGGCGCTCCAGACGATGGTCACGCGCACCGTCGACATCTTCGACCCGGCCGTGGTCACCGTGGGCTCGCTGCACGCCGGATCCGCAGGCAACGTCATCCCCGAGCACGCCGAATTCGTCGCCACCGTACGGTCGTTCTCCGACGAGGCCCACGCACGCGTGCGGTCCGGCTTCGAGCGGACCGTGCGCGGCATCGCCGCCGCGCACGGCGTGGCGGTCGACATCGACTACCGGGAGAACTATCCCGTCACCGTCAACGATCCCGCCGAGGCCGCCTTCGCCCTGCGGACCGCCCGGGCCGTGTTCGGCGCCGGGCAGGTCTTCGAGGCGCCCCGCCCGATGGCCGGCTCCGAGGACTTCTCGTACGTCCTGCGCGAGGTGCCCGGCGCCTACGTCGGTCTCGGCGCCTGCCCGCCCGGCCGCGACCCGATGACGGCCCCCATGAACCACTCCGCCCAGGCGGTCTACGACGACCGCGCGGTCGTGGACGCCGCCGTACTCCTGGCCGAACTCGCCGCCGGCCGCCTCCAGTTCGCAGCCGAGGAGCCCTCATGAGCAAGACCGACCCCCGTACCTCGGCGCCCGCGGCCACCGGCGCCCCGCCCGTCGGCTCGGTCGGCGCGGTCGTCGGGCTGCTCGTCCTCTTCGAGGTGACCAGCGGTTTCCTCCAGGGCGGTATCGCCCCGCTGCTGCCGGACATCGGATCCGAACTGGGCATGGCCGACGCCGATCTCAACTGGGTGATCTCCGCCCAACTGCTCGCCGCCGCCGTGTCCGTGCCCGCCTTCGGCCGGCTCGGCGATCTGTACGGGCACCGGCTGATGCTGCGTGTCTCGCTCGTGTGCATCGCCGTCGGCTCCCTGCTCGTGGCGCTCGCTCCCTCGCTGCCCGTACTCCTCGTGGGCCGCGTGCTGCTCGGGCCGCTCGCCGCGCTGCTGCCCCTCGAGATCGCGCTCGTCCGCGACCGGCTCTCCGTGGAGCAGGCCCGCAGTGCCATCGCCCGCCTGGTCGGGGCGCTCACCCTCGGGACTCTGCTCGGCGGGGTGCTGACGGGCCTGGCACACCGGGCGACCGGCGACGTACGGATCACCCTGCTCATCCCGGCCGTCCTGGCGCTGCTGTGCATCGCGGTCTCGTTCCTCGCGATCCCGGAGTCCAGGCAGGTGCCCGGCGGGCGGCTCGACTGGCCGGGCGTGGGACTGCTGAGCGTGGCCATGCTTCTGCTGCTCACCGGGATCTCCGCGGCGAAGGGTGGTGTTTTGCTTTCCGGAGCGGTGCTCGTCCCGGTGCTCCTCGCGCTGCTGGTGGGCGCGGGGTGGGCGGTCCGGGAGCTGCGTGTCGCCGAGCCGCTGGTCGACCTGCGGGCGCTCGGTGACCGCCGCGTGGCGCCGTACTTCCTGTGCGCGGTCGCCTTCGGTGTCGTCTACTTCGGCAGTCTGGCGCCGGACGCCACCTTCCTGGCCGCGGACCCGGAACGCACCGGCTACGGCTTCGAGCTCTCGGCCCTGTCCATCTCGCTGGTCGCCCTGCCCGCGGGGGTGGTGGCGGTCCTCGGCTCCACGCTGACCGCGAGGATCGCCGGGCGCCTGGGCTACCGTCCGACGCTCGTCGCGTCGTTCGCACTGATCGGCACGAGCTTCCTCGCCACCGCCGCCTTCCACGCGGAGATCTGGCAGCTCGTGGCGGCGAAGGTGCTCGCCGGGCTCGGGATGGGGGTGGCGCTCGGCGCGATGCCCACGGTGATCGCGGAGGCGAGCGCGCCGTCCCGCACGGGCGTCACCACGGCCCTGTACAACAACGTCAAGACGCTGGGCGGGGCGATCGCCGGCGCGGCGATCGCCGTGATCCTCGCAACCCCGGCATCGGAGGGTGTCGCGTCGTCCTCCGACGGCCACGGGGCACCGAGCGAGGCCGGGTACGTGGTGGTGTGGGTGATGTGCGGTCTGCTGTCGGTCGGGGCGGCGGGGGCGGCGGCGTTCGCCCGGCGGGTGGAGGGGTGGGCTGGGTGAGGGGGCGGGGGGCCAGGGGGCTGGGGGCCAGGGGGCTGGGGGGCCTGGGCAGGGATCACTTGGGCGGGATACTGGGCGGGATACTGAAGGCATGGAATTCGCCGTCTTCGCGACCTTGCCCGGGCTGGTCATCCTGTTGACCGTCGTGGCCTTCGTGGATCAACTGCTGCTGCGCGCAGGGCGGGCCGGATTTCTGCCCTGGCGCAACAGCGCCCGGCAGGGCCAGATATCGGCGACCGGGTTCGAGCAGCTCCACGCGAGCCTCTCGCCCGGGAAGCAGAACGAACTCAAGGAACGGCAGTCGGCGCTGGTGATGCGCGACGACGAGGAGGACGGGGCACCGCCGAACCGGACGACGGTGGATCTGGAAGGGGGCACGGCGGTCGTACGTATGCCGCGGACCGGTCCGTAGGGTCGGCGCACCTCGCCCGCGTGGACGTCAGTCTGTGTGGCTGTCGGTGTGGCTTTCTGCCGTCTCCGCTGCCTTCTGCTCCTTCTGCCGCTGCACGCGCTGGTCGCGTTTGTGGACCACGAGTGCCGTTCCGGTGCCGACCACCGCCAGTGCCGTAGGGACCATCCACGGACGGTTGAGTACGTTGCGGAGGACGTGGTCGAGGGAGTAGCGGCCGGGGCCCGAGACGGCCAGGGCGAGGGAAGCCGCTCCCAGGACGCCGGAGAGTTCGAAGCCGCCCTTCTGGGCGAAGAAGCCGTTGGGCCAGGTCACCGCGCTCGCGCCGGTCATGGCGCCGGCCGCGGCCGATCCGGCGGCGGGCGTGGCGAGGCCGAGGGCCAGGAGGGTGCCACCGCCTCCCTCTGCGAGCCCGGCGGCCACCGCGCTCGGTTCGCCCGGGTCGAAGCCGACGGACTCCATGAACCGGGCGGAGCCCTTGACGCCTCCCCCGCCGAACCAGCCGAACAGCTTCTGCGAGCCGTGCGCGGCGAGGGTGCCGCCGACGGCCAGACGCAGCAACAGCAGCCCGAGATCACGTCGTTGCTCATAACCGGTCACGATCGTGATGCCTCCCCTCGCTTCATGCTCCTCTCACCTTCGCATCGCGGGCCTGGGGCGGCATTCCGACGGTTCCTGGAGGCATCAGGCATCAGGCAGAAAGGGCTAAATAGCACCAAACCCGGGCTGGTCATACCCTGGAACCTGGGGCATACCGATCTTGCGCACAACCAGCCCGGAAACAAGGTCAATAGACGGGACTTCCCATGGGTACGGTCACCACCACCGACGGCACGAGCATCTTCTACAAGGACTGGGGCCCTCGCGACGCACAGCCGATCGTGTTCCACCACGGCTGGCCGCTGAGCGCGGACGACTGGGACGCCCAACTGCTGTTCTTCCTCGGCGAGGGCTACCGCGTCATCGCCCACGACCGGCGCGGCCACGGCCGCTCCTCCCAGAGCGCGACCGGCCATGAGATGGACACCTACGCCGCCGACGTCGCCGCCCTGACCGACGCACTCGACCTGCGTGACGCCGTCCACATCGGCCATTCCACCGGCGGCGGCGAGGTCACCCGCTACGTGGCGCGCGCCAAGCCCGGGCGGGTCGCCAAGGCCGTCCTCGTCAGCGCGGTGCCCCCGATCATGGTGAAGACGCCGGCCAATCCCGGCGGGCTGCCGATCGAGGTCTTCGACGGCTTCCGCGCCGCCCTGGCCGCCAACCGCGCCCAGTTCTTCCGCGACGTCCCGGAGGGCCCGTTCTACGGCTACAACCGGCCCGGCGCCGAGGTGTCCGAGGGCGTCATCGCCAACTGGTGGCGCCAGGGCATGATGGGCGCGGCCAACGCGCACTACGAGTGCATCAAGGCGTTCTCGGAAACCGACTTCACCGAGGACCTGAAGACGATCACCGTCCCCACGCTCGTCCTGCACGGCACCGACGACCAGGTCGTGCCCTACGAGGACGCGGGCCCACTCTCCGCCGAACTCCTCCAGAACGGCCGCCTCAAGTCCTACGACGGCTACCCGCACGGCATGCTGACGACCCACGCCGAGGTCCTGAACGCCGACCTGCTGGCGTTCGTGAAGGAGTAACGGCCCGCTGAGTGATCTGGTCTCACTCCAGATAGAGAGCTGCCAAGCGGGGCAGTCGGCGCGTCATTTCGCTGCGGTCATCGAAGTCGAAGTTCCAGGCGGGGTCCAGTTCCGGGTAGCGGATGGTGCCTGGGCTGGCGGGGAGCTGATTGCCGGTCGCCGAAATGTGCGCGTGCCAGGCGATGACCAGCATGCCTTCACCTTCGAGGTCGAAGCCGTCGGCGGCGGAGGCTTGAACTATGGGCAGTTCCGCCAGGTCATCGGGGTCGGCGACTGCGCGCTCGAAGACTTCACGGCCCTGAGCGATCAGCCAACCGCGGAAGTAGTCGAAGCCGTCGTCGGAGCAGCCACCGTTGACGATGTAAGCAGCGGCCCACAGAGGGTTGGTGTAGGAGTCGGCCATCAGGTCCCACAGCACCTCCTCAGCGACGACGATCTCCTCGACCGGCCGGGAGGCCAGCAGCGAGGTGGCCTCGCGTGCGACCGCGTCGCCGTTGTTCGGGTTGGACGCCTGGTGGCGGGCTGCCTCGATGAGCTGCCAGAACTGATCTTTGTTCACGGGGGCAGAGCCTGCCATCTGCTACTGACATCGGCGCTTGCGAAGCCTGGCCCGGCAGAACCGAAACGGGCCGCAAGTCAACGGGTTCCAGATGGGGACTCCGTGCCGCTGACGACTGCGGAGGCTATCAGCGCCACCAGGTTGTCCGTCCAGCAGTCCGATTCCTTGGTGGCGACCTCGGCTCCGCAGGCTGCACAGACGAGGTTGAGGCCGTCCCGACCGTCAAGTCCGCAGCAGCCGGCGCGACGTCCTGAGTCCGGATGCAGAGCGGTGCCTGGCACGTCGTCAGGATGAAGGACGAACAGCGTGGCGTCGTGGTTGATCGCATAGGTGCCCTGCGCAACCCGCGGGTCGGCGATGCGATGGTCGGACAGGTGATCGCCGGCCGGGGTGGCCTGGGATTCCTGGAGATCGCTGGTGAGAGGGTGCTCGCAGTGCGCGCAGGCGAAGAGGGTCACCGGGACATTGTGCCGGGTTGTGCAGTGCCTGAGTCCGGTTCGATTCCCCTGCGCGGCACGAGCCGAACGGCGTCGCCGTGGCAGTCTCGGGAGGTTCCTGACATGAGCGGTTATGACGGGCGCCCGGAGAAGGCCGCTCACACGAGTCACGCCATGAGGCTCTTCACCCCGCAGGAACCCATGGGCTCTGGGTAGCTTGTTTGCCGGTCGCTATCGTGGTGGTCCTCTACTGCAGCGGCCACCGGGACGGCGTCAGTGAACAGGCTCCCCGTGCAGAACGGTGGCGAGGATTTCGTCTGTCTCTTCATCGAACCGTACTGTGACGTCTTCTGGTTGAAGCCAGGTGACGAGTTCACCGTTGTGCCAGATGATGACGTGTCGGATCCCCAATTCACGGTGGTTGCGGTCAAGAACCGTCTGGTCGTATGGATCTTCGAAGGCGGCGATCCCGCAAAGGTGATCGTCGACTACACGGTCATCGACAGCAACGGAACTGAGCTGCCGGAGGGCTACCAGTGGCCTGCTGGCCGGAGCCCCTACTGACGCCCGACCAACAGATCTCAAACACGGTCTCGGAGCCTTGGACGATCGACCAACTGCTTGCACACGGCGTTGGACACCAGTTGCGCCACGGCCACGGCGGCCAGGCCCGCAGCGGCGGCGCTACGCCCGCGCCAGCCGTCCGAGCCGTACGCCCAGCCGCCCGCCTGGGCACCTGTCCCCCGTCACCTGCGTACAGAGGCTCACCTCGGACAGAGTCGCGGTCACCAGTAGCTTCTCGACCGCGGCGTCGTGACGATCCTGTTCGGCCATCTCTGGGTCGAGGCAGATACGGACCGAGACGCCGGACTCGGCACTGTCGTCCACCGTGACGATGGGGCGGGGTGTCGAGAACTGCCGGTCGATCGCGATGCCGATCTCGGTCTCGCCCATGACCGACCAGCGGATGTCCTGGCCGCCGGAGAGTACGTCCAGGGCGGTTGCCCAGTCGTCCATGGCTTCCGGTGACAGGCGCAGGCCGAGGCGCCCGTGCGCGAACGCGCTGGTGATGACGAATTCGGCGTCGAGGTGGTGGTTGTACGCCGTGCCCCCGGGCCGGCTCCGCCCCACGACGCGCAGCCGCACGCTGCTGTCCGCGTCGATCGGGCAGATCAGGTCGGTCAGGTCGATGTCCTAGCCATCACCCATACGCCCTCCCCCAACTCCCGGCGTTCCGGATCATCGTGCACTAGTCGCAGTCCGGCACCGGCCCCGCTTCCCTCCGCCGTCACGCCGTGTGCTGGTAGGCGGGATACGTCAGGTAGCCGGCGTCGCCGCCCTGGTAGTACGTGGTCTCGTCGACGGGCGAGATCGGCAGTCCGGTGCGCAGCCGTTCGACCAGGTCCGGGTTGGCGAGGAAGCCCCGGCCGAAGCTGATGAGATCCGCGCCGAGACCCAGCCAGTGGTCGGCTTCGGAACGCCCGGTCTGCTTGGGGCCCATCGGTACCACGGGGTTCATGACGAGGGTGCCCGGCCAGGCCCGCCTCAGCCTGAGCAGGGTCTCCTCGTCGGCGGTGGCCTCGACGTGGACGTAGGCCAGGCCCAGAGGGGCGAGTTCGGCCAGCAGGGCGGTGTACAGGTCGGCGACCTCGCTCTCCTGGACGCCCCAGAAGGTCCCGCCGGGAGAGAGCCGGATGCCGGTCCGCTCGGCGCCCACCGCGTCGGCCGTGGCGGACACCGCTTCGACCGCGAACCGGATCCTCCCGGACACCGAGCCTCCGTAACGGTCGGTGCGCACATTGGCGTTGGACGACAGGAACTGGGAGATGAGATAGCCGTTGGCGCCGTGCAGTTCCACCCCGTCGAAACCGGCCTCCACGGCACGCCGCGCGGCCCCTGCGTAGGAGAGTGCCTGCTCGGGGACCTCGGCGGTGGACAGAGCGCGCGGGACGGGCGCGGGCTGCGGCCCGGCGGGGGTGAACACCGCGCCCACTGCGGGTACGGGTGAGGGACCCACCGGCTGGAGACCCGTGGTGTCGGCGTGGGACACCCGTCCACCGTGCATGATCTGCGCGAAGATCCGGCCGCCGTTGGTGTGCACGGCGTCGGTCACCGTGCGCCAGGACGCCGTCTGCTCGTCCGTGTGCAGGCCCGGCGTGCCGGGATTGGACTGGCCGACCGGGCTGGGCTGTACGCCCTCGGTGACGATCAGACCGGCCGTGGCTCGCTGGGCGTAGTAGCTCGCCATCGACGGGGTGGCGAGCCCTCCGGCCGCGGCCCTGACGCGAGTCATCGGAGCCATGACCATCCGGTTGGGCAGGCTCAGGGAACCGAGCCGGTAACTGGTGAAGAGCGTCGTCATGTCGTATCTCCTGCGTGATCTGTCGCCTCGGGATCCCGGGCGCTGGGGTTACGCTAAAACCTCACATCGATGTCAGAGGCAAGCCCGTGTGACGGGCGGCCCGGTCAGGAGGACGGCGTGCGCATCGGAGAACTCTCGGCGCGGGCCGGGGTCAGCGTCCGTTCCCTGCGCTACTACGAGGAGCAGGGCCTGCTCACCAGCACCCGCAGCGCCAGCGGGCAGCGGCACTACACGGACGACGAGGTCGAGCGGGTGGCCTTCATCCAGCGCTTGTACGCCGCGGGTCTGTCGAGCCGGACCATTGCCGAACTCCTGCCGTGCGTCGATTCCCCGAGCGAGGAGGCTTCGGACACCGCCCTGGAGCGCATGGCCGAGGAACGCGACCAGCTCAGTGAACACATCGCCGACCTGATCCGCACCCGCGAGGCACTGGAGGGGCTGATGACGGCAGCCCGAGCGCACCGCGAGCTGATGCGGACCGCCGCCGTGGCGGGCTGAACACCCATGACCGAGAACGGCGTTGATTCCGTCGAGCCCCCTGGTCAGGCCAGCAAGGCCGAGGGCTCGACGCTGTCAGCCGTTCCTCCAGAACTCCAGACAGCCGTGCGGCAGGCAGACGTCCGCGTGATCGGCCGTCCGCAGGCGATTCATCGGGCCATCGTGCCCACGAGGCCTGCCGTCGCATCCCACAGCCGACCCGCCATCACCTCGTCGAAGCCGTTCTCGCCTTGGCGGCGGACCGCCGGGCGCCTCGTAGGCCGCCGAGGCCGTCCGGGCCGATGTAGGAGTTGCCGGGGACGTCCTGGGTGGCGGCGTAGAGGACTGACAGTGCTCCGCGTTCGGGGGTGTTGGTGAGGAAGGTGAATCGGTTGATGATGTTCGAGCGGGAGTAGGAGGCCAGGGCGGTGCGGGCGATACCCGGGCTGGCGAGGACCGAGCGGAGCGGGCTGCCGGTGGCGGTCAGGCGGCGTTGGAGTTCCGGGGAAAACAGGACGACGGCGAGCTTCGACGCCTGGTAGGCGGCCATTCCGTTGTACGTACGGGTACGCCAGTCCAGGTCGGTCAGGTCGATCCTGCCATGCCGGTGCAACTGGCTGGTGACGTGCACGACGCGGTCGGTGACGTGTCCGAGGAGCAGGCTGGTCAGGAAGAAGGGGCCGGTGTGGTTGGTGGCCGTCTGGACGTCGAGGCCGTCGGCGGTGCGGCTGGAGGGGATGTCCATCACGCCGGCGTTGTTGATCAGGATGTCGAGGCGGTCCGACCAGGAGTCGGCGAAGGTGCGGACCGAGGTCATATCCGACACGTCGAAGTGGCGGACGTTCTCCACCATCGTCTGGTGCAACCACTGAATGACAGGTCGTGGCTGAGCCGCGCCGGATGCCCAACCATGAACCATGGAGCATGCATTCGACCGTTCGTCCCTGGGCGCCTTCCTGCGCACCCGGCGCACAGCGCTGCAACCCGAGGCCGTCGGGCTGCGCCGAGGCCCCCGCCGACGCGCCCCGGGCCTGCGCCGCGAGGAGATGGCGGAACTGTGCCCCATGTCCGCCGACTACTTCGCCCGCCTCAAACGCGGCGACGGCCCGCAGCCCTCGGAACAGAGGGTCGCGGCGATCGCGCGGGGCCTGCGCCTGACCCCCGAGGAACGCAACCACCTCTTCCTGTTCGTCGGCTACCGCACCGCCCCCACGGCGAGCTGCGGTCCGCGCACGTGAGTCCCGGGCTGATGCGGGTCATGGACGGTCTGGCCGACCAGGCCGCGCAGATCATGGGGCCACTCGGCGAGACGCTGGTACAGACGCCGCCCGCCGAAGCGCTTCTCGGCAACCAGACCAAGCGCGTCCACGTCCAGGTCGGCGAGATGGACCTCCCTCCACTGCCAGCTCCTCCTGGACCCCGACCAGGGACAGTCACTGCTCGTCTTCACCGCCACCCCCGGCACGGAGAGCCACGAGAAGCTCGCGCTGCTCAGCGTGCTGGGCACCGATCAGTTCGCCACCGTTACGCGGTGACACCCTTCTTTCGTCTACGTCGTACAAGTGCGGCGGTGGTACGCCTTGTTGGCGATGCGCCAGCCGTCGGTGACCTGGGTCAGCAGGAAGATGTCGGTGAACGTGTCCGCCCCGTGCGAGAGCGTCATCGTGGCGGTCGCGACGGTTCCGTGGACATCGACGGCGTCGATGCGGCGGGTGCGGGTCGGTTCGTCGGGGGCCGGTCGGCCCGGAAAGAGGGTGCAGTACTCGTCCAGGTGCCAGGAGACGAACGCGCCGTCCCGGATCCCTTCGATGTGGGCGGTGGGCAGGAACGCGTCCCGGAAGTGGGAGGGGTCGCCGGTGGCGTGTCCGCGGATGTAGGCGCGGAGCGGTTCGAGTACGGCGTCCTCCACGGCGGGGACCGTGGCGGCTACGGCGATGTCGGCCTCCGGGTCGGCGGGGGTGTCGGCGAGGCCGGACGCGCTGCGCAAGGGGGTGTTCGACGCGTCGGCCAGCAGGGCCATGTCCTTGGACAGCGCCTGGATCGTGAACGTCGCCGCGGCCGGGGCCGGATGGGTATCCAGGAAGGGGCGTTTGCGGGCCACGAGCCCGCCGAGTTGGCCGAGTTCGAGGACGTCGAGCGCCTGGGCACGGGAGAGGCCGAGCGCGTCGGCTTGTCGCAGTGAGTCGCGCAGTGCGAGGACGGCGCCGGCGAGGCTGCTGTTGGCGATCAGCTTGAGCGAGGCGGCGGTGGAGGCGTCGTCGATGTGCCGGACGGTGCCCAGTGCTTCCAGAACGGGCCGCGCCCGGTCGAGGGCGTCGTGATCCGCGGCGGCGAGGATCTGGAGGGTGCCGGAGGCAACGGCGGGTACGGAGCCGAGCACGGGTGCGTGGACGTAGGAGGGGCCGAACTGCCGGGCGAGTTCCGACGCTTGGGCGGGGGCGATCGTGCTGGTGTTGAGCACGAGCGTGTCCGTCCGCAGCGAATCGCGGACGTCGTCCAGGACCTGTCGGCAGGCGGGGCCGTCGAACAGCGCCAGGAGTACGAGGTCGGCGACGGCCACGGCGTCGTTCGGGTCGCCGGTCGTCTTGACCGCGTCCGATGTGCGCCCGGAGCGTGTCCAGCCGACGACGTTCCAACCCTGGGTGGCCAACCGGGTCGCGATCGCCTCGCCCATACGCCCCAGGCCGAGGACGGCGATCGTGCCCTGTGTCGTTGTGTGGGGTGTGGTCATGGTCGTCAGACTGGTGCAGCGTGAGGGCTGCGACAAGCGCATATTGTGCAGGTCAGCTCTGCGTGGTGCGCATATCCTGGTGCTGTGGATCTGACGGTGTGGCGAACCTTCGTGACCGTGTGCCGGCTCGGGTCGCTGTCGGCGGCGGCCGCGGAGCTCCATCACACGCAGTCGGCCGTCTCCCGGCAGATCGCCGGACTGGAGCGGCAGCTCGGTGTGCCGCTGATGGAGCGCCATGCGCGCGGTGTGCGTCCGACGGCTGCCGGCGAGGTGTTCCGGCACCATGCTCTGGCCACGCTCAACGAAGCCGACCGCGCTGTTCGCGCCGCACGGGAGGCCGGTGACGGGGCGGCGTTCAACCGGCCCCTGACCGTCGGCGCGACGCCCTCGCTTGCCGCAGGGGTCGTGCCCGAGGCCATCCGGGCCCTGCTGAAGGAGACCGGATCCCTTCGGTGGAGCCTGCTTCCCGGCCTGAGCGCGCCACTGCACGACCGTGTGGTCGCCGGCGAACTCGACATCGCCGTCGTCACGGACGCGCCGCCCGGGCTGCCGCACGACCCGCGGACCGAACGCCGGTTCCTCGGGGTGGACGACATGGTCGTCGCGCTGCCTGTGGATCATCCGCGGACCGGGGGCGGTCCCGTGCGTATGCGGGCGCTGGCCGACGAGACCTGGGCCGAGGACAACGACGGTTCCGCGGCCCTCCTGCACCAGCACGCCGCCCGTGCCGGGGTCAGCGCCCGCATCGAACTCACCGCGGCCGACCTGCCCGGCAAACTGGCCCTGGTCGCGACCGGCCACGCCATCGCGCTGATCCCCGGGGTGCTGACACGCGGGCTGCGGACGGATGTCACCACGGTGAGCCTGGTCGATCCTCCGACTCGCGGCGTCTACACGGTCGTACCGCGTCGCGACCGACACCCGCGTACGGCGGCCCTGCTCGACCACCTGGCGACGGCCTTCGCGTCGGTTCGTCCCGGCCACGACGGCGTCACTTCAGGGCCGGGCGTCGCGGCCGACCGATACGGTCCAAAGGTGCGTTGAACTTCCGGGCTTCGGCCACGTGTTGCCGTGTTGATTGAGGAAGAAGGACTGAACCGTGTCCGACCGACCTGAGATCGTCTGCATCTGCGGCTCCACCCGGTTCGTGGACGAGATGAGCGCGGCGAACCGTGAACTGACCTTCGCAGGTGCCATCGTCGTCGCGCCGGGCGTCTTCCCGCGCGCCGAGGATCACGAGGCAGGCGAGTTGATCACGGAGGAGCAGAAGACCGCGCTGTCCGCCCTCCACCTGCGCAAGATCGACCTGGCCGACCGGGTTCTGGTCGTCAACCCGGGCGGGTACATCGGCGAGTCCACGAGCAGGGAGATCGCATACGCCCAGGCCACCGGCAAACCGGTCTCGTTCACCCATCCCGTCCGCTGTACGGGGTGATGATCGTCACCGGCGTTCCGGGAGGGGGTCGGTGAAGTGCCAGCCCTTGGCGAGAAGGCCGTCCACCGCGGTCACGGCCGCGTGCAGCCGTTCCTCGGGGCTGCCGGTGAGCAGGAGGAAGCGGCGGTCGGTGCGCTCCAGTTCTTCCCTGAACCGGGCTGTCATCCAGGGGCGCAGGTGTGGGGCGTCGCGCAGACCGTCGTCCTCGAAGGGCACGCCCTCGTGGTCGGTGAGCAGGTACAGGTGGCGCGGGGTGCGGTCGGCCAGGGCCGCGACCTCGGGGGCGGGGGCGCCGAGGTAGCGCTCGTGCCAGATCGCGGTGGCGAAGGAGTCGGTGTCGCAGACGAGCACCGGGGAGCCGTCGCGTGCCGCCTGCTCCTCGTCGGCGTCCTGGTGGCGGGCTATGACGGTGAACTCCTCGGAGGTGAACTCGACTTGCGTCCAGTCGGCTCCGGGGTCGGCGGTCCGCAGGGCAGCCAGCTTCTCTTCGCTGTAGGTGCGCCCGTACTCGGGCACCCAGCCGGTGCCGGACCAGACCCCGCCGCGTGCGCGGTAGTGGGCGGCCAGCGCCCGGGAGAGGGTGGTCGTGCCCGTGGACTCGGCGCCCAGGACGACCACGCGCCGGGTGAGGGCGGCGCGCACGCCCGGGCCGAGGAAGTCCCAGCAGCCCACCGGGTCCTTGCGGACGGCCGTCGCGGAGACCGGGTACGTGGTGCGGTCCGGGTCCACGCACACCTCGGCCGCGCCGAAACGCCGGGCCAGTTCGGTGCCGTAGGACTCGGAGGTGAACACGGCGTCCACCGGCTCCGGCACGGCCGTGCGGAAGACCTCCATGTGGGCCTCCCACACCGCGGCGTCGTGCAGATCGACCGGATGGTCGTCCACCGCGCCGACGACCTCGGCTTCGGGATGAGCCTCGCGCATCCACGCCACCCGGTCGGCGAGGGGCACCGACTCCACCGAGGCGGCGCAGACCAGGACGGTCAGCCGGTCGCACTGCGCGAGGGCGGTGCGGACGAGGTGGTGATGGCCGGCGTGCGGCGGATAGAACTTGCCCAGCACCAGTCCGTGCCGGTACGGGCGGGCGGCGGCGGGGACGGGGACGGCGTTCATGCGGCCACCGCCGTGGCGGGGCGCGGGGCGGCGGCCGCGAGGGTGCGCCGCCAGCCGAGGAGGCCGACCACGCACAGGACGAGGAAGCCGACGTAGAGCAGGGAGGTCAGGTACAGGCCCTTGGCCGCGTAGAGCGGTATGTAGACCAGGTCGGCGGCGATCCACAGCCACCAGGACTCCAGCAGCTTGCGGCACTGGCCGTAGGTGGCGGTCAGGGAGAGGGCGGTGGTGAGGGCGTCCCAGAAGGGGACGGTGGAGTCGGTGGCCCGGTCGAGCAGCAGGGTGAGGGCGGCGGTGCCCAGCACGCCGGCGGCGGCGAGCCAGGCCCATTCGGTGCCCGTGGTGCGGCGTACCGGCAGCGCGCCGCCGGTGACCGGTCCGGCGCCTCGGGCCCAGGTCCACCAGCCGTAGGCCGCCAGCGCGATGAAGACGACCTGGAGGCCGGCGTCGGCGTACAGGCCGGCCTGGACGAAGAGCACGATGAAGAAGACGTTGTTGGCGATGCCGACGGGCCAGTTCGCGATGTGCTGGCGGGCCACCAGCCAGACACAGGCGGCGCCGGTCGCGAAGCCGAGCGCTTCGGTCCAGGTCAGGTTCCAGTTCACGGACAGCTCCTTAATAGTCGTGGTGACTATAAAGAGGGGTGTGGGTGGAGGGCAAGGGGGATATCGGGGCCGCGTTCGAGACAGGGGTCACGTTCGAGGGCCATTGACCGGTGAAGCACCCCACATGACCCACATCACCTACTAACCATCCCAGTAGGACATTTCGGACGCCATGGGCATGCCATAACGGCCTCTGACCTGCGCATTGAGAGCCAGCTCACACGGGCGGTCGGGTCGGCGAATACGACCATAACTAGCAAAAGGGGTCATTGCGGACGCCTTCCCGGCCTGCTTATCTGGATGACGTCGCACGGCGCCGACAAGCCCCCCGGGCCTCGGCGCCGACGCATGCACGGTGACTCACCTTGCACTGCGGGCGACCGCAACGTCCCCGAAGAAAAAGGTTCTCTGTGTCCGTCTCCGTCATCCGCCGCATCGCCAGCCCGAAGAAGGCCGTCACCGCCGTCGCCCTGGTCGCCGCCTCCGCCGGCATCGCCATGACCGCGGCCCCGGCCCACGCGGCGACGTCGTCCGCGTCCAGCGCTCAGGCGATCGCGCACAAGATGATCCCGGACGCCGCGCAGTACAAGGCCTTCTCCAACATCGTCAGCCACGAGAGCGGCTGGAACGTCAAGGCCACGAACTCCTCTTCCGGCGCCTACGGCCTGGTCCAGGCCCTGCCCGCCTCGAAGATGGCTTCTGCCGGCTCCGACTGGAAGACCAACCCCGCCACCCAGATCAAGTGGGGCCTCGACTACATGAACTCCCGCTACGGCAGCCCCGTCGCCGCCTGGAACTTCTGGCAGTCCCACGGCTGGTACTAAACCAACCCAGCCACACAGCACCACCACGCACCACGCATGACAACGGCGCCCCCGACCCCGGGGCCGCCGTTTCGGCGTATCCACCCCCTTGCTTGTCAGGATCCTCCTGACATCCGGGCGTGAACATCTGCACCGAGTGCGTGGACCTGGCCGCCTCGATCGTGGCCGAGTACCGCCCGGGTCCGACCGAGCTGCGGATGCCGATGTGGGGCAAGCTGAGCGATGCCGAGATGCTGGAGCGGCTGCCCCGGGTCGTGGCCGTCGCCGACCAGGTCGAGGCCGATCTGCGCATGTGGGTCACGGAGCTACGGCGGCGTGGTGTGACCTGGGCCAGGATCGGCCGGGCGCTGGGCATCACGCGCCAGTCGGCCTGGGAGCGGTTCTCCGGGGAGGAGTGACGAGGGTGAGCGAACATGAGCGGCTCCGGCCGACGTGGGTGTCGGACGGAGCCGCTCATGAGAGGGGTGCGGTCGCGATGACCTGCCACGTCAGTCGTCGTCGTTGCGCACCCTGACGCCGTTGGCCTCGAAGTCGTAGATGTTGTCATTGATGCGGAGGCCGTCGACGGCGCCGATCCACATGTGGTCGCGGCCCTTGCCCACCGCGGCCGTGTAGATGGTCGCGCCGTCGCCGCCGTCGTTGAGCGATGCCTTCAACTGGGCGAAGGTGCACTGGGCGGCCTGCGTACAGGTGGTCTCGTTGCCCGAGAGGAACCAGTAGCCGGTCGTGGTGGCATCGATGAAGGAGCTCCAGCGGTTCGTCACGGGGGCGGCGTCCGGCACCCACACCATCGTGGAGTAGTTGTCGTTCGGAAGCGCGTCCAGGTTCGGATCGATCTCGAACCGGATGTTCGGCATGTTCTCCGCGCCGCCGCGCTGCACGTTCTCCCCGGTCTGGAAGACGTGGAACCCGAGCCTCTGCAGGCCCTGCACCGGATCGCCGAAGAAGTCGACCTCGTTGCCGAAGTCGACCTTCTCGCTGGCGGGGGTCAGCGAGGTGGACTGGTCCGACACCGCGATGCCGAGGCTGCCTCGTCCGTACGGCGGTCTGCCGGAGGAGTCCGTCACGCCGAACGAGCCGAAGGGGCCGTTCCGCAGGTCGGCGACCGGCGAGCCGATGGTGTTGCGGGCGATCACTCCCCAGTGATCGGGGCGTTCTTGTTCTCCATAGCCACCGTCGCCGTCCGCGACCGCGGACACCGATCCCAAGAGTGTCGAGGCGACGGCCGCGGCCAGCGCCGTTGCCACGAGCGCCTTCTTCCGGGTCACGCCAAAGCGAACGCTCACACTCGTTCCTTCCAGGTGATTGAAGGGCACCCCGGCGTGCACCGGGCGCCCGAACGATGCGATCCTTCACACCACCGGCGATTACTGATGGTGACATCGCACTCACCATATGTAGACATAATCAGCCATCACGCAACAGTGATCATCGGCTGATCGCTACTTTCCGTACCGGATCCACGGCCGCGAATTTCAGCCGATCGGGGCGGTTCCCTGGGGCCCCTCAAGTCGACGTCGCCCCCGTGCCGAGCAGGGGGATCGCGCCTCCCACAGTCCATGATCAGCAGGATCCGGGACTGGGCTGGTCGGGGTCATCGGTGGGTGGACACGGTCGGGCTACCGCCGCGGGTGTCGTAAGAGGCAAACGCGTGACGGAATGCCGCCGTGGAGGTCGCCGTGGGTGAACGCCGGGGTCCACAGCCGCAGCGGTGCGTCGTGCAGGGTGCGGACGGCGGCGCCCGGCGCGGCCCATGCCGCCGGTGACCCGGTCGACGGGCCGCCGAGGCGGCCGAGCGTCGTCCCCGGGACGGCGGCGATCGCGAGCACGGGCGGCTCGCGCCACAGGACCACCGGTGTCGGGACGGGGGCGAGGGCCATCGCCTCGACCTCGGCGTCGATGCGTGTCCGGTCGGCGTCCACCTTCAGGAACACGTCGCCGACGTCGCCGGGTTCTGTCGCGTGCGCGCGCTGATGCGGGTGACCGTGTCCGCTATGTGGCGCGTTCCAGGAGCATGGTCATGCCCTGTCCGCCCGCGGCGACGACGGTGATCAGCGCGGTGCTGAGGTCGTCGTGGCGCAGGGTGGTGAGGGCGGTGGTGGTGAGGCGGGCTCCGGCGGCGCCGTAGGGTTCGCCCAGTGCGATGGAGCCGCCGTGCGGGTTCATCCGCTCGGGGTCGAGGCCGAGTTCGGCGCAGTAGGCGAGAACCTGTGCGGCGAAGGGCTCGTTGCCGCAGATGGTGTCGACATCGGCCAGGGACATGCCGGCCCGGGCCAGGACGCCGTAGGTGGCGGCGACGGGGGCGGGGCCCTCCGTCTCGGCGGAACCGGCGGACGCCCCGGTGGCCAGGATCCGGGCCAGCGGAGCGTGTCCGTGGGCGCGGGCGTACTCCTCGGACATCACGACGACCGCTGCGGCGCCGTCGGACAGAGGCGCGCTGTTTCCGGCGGTGACGCGTCCGTCGGGGCGGAACCGCGGCGGCAGTGCGGCCAGGCTCTGCGGGGTCACACCGGTGCGCGGGCAGTCGTCGGCCTCGGCGGTCGTGCCGTCGGGGAGCTTCACCGGCATGATGTCGCCGAAGTGGAAGCCCTCGGCGCGTGCCCGCTGGGTGAGGCGGTGGGAGCGGACGGCGTAGGCGTCCATGGCGGTGCGGGTGATGCCGTAGTGGTCGGCCGCGTTCTCGGCGGCCAGACCGACCGGGATGTAGGGGTCGGGGAGAGCGCCGTCGTCGCGCGGATCGGTCCAGGGGGCCGTACGCGGTCCCGAACGCCGGCGGGTGCGGTCCCGGGCCTCGCCGAAGGCGGGGTTCTCGGTGCCCGGCCAGGTGTCCGAACTGCCGTGGGCCAGCCGGGACTGCGACTCGATGCCGGCCGCGACGACGACGTCCGCGTCACCGCAGCGCACGCTCTGCGCGGCCATGCGGATCGCCTGGAGCGAGGAGGTGCAGAACCGGTTCACGGTGACGGCCGGAACGTGGTCCCAGCCGAGCAGGACGGCGGCGATCCTGGCGATGTTGAACCCTTGCTCGCCGCCGGGCAGCGCGCAGCCGACGATCAGATCGTCGACGTGGGCGGGTTCCAGGCCGGGTGTGCGGGCCAGGGCCTGGGCGACGGTTGCGGCGAGCAGGTCGTCGGGGCGTACGTCGGCCAGTACGCCTTTGTGGGCACGGCCGATGGGGGTGCGGACGGTGGAGGTGATCACAGCGTGCGGGGGCATGGGGGGTTCCGTGTCTTGAGACGGTGAGGGGGCGCGAGGGTCGTGCAGAGAGCGCTCAGGGGGCGTGCGCAGTGGTCCTGGTGGAGCGCGGGGTGGTCAAAGGCTGAACGCGGGGTGGTCAAAGGCTGAGCGCGGGGCGGTAGGTGCGCAGCCACTGGTCCAGGTCCAGGACGAGTTCCAGGCCCTCTCGGGGGAAACGGCTCTCCGCGCCGGCCTCCAGCAGCAGGCGGCGCACGGCCGCGGTGTCGAGCAGGTCCAGGGCGGGGCCGCCGTCGGCCAGGAGCCGGGTGACCTGGGAGGTGAGGGCGGTGCGGTAGGCGGGATCGCGGACGAGCGGGTACGGGCTCTTGCGCCGTTCCAGCACCGGCGGGGGCAGCAGATCGGCGACGGCGGCGCGCAGCAGGCTTTTCTCGCGACCGTCGAAGGTCTTGAACCGCCACGGGGCGTTGAAGACGTACTCGACCAGGCGGTGGTCCAGGAACGGCACACGCACCTCCAGGCCCACGCCCATGCCGAGCCGGTCGGCGCGGTCCAGCAGGCAGGGCAGGAACCGGGTGAGGTTCAGATGGCTGACACGGCGCAGAGCCGCCTCCTCGGGCGAGGTGCCGGGCAGATGCTCGATCTCCGTGCACGCGGCGCGGTGGAGCTCGCGGCGGTGTCCGGGCAGATCCAGGGCGGCTGCCAGCGCCGGGTCGAGCAGACGTGTCAGGTCGGCGCGTTCGAGCACCGTGGCCCAGGGAAAGGTGCCCGACGCCGCCGCCCGGGGCGTGAACCAGCGGTAGCCGCCGAACAGTTCGTCCGCTCCGTCGCCGGCGAGGGTGACCTTGAAGTGCTCGCGCACCGCACCGAACAGATCCAGCAGCGAGGTGTCGAAGTCTCCGAGGGTCAGCGCGTCGCGCAGCCGGCCCACCCGGGCCCGCCGTGCGGGATCGGACAGGGCTGCGGCGGTCGACCGGACCCGGCGGTGGGTGCTGCCGAGGTGACGTGCCATCAACTCGGCGTAGGGGCCGTCGGGATCGCGTCCCATCGCGTCGCCGTCGGAGCGGCGGGTGCCGAGATCCACCGTCAGGGTGTGCAGCGGTACGGTGCCGGGTCGGGCGAGCGCGGCGAGGGCGCTGGAGTCCAGGCCGCCGGAGAGCAGGACGCTCACCGGCACGTCGGCTGCCATGTGTCCGCTGACCGAGTCCTGGAGCAACTGCCGTACTCGGGCCACGGTGGTGGGCAGGTCGTCGCGATGCTCGGCCGGGGTCAGCGACCAGTACCGGCTCGCGCGCACCCCTCGGGGATCCATCGAGACGACCGTCGCCGGGGCCACTTCGCGCAGACCGGCGAATACGCTGCGGCCCGGCGTCTTGACCATCGGGTGGGCGGACAGCAGCAGTTCCCGCAGGCCGTCCGGGTCCAGGCGTGCGGACACCGCGGGATGCTCCAGAACCGCTTTGGGCTCGGAGGCGAAGACCACACCGTCGTCCACCTGCGCGTAGCACAGCGGCTTGATGCCGAACCGGTCCCGCGCGAGCGTCAGTCGCCGGGCGACCGGCTCCCACGCCGCGTAGGCGAACATGCCCTCCAGCCGGGCCGGTGCGTGCACGCCCCAGGTGTCGATCGCGTGCAGCACCACCTCACTGTCGCCGCGGGTGGCGAACCGGCGCCCGAACGAACCCAGTTCGGCCCGCAGTTGAGCGTGGTTGTAGATCTCGCCGGTGAATACGACCGCCAAGGGTCCGCGTGAGCCGCGTTCCAGCACCATCGGCTGCCGCCCGCCGACCGGGTCGACGACGGCGAGCCGTGTGTGCCCCAGCCCTGCCGAATCGTCGGTCCAGACGCCGGAGGCATCCGGGCCGCGGCAGGACAAGGCTTCGAGCATCCCCTTCAACTTCAGCGAGAAATCCTCGGTGCCCTCAGGCACCCCGCCCGCGAAACCGGCAAAGCCGACCATCCCGCACATGCTTTTGCGCGTCTCCACCGTCGTAGACGAGGCGCTCCGTCGTCCGGGCCTGCACAGCCCCTCACCCCGCACCGCGCGCCGCGCGTATCGGCGAGGAGGAGAGGCAGGGGCGGCCCGTGATCATGAGCGCCAACCAGCACCGGCCCAACGAGCAGGGCATGAGGTGGTTACCGCTCGGACCGCAACGGCGTCGATGCTTAGGCCAGTTGGCCGTCTCTTCCGTCCCGGGAGCGGGCAGGATCAGCACGAACGGCTCCACGCGCGGCAGGGCTGGACGCGCCCCGCGCCCCGCGCCCCGCTCCATGACCGGCGCCGGGTTTCAGCCGCCCACCCGCTCCACCGGGATCCACACCTCCGCCTCCGCGTGAGTGCCGTCCTCGGACACCCGTGTGCGCGAGAGCGACGGACCCGGCCGGCTGCGGTACGGGTTCGAGGGGAACCACTGCGTGTACACGTCCCGCCACAGGTACTGGACCGCGCGCGGGAACTCGCCCGAGGATTCGAACACCGCCCATGTCCCCGGTTCGACGTCGAGGCTCTCCGAAGCGCCGGGCACGTCCGCGTCGCTCACCACACCGTGGAAGTAGTCGAGTTCGGTGCCCTCCGCGTCCTCCGCGGAGTGGTTGCTGACGGCGGCGACGACACCGCCGGGCTCCCCGGCCGCACACTCCTCCCAGCGCCCGAGCGTCTCCTTGCCGATGCTCTTGACGAACTCCACGATGGCCGGGTTCATCCCCTCGTAGACCAGCGGGACCCGTGTCCCCCTGCCGACGAGCCGGAACGCGTCCTTCTCCACCACCCGGTATCGCATACTGCTGCTCCCTTCGACGATCAACCGGAAGGACATCCGCGGCTGGGAGTGCAGCGCCGCACCCGTGCGCCGCGCCTCGCCGGGGCCGACCCCGTGCACGGCGCGAAAGGCACGCGCGAACGCCTCACCCGAGCTGTACCCGTAGCGCACGGCGACATCGAGCAGCGTCCGCTCCCCCGCGAGCACCTCGGCCCCGGCGAGCGTCAGCCGCCGACGACGGATGTACTCGGAGAGCGGGATGCCCGCCAGCGCCGAGAACACCCGCCGCAGGTGGTACTCCGACGTCATCGCGATACGGGCCACCTCGGCCGCGTCGATGGACTCGTCGAGGTGCTCCTCGATGTGGTCCATGGCCTGATTCAGCCGCTCCAGCACTCCTGGCCGTCCTTCCCTCATTGATCTCCACGCTAGGGAAGCCCCACCGTGCCGGACCCGACATCCTGTGTCCGATACGGTCGGGTCTCACCGCCTCGGGGACCTTCGCGGTTCCTGCGCCGTCTCCGCGATGTCGCCGTCTCCGCGGTGTCTCCGTCTCCGCGATGTCAGTGGCCGCTGCGACCCTGGCGGCATGATCCCTTGGAACCTGCTCGATCTCGACAGAGCCCTGCGCGCCAGTTGGGCCGCCGACACCTGCTCGCCCGACGACCAGCCCGACTGGGAGCCCGGCAATCCGGCCTGGGGGCACTGTGACATCACGGCCTTGGTCGTCAACGACGTCTTCGGCGGTGATTTGGTGGTCGGTGAGGTGCACCTCGACGGGACCCAGCGTGGTTTCCACTGGTGGAACCGGCTGCCCAGCGGCGTCGAACTCGACCTCACACGCGAGCAGTTCCGGCTCGGCCAGACCGTCGACGCCGCCCGTGTCGTCGAACGCCCGCCGGGCCCTCTGCCGCGCCGCTGGGAGGAGTACCTCCTTCTGCGTGAGCGGGTGATCCAGCACCTCGGCCATCTTCCGGAGGCTGTCTGACGGAGAACGGGCGCCGGTACGCCGGCCGGTGGGAGTCCCTCGCCGACGCCGACATCGACGTCGTTTGCCGGTCCGGCGGGCCGCCGTGACGCGGTCAGCCGCTTCCGGGCTCGTCCGGGGTGACCAGGCGGCGTACGGCGTCGGTGATGACGCTGCGCCGCTGTGCGTCGGTGACGAGGTGGCCGACGTCCTCGGTGTGGTGCTGCCACATGTTGGCCAGCGCCAGGACCAGCGCGAGGATCTCGCCGGCCGGCTTGTCGGAGGTGACGGTGCCGCGCTGCTGTGCCGCCTCGATGGCGGCGATCTTCTCGTCCATGGAGCGGGCGACGATCGCGGGCACCGGTCGCTCGGCGCGCTCGAGTGAGTACCACGCGAGAAACCGCATGACCTGCGGGTACTGAGCCGCGGCGTCGTACAGGCGGCCGGCGTAGTCGGCCAGGTCGTCGGCGTCGATGGGCACCGCGTCCACCGTCTGCTCGGCGATCGCCTCGTAGACGGCCTCGAACAGGCCCTCCTTGCCGGCGAAGAACGAGTACACGAGGCCGGGGCTGATGCCTGCGCGCTTGGCGAGCCGGTCCACCCGGGCGCCGGCCACGCCGTACTCGGCGAACTCGGCCAGGGCCGCTTCCATGAGCTGCTGCCGTTTGCGGTCGGGATCGCGCGTCGCCATGCCCCCACCCTCGCCTAATGAACGTTTATTTGACAAGCCGGGTGCGCACGCGCATGCTGGGCTTAGTAAATGAACATTCATTTAGGAAGGTGCCGTCATGACCGCACAGCACTGGACCCCCGCCGACATCCCGCCCCTCGACGGCCGGACCGCCCTGATCACCGGCGCCAACAGCGGCATCGGCTACCGCACCGCCCAGGTCCTGGCACAGCACGGCGCCCGCGTCCTGCTCGCGGGGCGGAACCCCGAGTCCCTGGCCGAGGCCGCCGCCCGGCTGCGCGCCGACATACCCGGCGTGCGCCTGGAGACCGTGGAACTCGACCTCGGCGATCTCACCGCGATCCGCGACGCGGCCGCCCCGATCGCCGCCGGGGAGACGCTCGACATCCTCGTCAACAACGCCGGCGTCATGGATGTCCCCGAGCGCCGCACCACGCGTGACGGCCTCGAACTCACCGTCGGCACCAACCACCTCGGCCACTTCGCCCTGACCGCCCATCTGATGCCCGCCCTGGCCCGCTCCGCGGCCGCCCGGATCGTCGCCGTGAGCGCCATCGCCGCCACCTGGCGCTCCGGCGACCTCACCGACCTGATGAGCGAGCGGCGCTACCGCCCGATGAGCGCGTACGCGAAGTCCAAGCGCGCCAACATCGTCTTCACCCAGGAACTCGCCCGCCGCCTCGGCGGCGGCGCGCACCGAGCCGTCGCGGTCCACCCGGGCTCCGCCGTCACCAACTTGCAGCGCCACACCTCCGCCGGGCGGACGGGGCGGCTGTTCGTCGCCCTGGCCGCGCGCACGCTGATGGGCTCCGCCGACGGCGCCGCCTGGCCCTCCCTCTATGCGGCGACCCACCCCGAGGCCGTCGGCGGCGCCTTCATCGGCCCCGCCGGGCGGGACCAGACCTCCGGCACGCCCAGGCCGGTCCCCCTTCCCGCCGGGGCCGACAGCGCCGACCTCGGCGCCTGGCTGTGGCGCGAGAGCGAGCGGTTGACGGGGGTGACGTTCCGGGTTCCCGGCTCTGCGGACCGGACGAGCGCGCTATGACACGGCGAAACGAGCAGGGCGCACGGCGCGGCAGCGGCTTCTGCCGGCTGCGCGACAACAAGATCGTAGAAGCCACTCTCGCCGAGGCCGTCCTCGGCCCGCCGGGCCAACTCACCGCCTCCGACCCCGGAACCGCCTCATGAACCTCACCGTGTTTGGAGCCAGCGGACGCACCGGGCAGGCGCTGCTGCACCTCGCCCGCGAACACGACCACGGGCACGGACAGGGACAGGGACAGGGACAGGGACAGGGACACCGTACGACCGCGCATGTTCGCGACGCCGCGCGCCTCGGCGACACACCCGCGACCCGCGTCGTCACCGGATCCGTCTTCGACACGGTCAGCGTCACCGAGGCCGTACGGGACGCGGACGCCGTCGTCATCGCCCTCGGCCTGCATCGCGACCGCACCACCGCGCTGTACTCGCGCGGCACGGCGACCGTCGTCGGTGCGATGCGTCAGCACGGCATCCGCCGCCTGGTGGTCGTCTCGGAAGCCGCCTACCCGCCGCACGCCCGCGGCCCCCTCGCCCACACCGCGGCCGCCCTGTACCGGCTCGCCAACGCGCCGGCCGTACGCGAACGGCGCCTACAGGACTCCATCGTGACGATCAGTCACACAGACTGGACGATCCTCCGCCCCACACTGCTGACCCATCGCCCCTCCCGTCGGCCGCCGAGCCCGCCCGCACCGCGCCCGCGCGCCCATACGTTCTCCCGACTGACCTACCGTCAGCTCGCTGCCCAGATCCTCGACATCCTCGACGATCCAGCGACCTACCACCGCAACCTCTATCCGTGAGCCCGCACTTGGGCCCGCCCGCGAAGGAACCACCCATGAACCAGCCCGTCGCCTGGATCACCGGAGCCTCCTCCGGAATCGGCACCGCCATCGCCCGACGCCTCGTCCGCGAGGGCCACATCGTCTACGGAACCGCCCGTCGCCTGGAGCGCCTTGGCGACCTGGAGGCGGAAGGCGTACGCCCGCTCGCCCTGGACGTCACCGACGACGACGCCACGACCCGCGCCCTCGACCTCATCATCGACGAGCAGGGCCGCATCGACGTCCTGGTCAACAATGCCGGCTACGGCTCCTACGGCGCCCTCGAAGACGTCCCTGCGAGCGAGGGCCGTGCCCAGTTCGACGTCAACGTCTTCGCGCCCGCCCGGCTGACCCAGCTCGTCCTGCCCCACATGCGCGCCCAGCGCGGCGGCACCATCGTCAATGTCTCCTCCATCGGAGGAAAGATCTACGGCCCGCTCGGCAGTTGGTACCACGCCACCAAGTTCGCGCTGGAGGGCCTGAGCGACGCGCTGCGCGTCGAAGTCGCGCCGTTCGGCATCCGCGTCGTCCTCATCGAACCCGGCGCGATCCGCACCGAGTGGAACACCATCGCCCGCGACAACCTGATGAAGGTCTCCGGCCACGGCCCCTACGCCCGTCTGGCCCGTTCCGTCCACGATGTACTCGCCCGGGCCGACGCGGCCGGTACCGGCTCCCGTCCCGATGTGGTCGCCGACGCCGTCGCCAAAGCCGTGGCCTCGAACAAGCCCAAAGCCCGCTACGCCGTGGGTACCGCGGCCCGCCAGGCCGTACTCGGACGCAAGATCCTCACCGACCGCTTCCTGGACCGCATCGTCGCCCGCGCCTTCAAGGCGACTCCCGACCAGGTGCTCTGACACTCGCTGCTCGGTGTCTTCGGGTCAGAGTTCGGCAGTCCAGATCCCGGCAGGGTGTTCACTCGGGGACAGCCACAACTGCGGCTGAGAATCCCGATGTTTCTCCTCAGCCTGCTCCTCCCAGTGAAAGCGCTCGGCCATGTCGGGCCACGCGACTTGCAGCACAGGAAAGGGAGGCCGCCGGTAGAACCCGATGGCCCGCCCGAAGAAGGTCCGGTACCAACGCAGATCAACCCGTCTGAGGGCGACTTGGTGACCCTCGACAATCCCGGGATGCCTCTGGCCGTCAGCCAGCGCAGAGCCCGCGGCAGGCTTCTCCGCAAGCCTGTTGAGCGCACGGTGCATGGCATGGACATCGAGCCCGAACATGGCGAGTTCAGGTGCGCCGTAGGTGTGCGCCAGGCCGATCGTGTAGGCGAATCCAGGACCGATCTCGTCTTCGGGGACCATCACGACGTGCCACCCGTGCCGCCGCACATCTTCGATGATCGTCGGATCAGCGCGGTCCGCGTCGCCCCGGTCACCGTAGTCATGGCAGAGGACACAGCGACACAGGAACGGATCACCAGTCATGTGTGCAGGCTACGAGGCGAGCGTCCGGTTTGGGCTCTGTACCGGTCCCGTTTGCCCCTGTCAGCGTGATGGAGCGACGGCCTGGGGGTCCAACGGGCGCCCGACGAGTGAGTCGAGGACGTAGCGTGCGGCGATGAGGGCGTCGATCGCCGCGTCGATCCTGCGGCGCTCCTTCGCCAGGCCGTCGATGAGTTCTGGGCAACGCCCGGCCAGGACGACCGTGTCGTCGACGGCGCCGGGAAGGATCTCCGCGACGGCGGACGTGCCGAGGCCTGCGGAGAGCAGGATCTGGATGCGCCGCACGGTGGTGACGGTGCGTTCGTCGTAGTCACGGTAGCCGTTCGGCAGGCGCGTCGGGGTGAGCAGGTTCTGCTCTTCGTAGTAGCGCAGGGAGCGCTGGCTCACGCCGGTGCGGCGTGAGAGTTCGCCGATCCTCATGAGGACGAGTCCAGCAGGGCTTGACCTTGACGTCAATGTGAAGGTTTAGCGTTCGGTGCATGATCGCAACCCCGCATGAGAGCGCACCACTTACGCCCGTGACCGTCCTCGGCCTCGGCCCGATGGGCCGCGCCCTGGCCTCCGCCTTCCTCAACGCCCGTCAGCCGGTAACCGTTTGGAACCGCACGCCGGGGAAGGCCGGCGACCTTCCCGACCGTGGTGCCGTGGTGGTCGACTCGGTCCAGGCCGCGGTGCGGGCCGGAGAGGTGATCATTGTCTGCCTCATCGACTACGACGCCGTGCGGGCCACGCTCGAAGACTCGCGGGCGGACTGGACGAACCGGCGCCTGATCAACCTCACCAGTGGAGAACCGGCTCAAGCTCGCCAGATGTCACAGTGGGCTTCCGCACGCGGAATCGACTACCTCGACGGCGCGATCCTGACCCCGACCCCGACGATCGGCACCCCAGCCGCCGCCGTCCTCCTCAGCGGCTCCCACGATGTCTACGAGTCAGTCCGGGAGACGATGAACGCCGTCGGCAGCACCGTGACGCATCTCGGCGACGATCCCGGCCAGGCATCCGCATACGAGGTCGCACTGCTGGACATCTTCGCGACCTCGGTCAACGGCATCGTGCACGCCTTCGCGCTCGCGTCCGCCGAGGGGATCGAGCCCGAACGGTTCGCCGCCCTCGCCACCGGCATCGGTGGCCTCCTCCCGGAGATGATCACGCGCTTCGCTCAGCAGATCCGGGCTGACCACTACCCCGGAGACCGGTCCACGATCGCTTCCGCAGCGTCCGGGATCACTCACGTCATCAACACCGCCACCAGCCACGGAATCGATGCGGCGATGCTCACCGCGGCAAAGGCCGTCATCGACCGGGCGGTCGCCGACGGCTACGGGTCGGAGGGACTGGCACGTCTGACGACCGTCCTGCACAAGGAAGCCACTGGCACTGGCACTGCATAGAGGCACAACCGCCTTCAGCCGGCACGACTACTTCTCATACACCGGTGACTCCGTCGATCCTCTCCCGGATGAGGTCTGCGTGGCCGTTGTGACGTGCGTACTCCTCGATCATGTGCACCATGATCCAGCGCAGGGAGACCCCCTGCTCGCCGGCGTGAGCCGCTTCCTGTTCGGACAGTCGGCCGGAGTCGTCCAGCGATGCGTCGGCGATCAGCTCACGGCCCCGGGCGACCTCGGACTGCCAGACGGCCATCACCTTGTCGAGCCCTCGGTCCGGACCGAGTGCGTAGCCGTCGACGTTGTTCTCCCCGAAGACCGGCGGCACGTCCTGGTTTGCGAACACGCGCTGGAACCAGTTGCGTTCGACCTCAGCCATGTGCTGCACGAGACCGAGCAGCGTCATCGGCGAGGGCGGCACTGCGGCGAGCCGTAGTTGGTCGCCCTTGAGGCCCGAACACTTCAGGGCAAGCGTGGCTCGGTGAAAGTCCAGCCATGCCTCCAGCATGGCGCGCTCGTCGGCGTGCGCGGGTGGGATGGGCCGTCCGTCCGGTGTCGTATGCATCGGAACACCATGGCAGCAACAGTCCCCCACGTGTTGTACGTGGGGGACTTGTCGGGCCGACCGGCCACAGCACCTGCGTTCCCAGGTCTGTGGTCTGTGGTCTGTGGTCTGTGGCGGTCAGACGCGCGGACGTTCGAAGGTCAGCAGCAGTCCCTCGACGGCGCCGGGGCCTATGCGGCCCTTGACGTCGGCAGCGGTAATGGCCTTGAGGCCCCAGCCGTCCTCGGCATGCTTGTTCAGGACCTTCTCCAGCTTGTCGCTGTCCAGGGCGTCGCCGATCAGCGATTCCCGGAAGGTGACGACCTTGTATTCGTAGACCTGGGCGCTGCTCATGACGTGGTCCTCCTGCTGGCCGAGTCGGGGTGAGATTGTTGGGGCCAGCCAATCACCCCTGGGTACGGGTACATACGTCGGCCCCCGATACCTCTCTGGCTCTGCATCGCTAGAGTGCGGTGCCGACATCGAGAGCGGGAGCAACACGGGTGAACGACGACGAGAGCATACGGCGCTACGGTCTCCACCCCGTGGGCACCGACCTCGACGACATCCGCGAACTGTTGAAAGACCACACGGAACGTGAGCGGCGCTCTCAGGGCGAGGGCGACACCGAGCTGATGAAGCTCTGCTGCGTCCAGTTGTTCAATGCCGGGGTCACCGAGGACGTACTCCTCATCTGGGACGCGAAGACCGCAAGCATGGATGCCGCCTGTTCGATCGATGTCCAGTTGCTGTGCGGACGGGGGCTCACCGAGACGAAGACGTATCTCTCGGCCCTTGGTACGCCGGAGGCAGAAGCGGCTCTTGAGCGGCTGCTCGAGTGTGAAGAGGCGGGCGATTTCGAAGACTTCGGCGTCGAGGAGTACTCGGCCCGGTACGCCGACTACTACGACGAGTGAGGCGGAGCGACAGCGCGACACTCTCTGGAGAGCCCTGAACAAGTCCTGGGCACCGGGTGGGAAATCCACACAACGCTGCCAGGCGAGGGCGAGCCGCGCGCTGCGTGTGCCGGTCTCCGTGCAGGATGGCTTCCCTGCGGATGTCGAGAACCCGCCACCGGCTCCGTCCCAGGAGCATGGGCGGCCACCTCCGGCCGTACAAGGGAGAAGGAGAAAGCGGCATGGCGATTCAGCGGATGGACAATGTCGGCATCGTCGTAGAGGACCTGGATGCCGCTGTCGCGTTCTTCCTGGAACTCGGTATGGAGCTGGAGGGCAGGGCGGAGATCGAGGGTGCCTTCGCCGACCAGTGCACCGGACTCGACGGTGTCCGCTGTGACGTCGCGATGGTCCGGACCCCGGACGGCCACAGCCGGCTCGAGCTGGCGAAGTACCGCAGCCCCGCGGTGATCAGCGACGGACCGCGCAACCGGCCCCACAACGTTCTGGGCACGCACCGCGTCATGTTCGCCGTCGACGACATCAAGGACACCGTTGCCCGGCTGCGCCCTCACGGCGCCGAACTCGTCGGCGAGATCGCGCGGTTCGAGGACAGCTATCTGCTCTGCTACCTCCGTGGACCGGAGGGCATCATCGTCGGGCTGGCCGAACAATTGGGCTGACCGGACGGAACCGGACCGGACAGCCGAAAAGGTCATCGCCAAGCTTAAGTGAGCAATGTTCAGGACTTGTGGATCGATTCCGGGAAGGCACGCCCGTGCTCAGCGCAGTCACCGACGACGGCTCCACCCAGTCCGGTTCCCTGATCGATGAGATCGTGCGGGAAGGCGCCCGCCGGATGCTCGCCACCGCGTCGACGATGAGACGGGCGAGCGCAAACGGTTCTCCTCGAAGATCCTGCCGCCGTGGTGCCGTAAGTCCCCGAAGCTCTCCGAAGTGCTGCCGCTGCTCTACTTGCACGGCTTGTCGTCCGGCGACTTCGTCCCGGCGCTGGAGCAGTTCCTCGGCGGCACCGCCGGGCTGTCGGCCGCGACCGTGACACGGCTGACCAGGCAGTGGAGCGAGGACCACGCTGCCTTCCAGAATCGGGACCTGTCGGATCGCGACTTCGTCTGCGTGTGGGCTGACGGCGTGCACCCGAAGGTCCGGCTGGGCCAGGCCCACTCGTGCGTCCTGGTCCTGCTCGGGGTCCGGCTGGACGGCACGAAAGAGCTGATCGCCCTGGCCGAGGGCCTGCGGGTGTCGACCGAGTCGTGGTCCGATTTGCTGCGCGACTGTCGCCGGCGCGGGATGCGCGACCCCGAGCTGGTCATCTGCGACGGTGCCATGGGCCTGTGGCGGGCACTCGCCGGGGTGTTCCCGGCAGCCAGGCCGCAAAGGTGCTGGGTTCACATAGCCCGCAACGTCGCGAACTGCCTGCCAAGTCCGCGCAGCCCGGCGCGACGAAGGCGATGCAGGAGATCTACAACGCCGAGGACCGCACCCACGCCGAGAAGGCGAACTCCTGGCCTTCTACGATTTCCCCGCCGAGCACTGGATTCACTTGCGGACCACCAACCCCATCGAGTCGACCTTCTCCACGGTCAAGCTCCGCACCAAGGTCACCCGTGGCGCGGGCAGCCCGGCGGCCGCCCTCGCGATGGTGTTCAAGTTGGTCGAGTCCGCTCAGGCCCGATGGCGTACGATCACCGGATCCCACCTGGTGTCCCTGGTTCGCGCCGGTGCACGATTCGAGAACGGCGTCCTGGTCGAGCGCGAGGAGCAGGCCGCATGAACGTCCACGACATCCTGCAGAACCCGGACGAGCACGTCCGCTTCGCGGCCTACCTCGACAAGCTGGAGCACGTTGCCGACGCGAACGAGGTCAGCCTGGTCAGCCGCGTGCTCAGTGATCCGGACCAGACGATGGCCCAGTCCGCTGTGCTGCGGCACCTGGACCGTCGAGCCGCCGGCCTCTACCCCGGTCCCGCCTACGAGGGGTGGGCGCAGGCGATGACCCAGGCCACGATCGACCACCCCTTCCTGGCTCAGCGCCTGCGGGAGTGGTCACTCTTCCGCGCCGTCACGCTCAAGCTGCCCTGGCAGCCGGAGGACCTGCTCGCGTCATCCAACTGGCTCCAGCTCAAGACCGCCGCCGGGACGAACAGCGAGGCCATCGAGATCCTCGCCAAAGCCGGCCGCACCAAGCGGATCCGTAACACTGCCACGATCGGCCACAACCACCGCAGCGAGAGCTGAAAACAGCTCACCCACAACTCATGACTATTGCTCGCTCAAGTACGCCCAGTCCCGGCCCGACAAAACTGCCTGGCCGGGCTGCCCGGCGGTGCCGACGCACGGGCCTCGCCTCCGACAGCGCCGACGATGTCGCGCTCCTCGCGCTGCGACTCCCATCGGCCGACCGTCCTCGGGACGTGGCAACCGGAGCAGACTGACTTGAGCGGGGCGGCTGAGAGCAGGGTGGCAATGCAGGGATGCCGCCGTCGGCCTGCGCCTTGGCTCGTAGGGGCGGTGCGGTCTCGGCCCGCCATGGTGATCCGGAGCAGCTCGCGGTGCGCCTGGGCTGCCGTCATCGGTACCGGCCGGCACCGTTCGGCATCGCCTCCAGCGCGGCACTGCGACCAGTGGTCAGTCTGTCAGCACGGCATGCCAGGATCCGGGCATGACGGGTACCGATGCAGCTCATGGCCTGGACGTTCTCCGCGCGGACATCCCCTTCTACACGCTCACCTTCGCCAAGGGCCTGTCCCCCATCGAGTTGCTGACCCGTATGGGGGTGGACCCCGAGACGCCGGCCCTCCGCGACCGCCTGGATCTGGAGGACTACTTCGGTGACACCGTCCTCGACAAGGACGAACCGGTGGTGACGACCGGGGTCGACGGTGTGTGGACCTGGGCATGGGAGCAGGGCGGCAGTCATGGGCTGGACGAGGCGGTGCTGTCCAGGGTCTCGGAGGGGACGGAGGCAGTCGCGCTTCACTACAACGACAAGCCGATGCACTGGTTCAAGTACGCGGTCGGGGGCGACATCGTCGTCGGCTTCCACACCCTTCAGCCGGTCGAGTGGACCGGCCTGGATCCCCACCGGCTCGATGCGTTCATGCGCCCTCTCGGCCTCGTTTCAGGGGAGTCGGCTCCGTTGTACGGCGTCCTGGCTCTCGCCGAGGCAGCCTTCGGGCTGCGGGTGACGCCGGCCGGGGAGGGTCAGGAACGCTGGAGCGGCAGTCTGCTGCCTCTGCCCGCTGAGAGGTGAGGGGCTTCCCAGCGCGGTGCCGGTGTCGGCGATGGGGTGTAGTGGACCAGGTCGAGCCGACTTCCGGGGCGCTCTGTGCGCCTTCGGCGGCAGCAGCTCCTGCGGGGTGGTGAATTGCGGCTCCGTGCCCCTGGCCGCTTCGCCCCAGAGGATCGCGACGGTCCGGCACCTCGGCCAGGCGTTCCATCAGGCACGGGAACGGTCCCGAGATGCTCGCGGAGTTGGTCAAAGGCCGGCGGAATCGACGATGACGCGTCGGCCGGTACGGTTCATTCGACCGCGGTGTCCGCCGCCTCTGCGTCTGCCTCCGCATCCCCCTCCGCCTCCCCCTCCGCCTCCGCCTCCGCCTCCGCCTCCGCCTCCCAACGAAGCAAGTCGCCCGGCTGGCACGCGAGCACCTCGCAGAGCGCGGCGAGCGTCGCGAAGCGCACCGCCTTGGCGCGGCCGTTCTTGAGTACCGCCAGGTTGGCAGGCGTGATCCCCACGCGGTCGGCAAGCTCGCCCACGGACATCTTCCGCCTGGCCAGCATCACGTCGATGTCAACGGCGATGGGCATCAGATCACCTCGTCCAACTCGGCCTGCATCTGCGTCGCTTCGACGTCGCGGGCGACGGCCTGGGCGAGCAGCATCCGCAGCACGAGCACGATGAGCGCGATTCCCAGGATGGCCACGCCGATCCCGCCCATGATGAGGGTGACACCGGGGTCGTCCCGCTGGCCGGGCGCGTTCAGGGCCGTGACCGCGAACCACACGAGGGCAGCCGCGACGATCGCGCCGATGATGACGTCCACGTACCGGAAAGCGGCGTGGGAGAACACGGTTCCGCGTCGCACCATCGTCACCAGTCGCCAGACACAGACCACGGCGACCTGGACTGTCCCGATGCCCAGGATCGTGATCACGCGCAGCGGGGTCAGCGGGAGCGAGCCGTCCTCCGGGTCGTTCCCGCTGACCAACGCCCACACCATCAATGCCTGTACGAGCACCGTGCCGGTGAGCACCACCACGAGCACGGCGCGCAGCGCGCGCACTGTCAGCTTTCCCACTGCTCCACCTTTCCATCGAGATACGATGGGAATCTATCGAATATCGATAGATCGAGCAATGGCTGAGTCGGTGACGGGTCGCGGACTCGCCCATGGCGGCATGCCCTCGCCTCCTCTCCTGCGGCTTGCGCGATACGAAGTTCATGGCGAGGCGCCTCAAGAGGGCAGCGCACTCAGCTCGCCACCGTCGGCGAACAGAACCGCTCCATTGACGTAAGAGCTGGCCTCGCCGACGAGGAACGACACGACTTCGGCAATCTCGCGAGGGTCTCCGGCCCGGCCGCGGGCGTTCGTCCTGTCCAGCATCGCTACGTGCTCACCGAGCATGGCCTTCGTGCCCTCGGTGCGCACGGGGCCGGGCGAGACGGTGTTGACGCGCACCCCGGACCGGCCGAACTCGGTCGCCCAGTAGCGGGTGAGGATCTCGGCGCCGGCCTTGGAGGCGGCGTAGGCGGCGCCGACCGGGGCGGGCATGCGGGCCGCGCTGGAGCCGACGATCACGATCGAGCCGTGTCCCCGCTCGGCCATGCCCGGTGCCAGCGCACCGACCAGCAGGAACGGCGCGCGCGTGTTGACCGCGACCTGCCGGTCGAAGCTCGCGGCGTCACTCGCGGCCGTCGGGGCGAACTCGTACAGCCCCGCACTGTTGACCAGGATGTCCACCGCTCCGGCCTCGGCGGCCAGGCGGAGCGTGTCATCGGCGTCGGCGAGGTCCGCGGCGACGAAACGGGCACTGCCGCCCTCGGTCTCGATCTCCTTGACCAGGGCCGCGCCACGGACGTGATCGCGGCCGTGCAGGACGACGTACGCGCCCTGGCGGGCCAGCTTCCGGGCGACGGCCTTGCCGATGCCGGACGTCGCTCCGGTGACGAGTGCGGTACGGCCGTGCAGAACGGTGGTTCCGGCGTTCATGGCGGTCTTCCTTGCCGTGGTGCTCACGGCGCGCGGTGCGGATCACGACCGGCGCCCTTCCACAAACAACTATGCATCGCAGATGTTCTGTCAGCAAGAACATCTGTCGATGAGCGTATGCGGTACGATGTGCCGGTGAGCGCATCCACGTCCGAGAGCATGAAGCCGCGCGCCGAGGCGGAGCCCCTGACGCTGGACACCGATCTGGGCTGGGCGATCCGCATGGTCTCCGCGGCCTTCCGCCGCGTCGCCACCGACTCCGTCACCGACCTGCCCGGCGGGGCCCGCGGCTACCTGGTCCTGGTCGCGCTGGCCGGCGGCAGCGAGCCGCCTTCCCAGCTCGCCCTGGCCAAAGAGGTCAGCCTCGACCGCACGGTGATGACCTACCTCCTCGACGACCTCGAAGCCCACGACCTGGTCACCCGCAAACCCGACCCCCGCGACCGTCGCGCCCGCCAGGTGCTCCTCACCGACACCGGACGCGCCCGTCTCGCGGAGGTACGCGAGAAGCTCGGCGCCGCCGAGGCGCGCCTGCTCACGGACCTCGACGCCAAGGACACCGAGCAACTGCGCACGCTGCTCGCCCGCGTCGCGCAGACCGCACAGCGCGAGGTCATCGGCCCCGACGCGGCGGAGTGTTAGGCGCGCGCATGGCGTTGTCGGCGGGCTGGAATAGGCTCACCGCATGGTGCGGAGCAGTGCGGAAAACGTCGTCGGGTATCTGGCCGAGGTGCCCGAGGAACGCAGGGACGCCCTGATCAGGCTGCGGCAACTGTGCCGAGCCGAGCTCACGGGGTTCGACGAGGTCATGGCATACGGCATGCCGACGTACCAGCGGGACGGCGCCGCCGAGATCGCCTTCGCGAGCCAGACGCAGTACATCTCCTTCTACCTCATGCGGAGCGACGTTCGGGAGGCGTTCGAGGAGCGGTTGAGCGGACGGGACATGGGCAAGGGCTGTCTGCGGTTCCGCAAGCCGGGGGACGTCGATTTCGATCTGGTGCGAGACCTGTTGAGGGCTGTGGCGACTGCCCCGGGCACGATCTGCTGAGGGGGCGGTGGGGATCGGTTCCGCACGAGGCACGCGCGGCCGGCAGTGGGCGGAGCCTGCGGACATCGCGCCCCACGAAGAACATCCGCAGGCCCTTCGTCAGATTGCCGACACGCCCGCACCAGGCCGCCGCACCATGAAGACGTCGATCGGGTCCTGAGCCTCCACCGTGAACCCATGGCGCTCGTACAGCCGTCGGGCGGCGCTGCCCTGGAGGACGTTCAGACGAACGGGCACGCCGTCGGCATCGATCCGTTCCAGCACGGCGCGCAGCACGGCCGATCCGAGGCCCCGGCCCTGAAGGTGCGGTGCGAGATAGAAGTGCTCCAGCCACCGGCCGTCCTCCGCCGGCCGCACCGTCACGCAGCCCGCGAAGGCGTCATCGGCCACGACGATCGACGTGTGGTGCGCAGAGAAGGAATCCCGCAGCCGCTGCCGGACCCTGTGCTCGTCGAACCGTCCCAATCGCTCCAGGTCCGGGCGCATCACCACCGCCCGCAACTCCGCGACCGCCTCGACATCCGCCGGTTCCGCGGAACGCAGCGCCCAGTCCATGGGACGGCCCGGCCTTGTGCCGTCCGCCTTCGCACTCTTCGTCATGGGCCACAGCATCTCAACAACCCATGACGGCTCCTTCACGGTACGCGCGAGCAGGTCAGGGCTCTGTCGTGGCGACCTTGAGGCCGAAGCCGATGAGGACGACACCCGTGGTCCGGTCCATCGCCCGGCGCACGCGGGGCTTCTGGAAGAAGGCGCGCGCTTTGGCCAGGAGCATCACGTAACCGCCGAGCCACACCGCGGTCAGCAGCGCGTGAGTGAGGACCAGCAGTGCCATACCGGCGTGCGGGGACAGGCCGGCCGGGGCCAGCGCGGGCAGCAGGCCGGTGTAGAAGACGGCGATCTTGGGGTTGAAGACGTTGCTGATCAGACCGGTCCGCCAGGGACTGCCGAGGACGGGCGCGGCGGGGAGGGTGCCCACGGTCCGTGCGTGCGGCGCCTGCGGGCCGGGCAGGTCGTTGCCGTCATCCCCGGCGGCCTGGCCGCGTCGGCTGTGGACCAGTGCCTGGACGCCGAGGAGGACCAAGTAGGCGGCCCCGGCCAGCTTGACCAGGGTGTACGCGGTCGCGGAGGCAGCCAGAACCGCAGAGAGACCCACGACCGTGAGAACGCCCCACACCAGCAGGCCCGTGGTGATCCCGCCGACCGTCCGCAGACCGTCCCGCCATCCGGCCGAGACGGCCCGCTTCGTCACGACGGCCATGTCCGGACCGGGCACCACGGTCAGCACGGCCAGCACACCGGCGGCGGTGAGGAACTGTATGAGCACGCTTGCAGTCTCACATCCCCGGGCCCCCGGCCGTGCGAGCAGACCTTCACATTGTTCCGACAGCACGGTGAGGCGATGGCTGCGCCCCTGCCGCCCGCAGCACTTCGGCGGTGTCAGGGTGCGGACCGCCGTCCGCCCACTCCAGCGGTGTCCTGCCCGTGCCCTGGTCTTCGCGGAGATTGGGATCCGCGCCGTGTGCCAGCAACTGCCGGACCGTTTCGGTGTGTCCCCAGCAGGCGGCCGCACACAACGGTGTGCCGTCCGAGCCGGGGCCGCTGCTCTCGATGTCGGGGGAAGCCCCGGCTTCCAAGAGCAGACGGGCTATCTCGGCCTCACCCTGCACCGAGGCCAAGTACAGCGGAGTGGTGCCGTCGCCATCCCTCCAGTCCGGATCTGCTCCCCTGCGCAACAGAGCCTTCGTGCTTCTGCCGTCCCCTGTGAGGATCGCTTCGAAGAGACGATGCGAGAGCTTCTTCTGCCGGCGTTGCTTCATGGTCCGTCAGGCTAGCGATCACGAGCCCGTCGCCCTCCGTAAGCCTCCCCCGTGTCTCATGACCGATGTGGTGAACTCAGCGGGTGCAAAACGGCGTTGGCGTGCGATGCTGGGCGCTCACTTCCGTCTCACCCCGAGTCGTACCACTCGGGCGCGATCTGACAACGTTGTCAGATCCAACAGGCCCCGCCCGTGCGTGCGTTGAACAACAACTGCTGGAGAGGTTGACGTGCCGATCAGATCCCACCCTCCCTTCGCCCACCCACCCGTGGCCCCTCCGAGACCCGCCCGCCCGCAGTGCCATCCCCGCCCGCGCCCCCTGCGCGCAACCATCGCCGCGCTGCTCGCCGGGGCGCTCGGTGTCGCCGCACTCGCGGGTGGCGGTACGGCGTCGGCGGTGCCCGTCGCGGCGGCCCCGGCTGCGGGGGCCGGGGGGACGGACTACACGCGTCTCGTCGACCCGTTCGTGTCCACCGCCGGGGATGACGGCAACGATCTGCCCGGCGCGCAGGCGCCGCACGGGCTGGCGAAAGTCAACCCGCTGACCACGCCGGGCCGTAACCACACCGGGTACGACTACAACGAGGACCACATCGCGGGCTTCACCGCGACGAACCTCGACGGCGTCGGCGGTTCGGGAGGCGGTGGTGACCTGCTCGTGGTGCCGACCTCCGTGCGGTACGACAAGCGCCCCGCCCCCAGCACGTACGCCCACGAGTTCAGCCACGACGACGAGACCGCGACGCCCGGCTACTACCAGGTCGGCCTCGGGGCCATCTCCGGAACCGCGTCCTCGGTGAAACGGGATTCCGGCACCATCCAGGCCGAGTTGGCCGCGACGACCCGCACGGCGCTCGAACGGTTCAGCTTCCCCGCCGGGTCGAACCCGCAGCTCGTCCTCGATCTCGCGAACAACTTCACCAGCCGCACCCGCTCGACGCTGAAGGCGACGACGCTCGCGGACGGGACCACGTCCATCACCGGGCTCGTCGCCGGATCGTTCAACGGCGCCTCGTACAAGCTGTTCTACGCGGCCACCACGAACGTTCCCGTGGCCTCGCTCAAGAGTTGGGGCGGCGACGGCCGGCTGAGCGACGCGACCGCGCAGGAGGGGACCGACACCGGCGCCGTGCTCGGGTTCGACGCGGCCGCCGCGGACGACATCGAGCTGCGCATCACGCTGTCGCCGATCAGCGAGGAACAGGCAGCGGCCGACCAGCGCAGTGAAGTGGGCGGGCTCACCTTCGAGCAGGCCCGCGCGCAGACCAAGGCGGCCTGGAACAGCGCGCTCGGCGCCGTCGACGTGCGCTCCTCGGCGAAGTCCGATCCCGACGCGACGCTCACCAAGCAGTTCTACACGCACCTGTACCGCATGTACGCGCTGCCGGTGAACGCCACCAGCACCAGCGGGACGTACCGCGGGGTGGACGGCCGTGTGCACAAGGCCAACGGGTTCACGTACTACGACGGTTGGTCCACCTGGGACGACTTCCGCAAGTACTCGGTCGAGGCGTACATCGACCCGGCCGCCTACCGGGACATGGTGCAGTCGCTCGTCGTGCTCTTCGCCGACGCGCGCGCCTCGGGCAAGAGCCTGGGCAGCCTCACCCACTCGGTGCCGACCGTGCGGTGGGAGCGCTCGGCCGTGCTGGTCGCCGACGCGCTGTCGAAGGGCTTCAAGAACTTCGACCGGCTCGACGAGGCGTACCCGGCGCTGCTGTCGTACTCCGGGTACTACACGGGCGCGCAGTTGCGGCAGGGTTACGTCAGCGGCGATCCCGGTACGACCGTGCAGCGCGGCTACGACCAGTGGGCGCTGTCCGTCATCGCCGACGCGCTCGGCAAGGACGCGGACGCGAAGAAGCTGCGCACACAGGCGACGATGGCGATCGACAACCTCGTGAAGCCCGGCGCCTGGACCGCCGCCGACGGCACGAAGGTGGGTCTGCTCACCCCGCGCGCGACGGGCGGGGCCTGGCAGAGCGCCGACTACGAGAAGTTCGAGGCGGCCGGCCTCTACCAGGGCACGCTCTGGCAGTACCACTGGTACGACGCGTACGACATGGGCGGCCTCATCAAGGCCATGGGCGGCGACAAGGCCGGCAAGGCCGCGGTCAGACACCTGTTCGGCGAGGACTCCGGCGCCGACGACGGCTCGACCATGCTGCACTCCAACGCGAACGAGATCGACCTTCAGGCCCCGTACCTCTTCAACTACACAGGTGAGCCGAGCCTGACGCAGAAGTGGGTACGCGCCATCTACACCGGCACGACCTGGAACCGCTACATCGCGACGGGCTCGACCAACGAAGCCCCCAGCTCCGGCGGCGAGTTCAGGCCGCCGATCAAGACCAAGGTCTACAAGCTCGCCCCGGACGGCTTCCTGCCGACCATGGACAACGACGCCGGCACCATGTCGACCATGTTCGTCGCCGCCGCCCTGGGTCTGTTCCCGGTGACCGCCGGTTCGAGCCAGTTCCAGATCGGCAGCCCGTTCTTCGACTCCACGACGATCACCTACGCCAACGGCTCGCGGTTCACGGTGAAGGCCGACGGGGTGTCGCCGAGCAGCTACTACGTGCAGAGCGCGACCCTCAACGGCAAGCGGTTCGGCAACACTTGGCTCGACTACGCGCACATCGTCTCGGGCGGAACCCTCGACTTCACCATGGGTTCCAAGCCTTCGCAGTGGGGCACGCGCACCGAGCCCGCCTACTCGCTCGACACCCATGGGGGTGACACGGGCGGCGGCGCGGGAACGGGCAAGGGCGACACCGTCGTCTCCGCCCGCCCGACCACCGTGGGCACCACCGAGAACGGCACCCTCGACGGCAGCGTGCAGCTCACCCTGTCCGGTCCGGCGTCCTTCGCCGCCCGCAAAGGAACCAGCCTGACGAAGACCGGAGCGGCCACCGTGACGGGCCTGCCGGGCGGAGTCAGGGCCGACCTGCGCGTCACCGGATCGCGTACAGCTACGCTCTCGCTCACCGGCACAGCACAGGTCGACGCACGCATCGGCATCACGTTCGCCGATACCGCCTTCGCTCACGGCATTCCGGCCTCGACCGTGCGCGGCACCGGGGTGTCCCCGACCGATTCGCTCCTCGTCTCCGCCGCCGCGGTGCACCGCAAGTCGCTGCGCGCGCTGGTCGATCAGGCGTCCCTGGTGCGCAGCGGCAACTACTCCGACGGCTCCTGGACGTTGTTCCGCTCGGCGCTCGAACGCGCGCGGACCGTTCTCGCGGACACCACGTCGGCGACGGGCACGCTGATGGCGGCGCAGGACGCGCTGGAGTCGGCCGTCGACACGCTCACCATCGACGAGGGCGGTTACGCCGTCCTCCAGGCCGAGTCCCCCGACGAGATGGAAGGCCCCCGCCTCACGAAGGAGAAGAACAACTCCGACGGCAACCTCGGTGGTGTCACCGAGGGAGCGTGGGAGCGGTACGCCAAGCTGGACTTCGGCGGGGTCGCCCCGCGGTCCGTGTCGGTGCGCTACGCCAACTCGCAGGCCACGACCGCGAAGCCGAGCAGCGTCGACATCCACGCCGGCGCCGCGGACGGGCCCGTCGTCGCCACCGTCCAGCTTCCCGGAACGGGCGGCTGGCAGTACTACAGCACCGTGCAGGCGGCCGTCACCGACCCGGACGCCCTGCTGCGCGCCTCCAGTGCGACGTTCGTGTTCCACGCGCCGGCCGGGCAGCAGTGGGTGTCGAACTTCGACTGGTACCAGTTCTCGCCGTACGAGGTCCCCTCCTCCCCCGCCACCACGCTCGCCACACTGACCGCGGTCAACAGCACGACAACCGGCGGCGGTTCGGCGCCGCTCAACCTCTCGAACGGCATCTTCGAGAACGTCACGAACGGCGCGTGGGCCGAGTGGAAGGACACCGATCTCCGCAACGGCGCCGACACCGTCACCGTCCGCTACGACAAGCCCCAGTCGCGCGCGGCCTCGGACTCGCACATCGAGCTGCGCCTCGGCTCGCGGGACGGCCCGAAGACCGTCGCCGTCCCCCTCGACTACACCGGATCCGGCTGGGGCACCATCGCCACCACGAGCGTGGACCTCGACCCGGGCGTCTTCACCGGCGTCCAGGACGTGTACGCCACCTTCGTCTCCGGCACCCACTCGTCGTCGCAGCCCTATGTGGGCAACATCTACGCGCTGACGCTCACTCAGGAGGCCGACGCACCGGCGGGCTTCGACGCCACCGCGTTCCGCTCCCACAGCGGCGGCGGCCTCAAGAGCGAGCCGGTCGGCTGGAGCGGCGCGGGTTCCACCACCAACCTCGGCGGCACCTACGACGGGGCCTGGCTCGACTACGGGGACATCGACTTCGGCGGTTCCCCGAAGAACACCGTCACCCTCACCTACGTCAACAACTCCGCGCGCTGCGGCATAGGTTCGGCCGTCCAGCTCTACCTGGACTCCTTCGACCCGGCCCGTCCGGGGACGCCGTACGCGACCGTCCCGCTGCCGGTGACCGGGTCCGCGTGGTCGTCCGGAGGGACGACGAGCCTCACCCTGCCCACGGCGATCACGGGCAGGCACTCGGTCCATCTGCGGCTGACGACGACGCCGGACTCCTCGCACCCGTACGTCGCGAATCTGGGCCGCATCACCTTCGCCCACGTGGCGGCGCCCGCCGTCACGGACAAGTCCGCCCTGCGCAAGGCGATCGAGCGGTACGAGGGGCTCTCCGCCGACGCGGCGCGCTACACCACCATCGACTTCGGTGTGTTCCGGCGCGAACTCGCCGCCGCCCGCACCCTCCTGGACGCCGAAGGCGCTGGCCAGCTCGAAGTCGACAACCTGACCCGCAGCCTGACCTTCGCCGCCCAGCAGTTGGTCCCGCTGCCGAGACTCCGCCTGGAGAACCTGGTCACGACCGCCTCACTCATCGACAACTCCCGCTACACGGAGGCGTCGTGGAAGGCGTTCAGCAAAGCACTCGCCGAGGCGAAGACCACGGTGGCGGACGACAAGGCGACGGACGCGACCCTGACGGATCGCCATAGCGCCCTCCAGCGTGCCCTGTCCGCGCTCGTCACCAAGCCCAAGGCCGTGCCGGCCGCGCCCGACGCGGTGTCGGCGACCTCGGCGGGCACGAGCGTGACCGTCGCCTGGTCCGCGCCTCGTGACACCGGCGGTTCGCCGGTCACCGGCTACAGGGTCACCCTGGACGACGGCCACCAGGTCGAGATCCGCGATCCGGACAGCCGCAGCACGACGTTCGCCCGGCTGCCGTCCGGCAAGCCGTACACGGCGCGGGTCCGCGCGGTGAACGCCGTCGGCACCTCGCAGCCGAGCCCGCCCACGGCACCCGTGGTGACCGGCGGGAGCAAGCCGCAGAAGCCGGGCGTCACGGGTGTGTTCACCGACGGCGAGCTGGTCCGCGTGGACTGGCGGCCGGCCGGGGACGGCGGCTTCCCGGTCCTCGGCTACACCGTGGCCCTCGGCGACGGAACCACCACACACGTCTCCGCCACGACCCACACGGCCGTGCTCGCGACGAAGGGCAGGGCGAAGGCGCACACGGCGACCGTCACCGCCGTCACCCTGGCCGGAACCTCGGACGACAACCCTGAGCCCACGAGAGCAAACACCGCTTCCGACCCGTCCTACGAACCGTCCCCCTTCCCCGACGACGTCCTCAACGCGACCTACGCATCGGACAAGTGGCCCGGATCCGGCGACGGCACCGACTACTTCACCAGCCTCCTCGACGGCTTCACCGACCTCGGCCCCGGCATCCTCGGCGCCAACAGCAAGCAGCCCCAGGGCGCTTCGCTGACCGCGGAGAACGACCGGATCGCCGTACGCATCAACAACGCGGCGACGCAGAAGGACGTCGACCGGGCCGACATCGACGCGACGAACAGCTCCACCGTCACCATGGCCGACGGCCTCGGCTCCCGGCTCGGCCCGATGTACAGCGAGGCCCTGAAGAACGGCCAACTGCCCAAGACCAGCGCCCTGTTCTCCCGCGTCACGAAGAACCTCGACAAGGGCGACGCGGCGAAGAACCGCTTCGGCTATCTGCGCCCGTACGTGCGGCTCGGGTTCGTCGGCGACGGCGGCCATGTCTACGAGTCGCAGAACGGCTCGTACGGCGGCCTCGCCACCAGCGGCTCGTACCCGAGCGGGCACACCTACGGCGGTTACGAGGCGGGTACGATCCTCGCCACGCTCCTGCCCGAGCTGGCGCCGTCGATCCTCGCGCGCACCTCGGAGTACGGCGACAACCGTGTCGTCCTCGGGTTCCACTACCCGCTGGACGTCATGGGCGGCCGGATCTCGGCGCAGGCGACCGTCGCGCACCGGTGGGCGGATCCCGAGTTCGCGGATCTGCTGAAGCAGGCCCACACGGAGATCGAGAGCGTCCTGCTCGCGCAGTGCGAGAAGGAGGGGTACGGCAGCACGCTCACGGCCTGCGAGGGCGACTCCTACGCCGGCTTGAGCAGGGCGCAGAGCGTCGACCTGTACACCCGGCGTCTGACCTACGGTTTCTCGCAGGCCGGCAAGGCCGGGCAGGCTCTGCGGGCGCCGTCCGACGCGGCGGCCCTGCTGATCACGGCCTTCCCGGACCTCACCGCCGAACAGCGCACCCAGGTCCTGGAGCAGACCGCCACGGACTCCGGCTATCCCCTCGACCTCACCTCGGCGGGCGAGGCGAGCTGGCAGCGGATCAACCTGGCGGCGGCGATGTCGGCGACGGTGGTCGTGGGCGCCGACGGTTCGGTCACGGTGACGAACTTCGCGGACGCCACCAAGGCCAGTGTCGCCGACGCGTCGGCGATCACCGTGGGAGGTGTGGCGATCGACGGGTTCGACCCGAACGTGTCCACGTACGTCGTCGACTGGCCGAGGAACAAGAGGATCCCGGCCGTCTCCGCCGTACCGGCACAGCCCGGCGCCCGGGTGAAGGTCAGCGACGGCAGCACGGTCCTGTCGCCGAACGGCTCCCGGCTCACCACCCGCACCATCAAGGTGACGTCGGCCAACGGTTCGTTCACCCGCACGTACGCGATCGGGTTCCATCCGACGAGCAGCGATCACCGGACGGTCGCAACCAGTGGCAACGAACTCTGGTCACCGGCGTCGGAATGGGAGGGACTGCTCGTGAAGTAGCGTCGATGGCCCTCTGGTTGAGCCACGGTGGTTCAACCGGAGGGCCATCGACAGCCGTCTCCGTCTACGAACGCCCACCGAACGCCTGCTCTGCCTCCTGGTAGCGCTCCGCGAGGAGCGGGTCCATCAGCGTGGAGCCCGGTCCGTAGAACTTGCCGAATTTCTCACGGTACTTGGCGAACCAGTGCGGGCGGTCGGACAGGAAGAAGACGTCGTGCAGGGCGATGGCGCGGATGGCGAGGACGGGCACGGGTGCCCGGCTCACCGCGAAGCGGGGGTTGCGTGCGGCCGTCACCTCGCAGTTCTCGTGGAACTGGCCGATCATGAGGCCCCGTTCCACGAAGTCGTCCTTCACCCGGGCCTGGGCCTGGTCGAGCAGTGCCGTGTCCTCGCCGCGGAGATCGGGGAGGACGACCGCCATGGCCTGGAGCATGGGGTTCCTGCCCTGCCAGGTCGTCAGCTCGTACTCCCGCAGGCTGCTGCGGGCGATCTCCTCCACCAGCTCGCGGCTCGGCGCCGGCCCGACGAGCCGCAGACGGATCTCCATGGTCCGGTTCTTGCGGGAGGGCGACACGAACGGGCAGATCGGCCCCGTGCGGCCGATCTCCGGATGGGATGCGGAGATGTACTCGGTCAGCCAGGTCTCGACCGTGTCCAGCGCGGAGGCGAGGTCGACGGCGGCCGCGGTGGACGACGTCATGGTGTACCCGTCAGGTCGGCGACGCGGTCGACTGCCGTGCGGGCGAGCCGGTGGATCTCCCACTCGTCCGGGATACGCGTGTTGACGAAGGTCAGGACGTCGTCCTTGGTGACGATCGCCCAGGCGGTCTCGATACGGAAGTGGTCGACGGTGGACAGCCAGCGCACCACGAAGCCGCCGTCCCCCAGCTCGATCGGCGCCAAGTCCACTCTGCTGATGTCGAGTTGGACGCCATCGTTCAGTTCCATCCGGTACCGCTCGCATGCGCGCACCGCGTCGTGGAGCTGCTCGTACACCTGCCGGCAGGCGCCGTTGCCGAACTGGGCGACATGGTGGAAGACGACGGACCCGACGACGTTCGTGAACAGTGCGGAGGCGTGGTGTGTCGTGTCGGGGTGCGTGCCGTGCGTGAGCATGTTCGTCAGGTCCACGATGGCCCGCCCCGACTCGTCGCCGGAGACGTACGCCGGATCGTAGGCGGCGCTCGGTTCCTCGCCGAAGAACGACTCCTCCAGATCCTCCTCCCTCAACAGCAGTTGCCGAAAAGCGGCGTCGTCCATCGCGGTCTCCTATCGGCGCGCCAGGCTCAGCGGGCGCATGTCGGTCCAGTGCTTCTCGACGTAAGCGAGACAGGTCTGCCGGTCGCTCTCGCCGAGCGCGACCGTCCAGCCGGCGGGCACTTCGGCGAACGCGGGCCACAGCGAGTGCTGGCCCTCGTCGTTGACGAGCACGAGGAACGTTCCGTCGGGGTTCTCGAAGGGGTTGCTCATCCTTGCTCCCTGCGTGTGGCGGTCGGGGCGGGGTGGGACGGACTCGTCACTGCTCTTCCAGAGCCCTCGTCACGTACGCGTGGATGCCGTCGACAGAGGTGAACAGGCCCATGTCCTCGAACTGCGGGTCGATGACCACGCCGTGGCGCTCCTCCAGCCCGTGCTGGAGGACGATCAGGGTGAACGAGTCGATCACCAGCTCGCTGTCGTCGGAGAGTTCCTCGGGCGGTCCGAGCCCCGCGCTGTCGGTCAATATCGCTCTGATGTCGTCTTTCGAGATCAACGGCCCCCCTGTGCCTGCGAAGTGAGTTCCGACGTGATGTGCTCGTGCAGGAGCGCGGGGTCGCGGATCAGCTTCCCCATCGAGTTCCGCGGCAGCAGCCGCGTGACGACGAACCGCTTGGGGACCTTGACGGGACTCAGCCGCTCCCGGCACCAGGCGGTGAGATGGCCGGCGGTCACCGTCTCGTCGGCTCCTACGAACGCCTCGACGACCTGATCGTGTGTCACCACGGCCTCGGTCACCCGAGGATGGGCCAGCAGGGCGGTCTCGACCTCCGTGAGGTCGACCTTCAGTCCGCCGACCACGACCAGCGAGTCGGCCCGGCCGAGCAGGGTGAGGACCCCGGTCGCCGGGTCCTGGTGGACCCGGTCACAGGTGCGCAGCCAGCCGTCCGAGAAGCGGTCGGCGTGATCGCCGTACAGGTACGGTGACCGGTCCATGCGGACGTACAGCTCCTCGCCGGCGACCTTCACCTCGGCGCCGGGCACCGGGGGCCCCACCTCCGGTGGCACGGTCGTGCCGGACAGGTCGCCCGCGAGCAGCCCGATCTCGGTGAGGCCGTAGACCGGGCTGACGGGCAGGCCGAAGCGGGCGCGGAACCGGTCGTAGGTCTCCTGCGGCACCCGTTCGCCGCCGGACACCGCGAGCCGCAGCGCGGGCAGTTCGGGCCGGTCCCCGACGCGGGACAGCAGCTCGTGGTGGACGGGTGTGCCGTACACGGCGGTCGTCTCGGTGGAGGCCATCAGCCGCACCACCTCCGCCGGGCGGAGTGTCGGCGGGACGATCAGGGTCGCCCCGGCCGCGAGGGCGTGCAGGACGCCGCTGACCAGGCCCATGTTGTGCATGACCGAGTTCAGCAGCATCAGGCGGTCGCCCCTGCCGGGGATTCCGGGAAGTGCGCTGTGCCGGTCGAGTTCGGCGAGCACGGAGTCCGCGGGGCGGCCGATCACCTTGGGCCGTCCGGTCGAGCCCGAGCTGAACTGCACCAGGCGTACTCCGTCGACGGCGGGCCGGCCGTCGGGCATCCGCAGGACCGTGAAGTCGGACTCCTGCCGGAATCCGGCCACCGGCCCGCCGGCGCCCGCCGCGACGACGAGGTACTGCGGACGCACCAGCTCGGTCAGCGGCTCGTACTCGGCCGGTTTCAGCCGGAAGTCGACCAGGACCACCTGCGCCCCGCGACTCCACAGGGCGAGCAGCACCTGTAGATAGGTGAAACTCGGCTTCATTCTCAGAAGAACCGAGCTTCCCTCCCCGATTCCGTGGTCGCGAAAAAGCTTTCCGAGATCGGCGACCGCCGTGCGTAACTGCCCTCGGGTGACCGGTGCGCGGGAAACAGCCCATATCTCGTCGTCCGCGCCCCGGCTCAGCAGATGACTTCCCCACCATGTCTTTGCCATACAGGCTTCCTTTTGAGAAACAGGTCCGGGAAACATGCGATCCGACATTCAGTGAGGGCGAAACTAACACTGCCCGGAAACGACGGGCAAGCGCCCGCCCCTCCATGGACAAGAGACGTCCGTCCTGCGCTGCTGGTTGTCTCCGCCCCGGCCCTCACGAAGGTTCACCGGCCCTTCACAAGGGAGTTTCAGGTGCGCCGACACGGTGAAGGCGCACGCCGGGCCGCCGTCACGTGTGTGTGCCGGCTTCGGCGGGCGGTCCTGTTGTCCCGCCGGCGGGACATGCGTGTGGCATAGCCCATTGATCTCCTTGACCCTCAGAACTTCCCGGGGTTAGGTTCTCCTCGGTTGTGATTCCGGGCAGTTGTGCCCGATTTCAGCGCGTACGGCGAGCCGCATCGCTCCTCATGGCCCGATGGCCGCCGTTCCACTGTTGCGCTTCGAATTGTCGGCCCGCTTTCCGGGCCGTTGTGAGTTTTCATTCCTGCCTCTCCGGCCGTCCGTGCGGGGGATATCTCGGAGGTGGAGACTTGTCCGTCAATGCCGTCACGACGCTGCCCCTCACGGCTGCGCAGCGCGAGATATGGATCGCCGAGCAGCAACTCAAGGAAGCGAATCGTGTATTCCGGGTGGGCGAATACCTGGAGATCCACGGACCCGTGGATCCGGCGCTCTTCACGCAGGCCCTGAAACGGGTCGTCGCCGAGGCCGACGCCCTGCATGTCCGCTTTGTCGAGCAACGCGGGGAGGTCCGGCAGGCCGTCCACGAGCCCGGCGACTGGTCGCCCGCACTGGTCGACCTGAGCGCGGAGCCGGATCCCGAACGGGCTGCCCTCGACTGGCTGAACGCCGCGGTCGCCCGGCCGATGAACCTCGAAGAGGACCGACTGTTCGACCACGCGCTCCTGCGACTGAGCGCCGACCGCTTCCACTGGTACCAGGGCTACCACCACGCCGTGATGGACGCCTTCGGATCCCTGCTGATCACCCGCAGGGTCGCCGACGTCTACAGCGCACTCGCCGAGGGCGGCCCGGTCGGGGCGAGCCCGTTCGGGTCACTGTCCGACCTGGTGGCCGCCGACGAGACGTACCGGGCGTCGGAACGATTCGCCCAGGACAGGGCCTACTGGACGGATCGCTTCGCCGATCGCCCCGAGCCGGCCGGGATCGTCGGTCGGCCCACGACCACACCAGAGCGCTATCTCCGGCACACGACGGCACTGGATCCGGGGGAACTGACCGAGCTGCGCGACGCCGCGCGCCGGGCGCGGGTCCCCTGGTCGCACCTGGTCATCGCCGCCGCGGCTGTCCATGTCCATCGGACGACCGGCGCGTCGACCGTGGTGCTCGGCCTGCCGGTGACGGCACGCCTGGACCAGGTGCAGCGGCGGACGCCGGGCACCGCCTCCAACGTCCTCCCGCTCAGGCTGTCGCTCCGACCGGACCTGACGCTCGGTGAACTCCTCGGCCAGGTCGGAACCCGTGTACGCGACCTGGGCGCCCATCAGCGGTACCGGGCCGAGGACATCCAGCGAGACCTGGCGCTGCCCGGCAGTACGGGGACGTGGTACGCGCCGATCGTCAACGTCATGTCCTTCGACTACGCGATCACGTTCGCCGGCCTGCCGACCACCGCCCACAACCTCTCCTCGGGCCTGGTGGGCGACCTCACGCTCGCCGTGTGGGACCGACGCGACGGCACCGGCCCGACGGTCGACCTGAACGCCCATCCCGAACTCTGCCCGGCGCCCGAACTGGCCGCTCATCATCGGCGCCTGCTCATCGCGTTGAGGGCCGTCACGGCGACCGCGCTCGACGATCCGATCGGCCGGATCGACCTGCTCACCTCGGAGGAGCGAGCCGCGCTGCTGCCCGCCACCGAGACCCTCATACCGTCGACGCGCACCCTGCCGGAACTCTTCGAGGCACAGGCCGCCCGGACACCGCGAGCAACGGCCGTGGTCTGCGACGACACCACGCTGAGCTACCAGGATCTCAACGAGCGCGCGAATCGGCTGGCGCACCTGCTGGCCACCCGGCACGACATCGGCCCCGAGCACATCGTGGCTCTGGCCCTGCCCCGCTCCCCCGAGCTGGTCGTCTGCGTCCTCGCCGTCCTCAAGACCGGTGCCGCCTACCTGCCCCTCGACCCCGCCTACCCACCCGCCCGTCTCACCCACATGATCGGCGACGCCCGGCCCGCCCTCCTTCTCACCACGACCGACGCCAACCCGCCCGGCGACACGCCCCGCCTTCACCTCGACACCCTCGACCTCACCCACCAGCCCACTCACAACCCCACCACCGCTCTCTCCCCCGACCACCCCGCCTACATCATCTACACCTCCGGCTCCACCGGCCGGCCCAAGGGCGTCGTCAACACCCACCGGAACGTGGTGCGGCTCTTCGGCGCCACCCGGAAGTGGTTCGGATTCGGCCCCGACGACGTGTGGACACTGTTCCACTCGTACGCCTTCGACTTCTCCGTCTGGGAGTTGTGGGGCGCGCTGCTGCACGGCGGCCGACTGGTCGTGGTGCCCTACGAGGTCAGCCGGACGCCCGGCGCGTTCCTCGATCTGCTGGCGGATCACGGCGTCACGGTCCTCAACCAGACGCCGTCGGCCTTCTACCAGTTGGCGCAGGCGGACGCCTCCCGGCCGGGACGTCGACTCGCCTTGCGTACCGTGGTGTTCGGCGGTGAGGCGCTGCAACCGTCCCGCCTCGCCGACTGGTACGAACGCCACGCCGACGACGCGCCGCTGCTGGTCAACATGTACGGCATCACCGAGACGACGGTGCATGTCACGTACCAGCCGCTGACCCGCGAGCGGGCGACCGCTGCGTCGACGAGCGTGATCGGGGTGGGCATCCCCGATCTGCGCACCTATGTGCTGGGGCCGGGGCTGGAGTTGGTGGCGCCCGGTGTGGTGGGCGAGCTGTATGTCGCGGGGGCCGGTGTCGCCCGCGGCTACCTGGGCAGGCCCGGCCTGACCGCGGAGCGTTTCGTCGCGGACCCGTACGCCGCCGAAGCCGGGGCGCGCATGTACCGCACCGGAGATCTGGTGCGCCGAAACACGGACGGCGAACTGGAGTTCATCGGCCGGGCCGACCACCAGGTCAAGATCCGCGGCTTCCGCATCGAACCCGGCGAGATCGAGAAGATCCTCACCGACCACTCGGGCGTGGCCGAGGCCGCGGTGGTGGTGCGCCGTGAACAGTCCGGTGATGCTTCCCTGGTCGCGTACGTGGTGGCGCGGGAGGCCCTCCGGGCCGAGGAGGTACGGGAGTTCACGCGCGAGCGGCTGCCTGAGCACATGGTGCCCGCGGCCGTCGTACTCCTGGATTCCCTTCCTCTGACGGCCAACGGCAAGCTGGACCACGCGGCGCTGCCCGCACCGGAGTTCGCGTCGGCCGGGTCGGGACGGGGACCGCGTACACCGCAGGAGCAGATCGTCTGCGATCTGTTCGCTCAGGTCCTCGGACTGCCTCGCGTCGGCGTGGACGACGACTTCTTCGACCTCGGCGGGCACTCGCTGCTGGCCACCCGGCTGATCGCCCAAGTCCGGGCCGCGTTCGGCGTCGAGCTGGAGCTGCGCGCACTGTTCGAGGGCCCGACCCCGGCCGCGGTCGCGGCTCTCCTGGACACCGCGGCGCCCGCGAGGCCGGCGTTGACCGTCCGGGAGCGTCCGCGGGTCCTGCCGCTCTCCTCGGCCCAGCGGCGGCTGTGGTTTCTGCACCGGATGGAGGGGCCGAGCGCCACGTACAACATTCCTCTCGTGGTGCGGCTGACCGGCGAGCTGGACCGTGACGCGCTGCGTGCGGCTCTCGCCGAGGTGGTGGCCCGGCACGAGAGTCTGCGCACGGTGTTCCCCGATGTCGACGGCATGCCGTGTCAACAGGTGCTTGCCCCCGAGACGGCCGTACCGCAGCTCGCGGTCACGTCCACGACCGAGGCGGAACTGCCGGACGTCCTCGCATCGGCGGCCCGGCACGCCTTCGACCTGGCGACCGAACCTCCCCTGCGCGCCCAGTTGTTCACGCTCTCGACTGAGAAGCACGCCCTCCTGGTCGTGGTGCATCACATCGCAGGCGACGGGTGGTCGCTCGGGCCGCTCTCCCGGGAGCTGACGGAGGCGTACGCCGCGTGGACGCGAGGGCACGCGCCGAAGTGGTCACCTCTGCCGGTCCAGTACGCCGACTACACCCTGTGGCAGAACGAACTGCTCGGCGACCAGAACGACCCCGACAGCCTGTTCGCCACACAGATCGACTACTGGACCCACGCGCTGGCCGATCTGCCCGATCACCTCACCCTCCCCACCGACCGGCCCCGCCCGGCGGTGATGACGTATCGGGGTGACTACCTCACCGTCGACATCGACCCCGAACTCCACCTACGTCTGGCCGACTTCGCGCGGGCTTCGGGGGCCAGTCTGTTCATGGTCCTGCAAGCGGGACTGGCCGCTCTCCTCACCCGTCTGGGCGGCGGGGAGGACATCCCGCTCGGCAGTCCGATCGCCGGGCGTACGGACCAGGCCCTCAACCACCTCATCGGGTTCTTCGTCAACACCCTTGTCCTGCGCACCGATACGAGCGGCGACCCGACCTTCGGCGATCTGGTCCAGCGCGTGCGGGAGACCAATCTCGCCGCTTACGCCCACCAGGACGTGCCCTTCGAGCACCTGGTCGAACTCCTCAACCCGACCCGTACTCTCTCGCACCACCCGCTCTTCCAGACCATGCTCGCCCTCCAGAACGCCCCCGAGACCGAGTTCGAGCTACCGGGGCTGCGTGCCGGTGTCGAGTTGGGCAGGACGGGCACGGCGAAGTTCGACCTGTTCTTCAGCCTTGCCGAGCGGCGGGGGGAGCGTGGTGAGCCGCAGGGCATCACCGGTGCTGTCGAGTACTCCAGTGACATCTATGACGCGTCCACCGTCCGGGATCTCTTCGACCGGTGGGTCCGGTTGCTGGATGCGGCCGTGGCGGATCCCGACAGGTCGCTGAGCGGCATCGACCTCCTCTCGGCCGAGGAACGCCGGCGGACTCTCGTGGAGTTCAACGACACCGCCGTGGCTCTGCCCGACGCCTCCCTCGGCGAGCTGTTCGCGCGGCAGGTGAGCAGGACTCCCAATGCCCCGGCGGTCACCTGCGGGACCACCACGCTGACCTATGCGGAGCTGGACGCCCGCGCCAACCGGCTCGCGCACGAGCTGATCGCCCGTGGAGTCCGGCCCGGCGACGCCGTCGCCGTTCTCCTGCAACGCTCCACCGCCACGGTCGTCACGGTCCTGGCCCTGACCAAGGCCGGCGCCGTCCACGTCCCCCTCGACACCCGCTACCCGGCCGAACGCATCCGCCACGTCCTCACCGACACCGGCGCCGCCACCTCGCCCATCGTCACCGACGCGACTACGCAACCCCAACTCCCGGCAGAGGCAGCCAACGTGCTCGTCATCGACGTCAGCGACATGGCAGGTGGCGAGCGGGAAGCACCGAACGTGGCCGTGCACCCGGACGATGCGCTCTACGTGATGTACACCTCCGGCTCGACGGGGACGCCCAAGGGCATCATCGTCACCCACCGCAACGTCACCGCCCTCGCGCTGGACCCCCGCTTCGACGCCCACGCACATCAGCGTGTTCTCCTTCACTCCCCCACCGCCTTCGACGCCTCCACCTACGAGCTGTGGATCCCGCTCCTCAACGGCGGAACCGTCGTCGTCGCCCCGCCAGGCGACCTCGACATGCCGACCCTGCACGACACCATCACCACTCAGCGCGTCACGGCGCTCTGGCTCACCAGCTCCCTCCTCAACCTCGTCACCGACCACACCCCCGAAACACTCGCCCACGTACACCAGGTCTGGACCGGCGGCGAAGCCGTCTCCGGCGCGACCGTCCAACAACTCCAGCGCGTTTGCCCGGCGTTGACCGTCATCGACGGGTACGGCCCCACCGAGACCACCACCTTCGCCACCCACCACCCCGTCCCCCGCCCTTACACCGGCAACCCCACCGTCCCCATCGGCCGCCCCATGGCCAACACCCGCACCTACGTACTCGACCCCCACCTCCAACCTGTCCCGCCCGGCGCCACGGGCGAACTGCACATCGGCGGCGCCGGTCTCGCCCGCGGTTATCTGAACCGGCCGGGACTGACCGCGGAACGCTTCATCGCCGACCCCTACGCCAGCGAACCCGGCGCCCGCATGTACCGCACCGGCGACCTGGTGCGCTGGAACGCCGACGGCGATCTCGAGTACCTGGGCCGCAGCGACCACCAGCTCAAGATCCGCGGCTTCCGCATCGAACCCGGCGAGATCGAGAACACCCTCACCGACCACCCCGACATCACCCAAGCCGCCGTCATCGCACACCACGACGAGCCCGGCAACCCTCGACGCCTCACCGCATACGTCGTCGCCGACACCGCCGTAACGCCGGAACATCTACGTGAGTTCGTGCGGCGGCGGCTGCCGGAGTACATGGTGCCGTCCGCGTTCGTCGTCCTCGACCGGCTGCCGTTGACGGCCAACGGCAAGCTCGACCGGGCCGCGCTGCCCGCTCCCGAGTCGGCGGCGCGGGCGGATGTTCCGCGCCGGGAGCCGCGTAGCGCGCGCGAGCGGCTCCTCGGGGAGTTGTTCGCGCGGGCTCTCGGCGTGGACCGGGTCGGGCCCGACGAGGACTTCTTCGCGCTCGGCGGGGACAGCATCGTCTCGATCCGTCTGGTCAGCCTGGCGCGTTCGGCGGGCGTCGGGTTCACGGTCCGGGACGTCTTCGAGCAGCGGACGGTGGCCGGACTCGCGGTGGTCGCCGAGGAGTTGGCGCTGTCGGACTCGGACGTCGATGACACGGGCGTGGGCACGGTGGAACCGACCCCGATCATGCGCTGGTTCGACGCACGCGGCGGCGGAGTGGACGCGTTCCACCAGGCGATGCTGCTGGAGGTGCCTGCCGGGCTGCGCGAGGACGACCTCACCGCGGCCGTGCAGGCGCTCGTGGACCACCATGACGCGCTGCGGCTGACCCGGACGCCGGGCGGTGGTCCGTACGGCGGATCGTGGTCGCTCGCGGTCGGGCCGGTGGGCTCCGTGTCGGCCGGGGACGTGGTGCGCCGCGTCGGGACCGGTGACGCCGGCGTGGATCAGGCGCTGGTCCGCGTCGAGGCGGAGGCGGCGTCGGCCCGGTTGTCGGCCGAACGGGGGCTGCTGGTGCAGGTGGTCTGGTTCGACGCCGGACCGGCACGTCCGGGCAGGCTGTTGTTCGTCGTCAACCATCTCGCGGTGGACGGGGTGTCCTGGCGGATCCTGCTTCCGGATCTCGTCGCGGCCTGTGAGGAGGCGAGGCTCGGCCGTCCGCCGCGGCTGGATCCCGTGGGCACGTCGCTGCGCCGCTGGTCGCGGATCCTCGCGGCGGAGGCCCTACGGCCGGCCCGCGCCGCGGAGGCAGCCCTGTGGACCGGCGTGCTCGGCGCGGCCGATCCGCCGTTGACCGTCGGCCGGCTGGATCCCGTACGGGACACCGTGGGCCGGGCCCGCGAGGTCGGGTTCTCCCTGCCGCCCGAGGTCACCACCCCGCTCCTGACCACCGTCCCGACGGCCTTCCACGCAGGGGTGGACGACGTCCTGCTGACCGCGCTCGCCCTGGCGGTCGCCCAGTGGCGCCGCGCGCATGCCCGGGGACGGCACTCGGCGCTGCTGGTGGACGTGGAGGGGCACGGCCGTGAGGAGATCGTCGAGGGCGTGGACCTGTCACGCACCGTGGGCTGGTTCACCTTGCTGTATCCCGTCCGCGTCGACCCGGGCCCCCTGGCCTGGGAGGAGGTCACCGGCGGCGGGCCGGGCCTCGGGCAGGCGCTGAAGCGGGTCAAGGAACAGGTGCGGTCCCTGCCCGACCGGGGCCTGGGCTTCGGCCTGCTGCGCCATCTCGATCCCGGGACCGGGCCGGAGTTGGCCGGGCTCGCCGTTCCGCAGATCGGGTTCAACTACCTCGGCCGGTTCCCCTCCGCGGGCACACCGGTGGTTCCCGGCACTCCGGGGTGGGCCGTGGCGTCGGAGACGGAGACGGGTCTGCTGAGCGGCGCCGATCCGGCGACCGCCCTGGCCCACGGGCTGGAGGTCAACTCCATGGTCCGCGACGCGCCGGACGGGCCGGTGCTGGAAGCCGTCTGGACCTGGGCCCCGGATCTCTGGCGCGAGCAGCACGTCCGGGTCCTCGCCGACCACTGGTTCCAGGCGATCCGGGGCCTGGTCCGCCACGGCGACCGGTCCGGCACGGGCGGCCACACGCCCTCGGACTTCCCCCTGACCGAACTCAGCCAGCACGACATCGAGCAGCTCGAAGCCGCGTGGAGGAATCAGACATGACGTCGTCCGGCCTGGAAGACATTCTTCCCCTCTCCCCCATGCAGGAGGGGTTGCTGTTCCACTCCCGCTACGAGCAGGACGGCGCGGACGTCTACGCGGTGCAGCACGTCTTCGACCTCGAAGGCGCCCTCGACGGGGCCCGCCTGCGGTCCGCGGCCCGCGCGCTGGTCCAGCGGCACCCGAACCTGCGCGCCGGATTCCGGCAGGTGGACTCGGGACAGACCGTGCAACTGATTCCACGTCAGTTCGACTTGCCCTGGGAGGAGTCCGACCTGGCGTCACTGTCGGCGGCCGAGGCGGAAGCGGAGCTGGCGCGGCTCGCCACCAAGGAGCACCGCCGCCGATTCGACCTGGCCGAGCCGCCGCTGCTGCGCTTCTCCCTGGTACGGATGCCCGGGGAACGTCACCGCCTGCTGATGACCACCCATCACATCCTGCTCGACGGCTGGTCGATGCCCATCCTCATGCGTGAACTGACCACGCTGTACGACAGCCGGAGCGACGCCGCCGCGCTGCCCCGGCCGGCCCCCTACCGGCAGTACCTGGGCTGGCTCACACGGCAGGACCGTCCGGCGGCCGAGGCGGCCTGGCGGGAGGCACTCGCCGGCCTGGAGCAGCCGACGTTGCTGACTCCGGTGGATCCGGGCCGTCCCGGGCTGATGCCGGAACGGATCATCGTGGAGCTGGACGAAGATCGCACGGTGGCGCTGGCCGAGTGGTCGCGCCGGCAGGGGGTGACCCTGAACACCGTTCTCCAGGCGGCCTGGGGACTGGTGCTGAGCCGCCGCACGGGCCACGACGACGTGGTGTTCGGGGCCGTCGTCGCGGGCCGTGACCCTCAACTGCCCGGCGTCGAGGACATGGTGGGCCTCCTCATCACCATGGTGCCGGTGCGGGTTCCACTGGATCCGGCGCAGTCGCTGCGGTCGACCGTCGTACGGCTCCAGGACGCGCAGTCTCGGCTCACCCCGCACCAGCACCTGGGGCTGGCCCGCATCCAGCGACTCGCCGGGCTGGGGGACCTCTTCGACACCTCCTTGGTGTTCGAGAACTACCCGTGGGACGACCCCGCCGACCTGCCGGACACCGGGCTGCGCATCACCCCGGACCTCGGCCGCGCCCGCGACGCGACCCACTACCCGCTGACCCTGATCGCCGCCCCGGGCCGCCGTCTCTACCTGCGCCTGGACTACCGCGACGATCTCTTCGACCGGGCCACGGCCTCCGGGTTCCTCGACCGGCTGATCCGGGTCCTCGACCTCGTCGTCACCGAACCCGACCGGCCGATCGGACGGATCGACCTGCTCACGGCGGAGGAACGCGTCGCGCTGCTCCCCGCCGCAGAGGTGCAGAAGCCGTCGCAGAGCACCCTGCCCGAACTGTTCGAGGCCCAGGCCGCCCGCACACCGCGGACGACGGCCGTGGTCTGCGACGACACCACGCTGACCTACGAGGAACTCAACGAACGCGCCAACCGGTTGGCGCATCTGCTCACCACCACCCACGGCATCGGCCCCGAGCACATCGTGGCCCTGGCCCTGCCCCGCTCCCCCGAGTTGGTCGCAGCCGTCCTTGCCGTCCTCAAGGCGGGTGCCGCCTACCTCCCCCTCGATCCCGCGTACCCGTCCGCCCGCCTCTCCCACATGATCAGCGATGCCCGGCCCACGCTCCTCCTCACCACGACCGACGCCGACCTGCCCAGCGACACGCCCCGCCTTCACCTCGACACCCTCGACCTCACCCTCCAGCCCACTCACAACCCGACCACACCCCTCGCTCCCGACAATCCCGCCTACGTCATCTACACCTCCGGCTCCACCGGCCGGCCCAAGGGCGTCGTCATGCCCGCGGGCGCCCTCGTGAACCTCTTGCAGTGGCATCACGGAGCGGTCGGCGGCAAACCGGGCGCGAGGGTCGCGCAGTTCACGGCGATCAGCTTCGACGTGTCCGCGCAGGAGATGCTGTCGGCGCTGGTCCACGGCAAGACGCTGGTGGTCCCCGACGAGGACGTCCGGCGTGACGCGGCCCGGTTCGCCGAGTGGCTCGACGAGCAGCGGGTGGAGGAACTCTTCGCGCCGAACCTGGTGTTGGAGGCCGTCGCCGAGGCCGCCGTGGAGCAGGGGCGTGCGCTGCCGCGGCTGCGGACCGTCGCACAGGCGGGCGAGGCGTTGACGCTGAGCAGTGTGGTCCGTGAGTTCCAACGGTCGGCGCCGGGCCGCGTGCTGCACAACCACTACGGTCCCACCGAGACGCATGTGGTCACGGCCCACACCCTGGGCGCCGACCCCGACACGTGGCCGCTCTCCGCCCCGGTCGGTCGCCCTGTCTCCAACACCCGTGCATATGTTCTGGGTTCGGGGCTGGAGTTGATGGCGCCCGGCGTGGTGGGCGAGCTGTACATCGCGGGAGCCTGTGTCGCTCGCGGCTATCTCGGCAAGCCAGGGCTGACCGCTGAGCGCTTCGTCGCGGACCCCTACGCCGCCGAAGCCGGGGCGCGCATGTACCGCACCGGCGACCTGGTCCGCCGGAACCCCGACGGCGAACTGGAATTCGTCGGCCGCGCCGACCAGCAGGTCAAGATCCGCGGCTTCCGCATCGAACCCGGCGAGATCGAGAACGTCCTCACCGACCACCCCGACATCGCCCAAGCCGCCGTCGTCACCCATGAGGACCAGCCCGGCAGGGCCCGGCTGGTGGCCTATGTGGTGGCGCAGGAAGTCCTCCGGGCAGACGAGGTACGGGAATTCACGCGCGACCGGCTGCCCGAGCACATGGTGCCCTCGGCCGTCGTACTCCTGGACTCCCTCCCCCTCACGGCCAACGGCAAGCTGGACCGGGGCGCGCTACCGGCGCCGGAGTTCGCGGCGGCCGGGGCCGGGTGGGAGGCGCGTACGCCGCAGGAGCAGATCGTGTGCGATCTGTTCGCGCAGGTCCTCGGACTGCCGCGCGTCGGCGTGGACGACGACTTCTTCGAGCTTGGTGGGCACTCGTTGCTGGCCACCCGGCTGATCGCGCGTATCCGGGCGGCCCTAAGTGTCGAGATCGGCCTGCGCACACTCTTCGAGGCGCGCACTGCGGGCGCGGTTGCGGCTCGCCTCGACACCGCAGGGCCGGCACGACTCGCGCTGACCAAGCAGCAGTTGCCCGAGGCTGTCCCGCTGTCGTTCGCGCAACGGCGGCTGTGGTTCCTGCACAAGATGGAAGGGCAGAGCGCGACCTACAACATCCCGTTGGTCCTGCGGCTCACGGGTGAGCTGGACCGTGACGCGTTGCGCGCGGCCCTGGGTGACGTGGTGGCCCGGCACGAGAGTCTGCGGACGGTGTTCCAGGAGGTCGACGGCACTCCGTACCAGCGCGTCCTCGACAACGTGACCGTCGACCTGCCCACCACCGGCATCACAGAGGCCGAACTGTCGGACGCCCTGGCATCAGCGGCACGCCACTCCTTCGACCTGGCGACCGAACCTCCCCTGTGCGCCGAGTTGTACCGGCTCGCACCCGATCGGCATGTCCTGATCCTGATCATGCATCACATCGCGGGGGACGGCTGGTCGCTGGGACCGCTCGCCGCCGATCTCACCCGCGCCTACACCGCACGCACCCAGGGCCAGACACCCCAATGGCCGCCCCTGCCGGTCCAGTACGCCGACTACACCCTGTGGCAGAACGAACTCCTCGGCGACCAGAACGACCCCGACAGCCTCTTCGCCACCCAGATCGACTACTGGACCGACACCCTCGCCGGCCTCCCCGAACAACTCGCCCTCCCCACCGACCGACCCCGCCCGGCGGTCATGACGTACCGGGGCGACTACCTCACCGTCGACATCGACCCCGAACTCCATCAGCGTCTCACCGACCTCGCACGGGCATCCGGCGCCAGCCTGTTCATGGTCCTGCAAGCGGGACTGGCCGCTCTCCTCACCCGTCTGGGCGCCGGGGAGGACATTCCCCTCGGCAGCCCCATCGCCGGGCGCACCGACCAGGCCCTCGACCACCTCATCGGGTTCTTCGTCAACACCCTTGTCCTGCGCACCGATACGAGCGGCAACCCCACCTTCACCCAACTCGTCCAGCGCGTACGGGAGACGAGCCTCGCCGCCTACGCCCACCAGGACGTTCCCTTCGAATACCTCGTCGAACTCCTCAACCCCACCCGCACCCTCTCCCACCACCCCCTCTTCCAGACCATGCTCGCCCTCCAGAACGCCCCCGAAGCCCACTTCCAACTCCCCCACCTCACCATCGACATCAACCCCGGACGCACCGGCACCGCCAAATTCGACCTCTTCATCAGCCTCGCCGTACAACGGGGACCACACGGCGAGCCGCAGGGCATCACCGGCGCCATCGAATACTCCAGCGACATCTACGACCCGCCCACCGTCCAGAACCTCTTCGACCGCTGGACACAGCTCCTCGACGCAGCCACGACCCACCCCGACCAGCCGCTCAACCACATCGACCTTCTCTCGGCCGAGGAACACCGGCAGTTGCTCGACACCTGGCTGGACACCGAGACCGAGGTCGGCGAGGGCCTGCTGCCGGGCCGTTTCGCCGAGCAGGCCGCCGAGACCCCGGACGCGGTGGCTGTGATCGCCGGGGACACGTCCCTGACGTACGCGGAGCTGAACCGATCCGCCAACCGGCTGGCTCATGCCCTGCTCCGCCGCGGTGCCGGACCGGAACGCGTGGTCGCCCTGGCGCTGCCGCGGTCCACGGATCTGGTCGTCGCCCTGTTGGCCGTGCTCAAGACCGGTGCCGCGTACCTGCCGCTGGACCCCGACCACCCGGCCGGGCGTATCGAGTACGTGCTGGAGGACGCTCGGCCCGCCCTGCTGCTCACCACCCTGTCGACCAACTCCCGGACGCCCGGCGGCGGCTCGACCGAGCGACTGGTGCTGGACTCCCCGGATGTGCGGACGCTGCTCGCCGACTGCCCTGACACGGACCCGGACGACACGGACCGCGGGACACCGCTGCGGGCCGCCGACGCCGCGTACGTGATCTACACATCCGGTTCGACAGGCCGACCCAAGGGCGTGGTCGTGCCGCACTCGGCGCTGCTCAACTTCCTGGACGCCATGCGGCGGAGGGCCCCGCTCCGGCCGGAGGAACGGCTGCTCGCGGTCACGACGGTGGCCTTCGACATCGCCGCGCTGGAGCTGTACCACCCGCTCCTGTCGGGCGCCGCGGTCGTCCTCGCGCCCAAGGAGGCCGTCCCTCAGCCGTCCGCCGTCCTCGACCTGATCGCCCGGCACGGCGTCACGGTCGTCCAGGGGACACCGTCCCTGTGGCAACTGCTGGTCGCCCACGAGCCGGAGGCCCTGCGCGGCCTGCGGATCCTGGTGGGCGGCGAGGCCCTGCCCACGCCGCTCGCCGAGTCGATGCGTGCGCTCACGGACGACCTGACCAACCTGTACGGGCCCACCGAGACCACCATCTGGTCGACCGCCGCGGATCTGGCCGACGGCACGGGCGCCGCGCCGATCGGCCGGCCGATCTCCAACACGCGTGTCTATGTGCTGGGGTCGGGGCTGGAGTTGGTGGCGCCCGGTGTGGTGGGCGAGCTGTACATCGCGGGAGCCGGTGTCGCCCGCGGCTATCTGGGCAGGCCCGGCCTCACGGCGGAGCGCTTCGTCGCCGACCCCTACTCCGTCGAACCCGGGGCGCGCATGTACCGCACCGGCGACCTGGTGCGCTGGAACCCGGACGGCGAGCTGGAGTTCATCGGCCGCGCCGACCACCAGGTCAAGATCCGCGGCTTCCGTATCGAACCCGGCGAGATCGAGACGACGCTCACCGACCATCCCGACATCGCCCAGGCCGCCGTCGTCGTCCGTGAGGACCAGCCCGGCGACGCCCGCCTCGTCGCGTACGTCGTCGCGGACACCTCGACCCGGGCGCACGACCAGGCAGTGGAGCAGGACCAGCTCGGCGAGTGGCAGCACCTGTACGACTCCGTGTACACCACGGCGCCGAAGACGGCCTTCGGTGAGAACTTCGCGAGCTGGAACAGCAGTTACGACGGTGAGCCGATCCCGCTGCCCGAGATGCGGGAGTGGCGCGACACGACCGTCGACCGCATCAGGGCGCTCCGGCCGCGCCGCGTCCTGGAGATCGGCGTGGGCACGGGTCTGCTCCTGGCGAGGCTGGCGCCCGCGTGCGAGGAGTACTGGGGCACGGACTTCTCCGACACCGTCATCGAGGATCTGAAGCGCCATGTCGAGGACGATCCCGTCCTGGCCGCGCGCGTCCGGCTGCACACCCGGCCCGCCCATGACTTCGACGGTCTTCCCACGGGCCACTTCGACACGATCGTGCTCAACTCGGTGGTCCAGTACTTCCCGAACGCCGGATACCTGGAACAGGTGATCCACAACGCGATCCGGGCGCTCGCCCCGGGTGGGGCACTGTTCATCGGTGACGTCCGCAACCCCCGCCTGCTGCGCACCTTCGCCGCCGGAGTGCAGACCGCGCGTGCCGACGACCCCACCGACACCGCCGCGATCCGCCGCGCCGTCGAACAGAGCCTGGTCCTGGAGAAAGAACTCCTCATCGACCCCGAGTACTTCACCGCACTCACCCAGCACGTCCCCGACATCACCGGCGCCGACATCCAACTCAAGCGCGGCACCGCCCACAACGAACTCACCCGCTACCGCTACGACACCACCCTCTACAAGTCCGGCACCACACCCGAACCCCTCAGGGACACCCCCACCCGGCCGTGGGCCGGGGACCTGGACTCCCTCGCCGATCACCTGCGCACCGCGCGGCCCGACCGGCTCCGGGTGACCGGCGTTCCCAACCCGCGCCTCGTCCGCGAACTCGCCCTACAGCGGGCCCTCGACGCCGGCGATCCCCTGCCCGCCGACGTCAGCGCGGAGCAGTTCGGCCTGGAGGTCTTCCATGACCTGGGCGACGAGCACGACTACTGGACCGGCATCACCTGGAACACCCACGACCACGGCGCCGTGGACATCGTCTTCGTCGAGCGGAGCCGGCTGGCGGGCCGTGTCCCCGTCGGCACCTACGCCCCTCTCCACACCGGCACCTCCCACACCCCCCTGTCCACGTGGACGACGGACCCGGCCGCTCGTCGCGGGACCGGCGCCCTGGTCACCGCGCTCCGTGAGCACGCCCGCCACCAACTGCCCGACTACATGGTCCCGACGGCCGTCGTCCCGCTCGACCGGCTCCCCCTGACGGCCAACGGGAAGCTGGACCGGGCCGCGCTGCCGGTACCGGAGTTCGCGTCGGCCGGGTCGGGGCGGGGGCCGCGTACGCCGCAGGAGCAGATCGTCTGCGACCTGTTCGCCCAGGTCCTCGGACTGCCTCGCGTCGGCGTGGACGACGACTTCTTCGACCTCGGCGGCCACTCGCTGCTGGCCACCCGGCTGATCGCCCAGATCAGGGCCGCGTTCGGCGTCGAGCTGGAGCTGCGCGCACTGTTCGAGGGCCCCACCCCGGCCGCGGTGGCGGCCATCCTGGACACGGCCGGCCCCGGACGCCTGGCGCTCACCGTGCGGCCGCGGCCTGAGGTCATGCCGCTGTCCTTCGCGCAGCGCAGGCTGTGGTTCATCCACAAGATGGAGGGTCCCAGCGCGACGTACAACATCCCGCTCGCTCTGCGTCTCACGGGTGAGTTGGACCGGGACGCGCTGCGCACGGCCCTCGGTGACGTGGTGGCCCGGCACGAGAGTCTGCGCACGGTGTTCCCGGAGGTCGAGGGCGTCCCGTGCCAGCGGGTGCTGGCCCCCGAGACGGCCGTACCGCGGCTCACCGTCACGCCCACGACCGAGGCGGAACTGCCGGACGTCCTCGCATCGGCGGCCCGGCACGCCTTCGACCTGGCGACCGAACCGCCCCTGCGCGCCAACCTCTTCGAGCTCTCGGCGCAGGAGTACGTGCTGCTGCTGGTCGTGCATCACATCGCGGGGGACGGCTGGTCGCTCGGGCCGCTCGCCGCCGATCTCACCCGCGCCTACACCGCACGCACCCAGGGCCAGACACCCCAGTGGCCGCCCCTGCCCGTCCAGTACGCCGACTACACCCTCTGGCAGAACGAACTCCTCGGCGACCAGAACGACCCCGACAGCCTCTTCGCCACACAGATCGACTACTGGACCCACGCGCTGGCCGAACTCCCCGACCAGCTCACGCTCCCCACCGATCGCCCGCGACCGACAGTGATGACGTACCGAGGGGACTACGTCACCGTCGACATCGATCCAGACCTGCACCGGCGCCTCACCGAAGTGGCACGGGCTTCCGGCGCCAGCCTGTTCATGGTCCTGCAAGCCGGACTCGCCGCTCTTCTCACCCGTCTGGGCGCCGGGGAGGACATCCCACTCGGCAGTCCGATCGCCGGGCGCACCGACCAGGCCCTCGACCACCTCATCGGCTTCTTCGTCAACACCCTCGTCCTGCGCACCGACACCAGCGGCAACCCCACCTTCACCGAACTCATCCAGCGGGTACGGGAGACGAGCCTCGCCGCCTACGCCCACCAGGACGTGCCCTTCGAATACCTCGTCGAACTCCTCAACCCGACCCGCACCCTCTCCCACCACCCCCTCTTCCAGACCATGCTCGCCCTCCAGAACGCCCCCGAAGCAACCTTCCAACTCCCCGACCTCACCATCGACATCAACCCCGGACGCACCGGCACCGCCAAATTCGACCTCTTCATCAGCCTCGCCGAACAACGGGGAGAACATGGGGAGCCGCAGGGCATCACCGGCGCTGTCGAGTACTCCAGCGACATCTACGACGCGCCCACCGTCCAGAACCTCTTCGACCGCTGGACGCAGCTCCTCGACGCGGCCGTGTCCGATCCCGACCGGTCGCTCGGCCACATCGATCTCCTCTCGGCCGAGGAACACCGGCGGACTCTCGTGGAGTTCAACGACACCGCCGTGGCTCTGCCCGACGCCTCCCTCGGCGAACTGTTCGCACGGCAGGCGAGCACGACCCCTGACGCCCCGGCGGTCACCTGCGGCGCCACCACGCTGACCTTCGCGGAACTGGACGCCCACGCGAACTGGCTCGCGCACAAACTGATCGCCCGTGGCGTCCGCCCCGGGGACGCCGTCGCCGTTCTCCTCCAACGCTCCACCGCAACCGTCACCACCGTCCTCGCCCTGACCAAGGCCGGCGCCGTCCACGTCCCCCTCGACACCCGCTACCCGGCCGAACGCATCCGCCACGTCCTCACCGACACCGGCGCCGCACTCGTCGTCACCGACGCACCGTCGCAGTCCCACCTACCCCTGGAATCAGCCGAGTTGTACGTCATCGATGCGGACGACCGGGGCGAGGTGAGTCCCGAGGCACCGGGCATGGCTGTCCATCCCGAGGACGCGGCATATGTGATGTACACCTCCGGCTCGACGGGGACACCCAAGGGCATCATCGTCACCCACCGCAACGTCACCGCCCTCGCCCTCGATCCCCGCTTCGAACCCCACGCCCACCGACGCGTCCTGCTCCATTCCCCCACCGCCTTCGACGCCTCCACCTACGAGCTGTGGGTCCCCCTCCTCAACGGCGGAACCGTCATCGTCGCCCCACCAGGCGACCTCGACATCCCCACCCTCCACCACACCATCACCACCCACCGCATCACCGCACTCTGGCTCACCAGCTCCCTCCTCAACCTCATCACCGACCACACCCCCGAAACACTCACCCACGTACACCAGGTCTGGACCGGCGGCGAAGCCGTCTCCGGCGCGACCGTCCAACAACTCCAGCGCGCTTGCCCGGCGTTGACCGTCATCGACGGCTACGGCCCCACCGAGACCACCACCTTCGCCACCCACCACCCCGTCCCCCGCCCCTACACCGGCAACCCCACCGTCCCCATCGGCCGCCCCATGGCCAACACCCGCACCTACGTACTCGACACACAACTCCGCCCCGTACCGCCCGGCGTGACCGGAGAGCTGTACATCGCCGGCGCCCATCTGGCCCGCGGCTACCTCGGCAAGCCCCATCTCACCGCCGAACGCTTCGTCGCCGACCCCTACGCCACCGAACCCGGCGCCCGCATGTACCGCACAGGCGACCTCGCACGCCACAACCCCGACGGCGACCTCGAATACCTCGGCCGCACCGACCACCAGCTCAAGATCCGTGGCTTCCGCATCGAACCCGGCGAGATCGAGAACACCCTCACCGACCACCCCGACATCGCCCAGGCCGCCGTCGTCGCACACCACGACCAGCCCGGCGACACCCGCCTCACCGCCTACATCGTGCCCGACACCACCGACACGGCGAAGGACGACGAGGAGCGGAGCCAGATCGGCGAGTGGCAGGATCTCTACGACTCCCTGTACTCGGGAGCCGGGGCCGATAAGGCGTCCGGTTTCGGTGAGGACTTCTCGGGCTGGAACAGCAGTTACGACGGCCGGCCGATCCCGCTCCCCGAGATGCGGGAGTGGCGTGCGGCCACGGTCGAGCGGATCAGGGCGCTCGGGCCGCGCCGCGTCCTGGAGATCGGCGTGGGCACGGGTCTGCTCCTGGCGAAGTTGGCGCCCGCGTGCGAGGAGTACTGGGGCACCGACTTCTCTCCGGTCGTCGTGGAGGCGTTGCGGCACCATGTCGACGCCGATCCCGAGTTGGCGCGCCGCGTGAAGCTGCGCGTCCAGGCCGCGCACCAGCACGGCGGGCTTCCGCAGGGCCACTTCGACACGATCGTGCTCAACTCGGTCGTCCAGTACTTCCCGAACGCCGATTACCTGCACCAGGTCATCGAGCAGGCATTCCGTCTCCTCGCCCCAGGCGGCGCCCTGTTCATCGGTGACATCCGCAACCCACGACTGCTGCGGACGTTCACCGCCGGAGTACAGACCGCGCGTGCCGACGACCCCACCGACACCGCCGCCGTCCGCCGCGCCGTCGAACAGAGCCTGGTCCTGGAGAAGGAACTCCTCATCGACCCCGAGTACTTCACCGCACTCACCCACCACATCCCCGACATCACCGGCGCCGACATCCAACTCAAGCGCGGCACCGCCCACAACGAACTCACCCGCTACCGCTACGACACCACCCTCCACAAAGCCGGCACCACACCCCGCCCCCTCACCGACGCCCCCACCCACCCCTGGCCCGGCAACCTGGCCACCCTCGCCGCACGGCTCCGCACCGCGCGACCCGACCGGCTGCGCGTGACCGGCGTTCCCCACTCGCGCATCGCGCGCGATCTGGCCGTACAGCGCGCGCTCGAAGCCGGGACGGTGCCGGCCGATCCGGTCGCGCCCGGTGTCGATCCGGAGGAGTTCCATCGTCTGGGCGAGGAGCACGGGTACTGGACGGCGGTCACCTGGAACGCGTACGACCCGGCGGCTCTCGACGTCGTCCTTGTCAGGCGGGGGCTGCTGGGCGACGGTGTGCCCGTCGGGGTCTACCTGCCCGCGGATGCCGTCGGCGCCGGCAGGCCGCTGTCGTCCTGGACGACCAGCCCGGCCACCGGCCGGGACACCGGTTCGCTGCTCAGGGCCGTGCACGAGCACATCCGGCGTCATCTGCCCGAGTACATGCGGCCCACCGCCGTCGTTCCGCTCGACCGGCTTCCGCTGACCGCCAACGGCAAGCTCGACCGTGCCGCGCTGCCCGCGTTCGACGTGGAGCGCGGCGACATCGGGCGGGCGCCCGCGACGCCGCAGGAGCAGGTGGTGTGCGAGCTGTTCGCGGAGGTGCTGGGCCGGCCCGTGGTCGGGGTGGCCGAGGACTTCTTCGACCTGGGCGGGCACTCCCTGCTGGCCACGCGGCTGATGGCCCGGCTGCGGGCGGCCTTCGGCGTGGAGCTGGGTGTGCGGAGCCTGTTCGAGGCGCCGACCCCGGCCGGGATCGCGGCGCGGCTCGACGTGGACGACGCGGACGGCTCGTACGAGGTGGTGCTGCCGTTGCGGACCGGGGGCGGCGGGCCGCCGTTGTTCTGCATCCATCCGGGTGGCGGCATCGGCTGGTCGTACAGCGCGCTCATCAAGCACCTGGGTCCGCGGTACCCGCTGTACGGGATCCAAGCGCGCGGGCTGGCGCGTCCGGAGCCCCGGCCGGGCAGCATCGAGGAGATGGCGGTGGACTACGCCGATCAGATCCAGACGGTGCAGCCGCACGGTCCGTACCATCTGGCGGGCTGGTCGTTCGGCGGGCTGTGCGCGCACGCGCTGGCCGCGGAGTTCCAGCAGCGCGGTGAACCGGTGGCGCTGGTCGCGGTTCTCGACGTCATCCCGGACTGGCAGGGTCTGACCCACGCCGACGTGCCCGCCCCCGACGACCGGGTGATGCTGCTGTACCACGTCGGTCTCGTCGACGACGGCAGTCACCGGCCCGACGACGAGGAGATGACGTTCGCCGAGGCGCGGGAGATCCTGCGCCGTCAGGGCAGCGTGCTGGCCAACCTGGACGAGGACCGGCTCACGACGATCACCGAGATCTCGGCGAACAACACCCATCTGACGATCGACTACCGGCCCGGCCCGATCGACGGCGACCTGCTGCTGATCGCCTGCTCGCAGCAGCAGGACCCGCCGGTCACGGCCGCGGCCTGGCAGCCGTACGTCCGCGGCACCGTCGAGGCCCATGAGGTGCCCGGCGAGCACGGGACGATGCTGACCCGCTCGGACACGCTGGCCGGGATCGGCCGGATCCTCGCGGCCAAGCTGCATGAACTCTCCGGCGACGAGTGAGCCTCGCAGGCCCCGCCCACAAGGCATCCCCCGTCCGCATTCTGCGAGGACCGACAACCGAGGACTGACAACGATGCTGACCGACGTACTCTCCGTCGACCTGGCCAAGGCGCTGGCGGCCGTGGACGGCTGGCTGAGCGACTACATCCGTCAACCGCACAGCGAACTCGGACGGCCCGGTCCGGTGTGCCCGTTCGTCGAACCGGCCCAGCGCGCCGACGCGTTGGAGATCCGGGTCAGGCTGGTGGGCCCCACCCCGAGCCAGACCCTGATCGACGAGATCGTCCGCTGCGGCCTCGACGAGTTCAGCGAGGTCGACTGGCGGGCCGGCAACCCGAATCTGCGCTCGCTGCTGCTCGTCCTGCCCGATCTGCCGGCCGAGCATCTGCACCTGCTGGACGCGGCGCACGCCGCGCTCAAGCCGGAGAGTGTGCGGCGCGGGCTGATGATCGCCCAGTTCCACGAGAAGTGCCGCGAGAAGGCGGCCCGCAACCCGCGGTTCGAGGTGAGTTACGCGCCCGTGCCGATGATGGCGGTGCGGTCGATGGCGATCCACGACGTGCTGTTCCTGGCGGACCGGCGGGAATGGTTCGAGGAGTACGCGAGCCGCTTCGGGGCGCGCTACCGCGCCTCGGGGCACGGCATCGACCCGTTGCTGACCGAGGTGTACGAGCGGGCTCGCGCCGTCCACGGGACGGGGAGTTGAGCGTATGGGTGACGAACTCGCCCTGGGGGTCCGCGCGGTGAGCGGCGCCGCGGTGTACCGGGGCATGGACCGGGCCACGTTGGACCGGCAGTACTCGCCGAGTTCCCGGGTGCCGAGCCTGGACGCCTACCTGCGGGCGTACGAGCGGCTGAGCGCGGCCGCCCGCCGGGACCACCCGGTGCGGGCCGGTCTCGCCTACGGTCCGCACCGGGCGGAGCGGCTGGACTACTTTCCCGGCCCGGCTTCCGGGCGCTGCCCGCTGCTGGTGTTCGTGCACGGCGGGAACTGGCAGGCGCTCGGCCGGGCCGAATCGGCTTTCCCCGCACCGGCGTTGCTGGCGGAGGGGGCGGCGGTCGCGGTGATCGAGTACGGGCTGGCACCGGACGTCGGCCTGGACGCCATGGCGGGCATGGTGCGGCGGAGCGTGGACTGGCTGCTGCGGCACGCCGACGGGCTCGGGTTCGCCCCGCACCGGCTGCATCTGTGCGGGACCTCGGCGGGCGCGCATCTGGCCACGATGACCCTGCTGCCCGATCCGGCGGACGGACCGGACGTGTCCGGCCGGATCGCCGGGGCGGTGCTGCTCAGCGGCGTCTACGACCTGGAGCCGGTACGGCTGTCGTACGTCAACGACGCGCTGCGGCTGGACGAGGCCGGGGCGCGCCGCAACAGCCCGCTGCACCGCCTGCCGGAGCGGCTGCCCCCTGTGGTGGTGGCCCGGGGCGGCAACGAGACCGAGGAGTACGTGCGCCAGCACGACCGGATGGTGACGGCACTGCGCCCCCGGCAGGCGGTCACGGAGGTCGTCGCCGACCGGCGCGACCACTTCGATCTCCCCTACGACCTGGGCGTACGGGGCACCGGACTTGGCGACGCGGTCCTCGCGCAGATGGGACTGGGAAACGCTCGGACGGGACTGGGAGGAACGAGCACATGAGCACCGAGCAGACCGCCCAGCGCTCCGAGGCGAGCCCGCGGTGTCCGCTGTCCGCCGGATCCGCGCCCGCGTCCGGCACCACCACCGCGTACGCGCACTATGCGCGGATGGACGAGCTGCTGGCGCTCCAGCATCCGCTCAGCCCGGCCGAGACCGAGCCGGGGTTCATCATCATGAGCCAGGTCAAGGAGCTGCTGTTCAAGCTGCTGCACACGGAACTCACCACCGCTCGGGACCAGTTGAGTGGCGACCGGCTCGGCGACGCGTTGTGGACGCTGCGCCGCGCGGGGCGTGTGCAGCAGGTGCTGCTCGTGTCGTGGGAGACGTTCTCCGTGCTGTCGCCCGCGGAGTTCTGCGAGTTCCGGGACGTGCTGGGGTCGGCCTCCGGCTTTCAGTCGGCGGGCTACCGGCGGCTGGAGTTCCTGCTCGGCAACAAGAACCCGGCGATGACCGAACCGCACCGGGACACGGTCGGCTACGACGCGGTGGTCGGCCAACTGCACGAGCCGAGTCTGTACGACGCCGCGCTCGCGCTGCTGGCCCGCCGCGGGCTGCTCACACCGGACGACGGGCCGGTGCGGGACGCCACCGTGCCGTATCGCGGCGGTGCGGAGGTCGAGGAGGCGTGGCGGGCGGTCTACCGGGATCCGGTCCGCCATCAGGACCTGCATCTGCTGGCCGAGGCGCTGATGGACGTGGCGGACCGGTTCGCGCGCTGGCGTTACACCCATCTGGTCACCGTGCAGCGGATGTTGGGCGCCAAGCCGGGCACCGGCGGCACCGAGGGCGTGTCCTGGCTCGCCCGGATCAGCGAGCACCGTTTCTTCCCTGAGCTGTGGTCGGTGCGCTCCACGCTCTGATCCGGCGAACGACACGAGAGAGCGGCACAAGAGCACGGAAGAGAGCGGCACAAGAGAGCGACACGAGAGAGAAGGAGGGCCTCGATGACGGGCGGAATCCCACGCACCGTGGCCGAGGAACTGGACGCGGCCGATCCGCTGGCCGAGTTCCGGAAGCGGTTCGTCATCAGCGATCCGGAGCTGATCTACCTGGACGGCAATTCACTGGGCCGGCTGCCTGCGGACACCCCTGACCTGCTGCGCGCGGTGGTCGAGGAGGGCTGGGGAGGCGGGCTGGTGCGGTCGTGGGAGCGCTGGATCGACTGGGGCGCCCGGCTCGGCGACCGTCTCGCCGAGCATGTGCTCGGCGCGCGGCCGGGCGAGGTCGTGGTGTCGGACTCGACCTCGGTGAACCTGTACAAGCTGGCCGGGGCCGCCCTCGGCGCGGCTCCGGGGCGCGGTACCGTCCTGATCGACGCCGAGGATTTCCCGACCAATCGGTACGTCATGCAGGGCCTCGCCGATCAGCGGGGGCTGCGTCTGCGCCGGCTCCCCTCCGATCTCGACGGCGGCCTCGATCTCGACGTGCTCCGCTCCGCTCTGGACGAGGACGTCGCGCTGGTGGTGCTGTCGCTGGTGTCGTACCGCAGCGGAGCGCTCGTGGACATGGCGCGGGTGAACGAGCTGGCTCGTTCGGTCGGTACGCGCGTGCTGTGGGACCTGTCGCACGCCGCGGGGGTGGTGCCCGTCGATCTGGCCGCCGACGGCGCGGATCTCGCCGTCGGGTGCACCTACAAGTACCTGAACGGCGGCCCCGGTTCGCCCGCGTTCCTCTATGTGCGCCGCGCTCTTCAGTCGCGGCTGCGGCAGCCGGTGTGGGGCTGGTTCGGGCAGCGCGAGCAGTTCCGGATGGGCCCCGACTACGATCCCGTGCCGGGCATCGAGCGCTTCCTGGTGAGCACGCCCCCGCTGCTGTCGCTGGCGGCGATCGAGCCGGCCCTTGCCCTGGTCGAGGAGGCCGGTGTGGCGCGGATCCGGGCGAAGGGGCTGCGGCTGGGCCGGCTGGCCGACGATCTGGCGGACGCCTGGCTCACTCCCCTGGGCTTCCGGGCCGCCTCGCCCCGTCCGCCGGAACGGCGCGGTGCGCATCTGTCGCTGCGCCATCCCGATGCCTGGCGGATCTGCCGGGCGCTGGCGGCGGACGCGAAGGTCGTGTGCGACTACCGGGTCCCGGACCGGCTGCGGATCGGCCCGTCCCCGCTCTACACACGGTTCACCGAGGTCTGGGACGCGCTGTCCCGGATCCGTGAGGTCGCGGCCGAGGGCACGTACGTGTCCCGGCCCGCCGATCTCGCTCGGGTGACCTGATCGCCGGCTCGCTCCCCGGCTCCTCCGCCCGAACCTCACCACCCCCTGCCGAAACGGAGTGCCCATGGCACGCACATCCCCGCTCACCACCGACGGACTGGTCCAGATCCTGTTCGGCTCCTCGGCCTTCCAGATGCTCAACGCGGGCCGCAACCTCGGCCTGTTCTCCCTGCTGCACCGGCATCCCGGGCTGACCCCGGCGGAGATCGGCGAGGAACTCGGCCTGGCGGAACGACCGGTGCAGATACTGCTTCTCGGCACCACAGCACTGGGACTGACGGAGCGTCAGGACGATGGATACGTCAACGCGGGGCTGTTGAACTGCCTGTTCGAGGACGGGACCTGGGACATCGTCGAGGATCTGATCGAGTACGAGGAGCGGATCGTCCGCCCCGCCGAGGTGGACTTCACCCAGTCCCTGCGCGAGAACACCAACGTCGGCCTGCGCCGGATCAAGGGCTCGGGCACGGATCTGTACCACCGGCTGTCCGCGGATCCCGACCTTGAGCAGTTGTTCTACCGCTGCATGCGGTCCTGGTCCCGGCTGTCCAATCCCGTGCTGGTCGAGAAGGCCGATCTGACCGGGGTGCGCCGGGTGCTCGACGTGGGCGGCGGCGACGGCGTCAACGCCATCGCCCTCGCGCAGGCCAACCCCGGTGTCGAGTTCACCGTCCTCGACCTGCCCGGCACGGTGGAGATCGCCCGCCGCAAGATCGCCGAGCACGGTCTGTCCGACCGGATCGCCGTCCGCGCGGCCGACATCTTCGCCGACACCTATCCGTCGGGGCACGACTGTGTGCTCTTCGCCAACCAGTTGGTGATCTGGTCGCCGCAGGAGAACCTGCGGCTGCTGCGCAAGGCTCACGCGGCGCTGCCGGACGGCGGGCGGGTCGTCGTGTTCAACGCGATGTCCGACGACAGCGGTGACGGCCCCCTGTACGCGGCCCTCGACAACGTGTACTTCGCGACGCTGCCCGCCGCGAGCAGTGCCATTCACCGGTGGGGCCAGTACGAGGAGTGGTTCGCCGCGGCCGGTTTCGTGAAGTACGAGCGGCTGCCGGGCGGCCGGTGGACGCCGCACGGCGTGATCAGCGCGGTCAAATGACGCCCCCGCGAGAACCGGAGCCGGCCATGTCCCACGCCTCGCACGACACAGGATCGACGACCGTTGCGGGCGCGGCGTGCCCCGCTGCCGGCCCGCACATGATGGATCCGGACCTGCTCGCGGACCCCTTCACCGGCTACGGCCGACTGCGCGAGCGGGGCCCGGTCGTCCGCGGCAGGTTCGTCGACGGCACCCCGGTGTGGTTCGTGACCCGCTACGACGACGTCCGCGCGGTGCTGCGCGACCCCCGCTTCGTCAACACCCCCTCCCCCGTGCCCGGCGAGGGAGGCGCGGATCCGCGCGAGGGCATGATGGACCTGCTCAACGTCCCCGAGCCTCTGCGGGTCTATCTGCTCGGCTCGATCCTCGACAGCGATCCGCCGGACCATCCGAGGCTGCGCCGACTGGTGACCCGGGCGTTCGCGGCCCGCCGGATCCTCGGTCTGCGGCCCGGGATCGAGCGGATCGCCGACCGGCTGCTCGCCGAACTGCCGCGCCGGGAGGAGGAGGACGGCACGGTCGACCTCCTGGAGCATTTCGCGTATCCGTTGTCGATCACGGTGATCTGCGAGCTGGTCGGGATCCCGGCGACCGACCTGGAGCGGTGGCGGGAGTGGGGCGGCGACCTGGTGTCGATGCGGCCGGAACGGCTGCGGCACTCCTTCCCCGTGATGATCGACTACTGCCACAGGCTGATCGAACAGCGTCGCGCCGCGCTCACGGACGATCTGCTGAGCGAGCTGATCCGCGCGCAGGACGACGACGGCGGACGGCTCAGCGACATCGAGACGGTCACCATGATCCTCACCCTGGTGCTGGCCGGCCATGAGACCAGCGCCCATCTGATCGGCAACGGCACCGCCGCCTTGCTCACGCATCCCGGCCAGTGGGCGCTGCTGCGCAAGGACCCGGCGCTGCTGCCGCGCGCGGTGCACGAGCTGATGCGCTGGTGCGGGTCGGTGCATGTGGCGCGGCTGCGCTACGCCACCGAGGACCTGGAGCTGGCCGGTACTCCCGTCGCGCGCGGCGACGCGGTCCAACTGGTGCTGGTGTCGGCCAACTTCGACCCACGGCACTACTCCGATCCGGACCGGCTGGACATCACGCGCCATCAGGAGGGGCAGGCCGAGAACCACGTGGGCTTCGGCCACGGCATCCACTACTGCCTGGGCGCCACGCTGGCCCGGCAGGAGGGCGAGGTGGCGCTCGCCCGGCTGCTGGAGACCTACCCGGACCTGGCCCTGGCGGACGGCGATCCGGAGGTGCGTCGGGCCCGGCTGCCGGGCAGTTGGCGTCTCGACGCACTGCGCCTGCGACTACGGCCGTGACGGCGACGACGGCAGCGCGAGGCCGAGGGCTCCACGGTGCGTACCCGTGGAGCCCTCGGCGCTCGGGTGTTCGGGTTCGGTCAGGTGGGAGGCGGGGCGTCCGCCACGGCGATGGCCTGTACGGGGCAGGACAGTGCCGCTTCCGTCACCCGTTCACGGGGTGCCGTCTCCGCTGCTCCGGGGAGGAGCGCGGAGTAGCCGTCGTCGTCCTGGGTGAACACGCCCGGTGCCGTCAGGGCGCACTGCCCGGATCCGATGCAGGTGTGGTGGTCGATGCGTATCCGCATAGGAGGCGGTCTCCGATGGTCGGGCCGGCGGGCCGTCAGGGGCCGAGTTCGTGCGCGGCGGCACGGTCGAGGGTCAGGAGGATCCATTCCTCGAAGTCCCGGTCGTCCTTCGACGCGGCCTCGCGCCAGCGCTCCACTCGTTCGTGGGGCGCGCTGATGCGGGGCAGGCTGGCCCGCGCGGGGGCGATGGCCCGGTTGCCGCGGCGGCTCTCCCGCAACTGGACCCTGAGCTGGTTCCTGGACCAGCCGTGCTGTTCCGCGCGGTCGAGCCAGGTGTCGGCCTCGGCGGGAGGCAGGGAGGCCACCTCGGCGTGGTGTCCGAAGCTGAGGTTCTCGCGTCGGCGCGCGCTCTCGAAGTGCCGGGCGACCCAGGCGTAGTTGCGCAGGGTCTGGTAGTCGAGTCCGGCGGCCTGGACCCCGGCCTGGTAGCGGTCGGCGTAGCACTCCTGGCCGTAGACGAGCCAGTCCCCCAGGCACCAGGCGGAGGAGTCGGCGATGCGGAAGATGTACAGCCCGGCCTTCTCCCACCGGTCGTACGACAGGGCGGTGGGGATCTTCAGGCCGACCCGGGTGGTGAGGATCTGCTCGCGGCCGGCGGTCCAGGGGGGAACAGCCCTGCCGCCCGCTCTGCGGCCGACCGGTAGGTGTTTGTCCTGCCGGTCGTCCTTGGCGAAGTGCTGCATGTACACCCCCATGACATTAGGAAATGACAACTTCCGTGCCGGTGGTCAACGGCCGGGAGTCGTAAAGCGACTGGCCCACGAGAAACCCTAGATCACCGTTCAGATGCAGTAACGAACCTTTCTAGTCAAAATGCGGCCGCCTTGGACGCGAACATGCCTCCGCGGGAAATGTTCGCGCGCCGAGAGCGTCGTACCGCAGGGGCCGTCAGGGCGTGGGGGCGGAGGCGAGGACCGCGCCGCCGGAGCCGGTCCGCCGGGCCGCGTCGATGCCGTCGAGGATCACGTCCAGGCCGACCCGGAACGCCTCCTCGGCCTCGCGCTCCAGATACGGCGCGGCGTCGTCGGCCCCCGGTTCGGCCGCGGCGGCGAGGGTCGCCCGCGACTCCAGCGCCGCCAGGGCGGGGAAGCGTCCGGCGAAGTCGGGGGCCACCTCCATGAGGAGCGCGGACCGCTCGGCCCACCACTCCTCGTCGGACACGCCGGTGTCCGGCGCGGCCTGCCGGTGCTCGGCGGCGACCCGGGCCATACCCCGCACGAACTGGAACAACACGGCGATGACCCGTCTCGTGTGCAGCGGTTCCAGGCCGGCCGCGCCGAGGATCCGCACCAGCGTCTCCATCTGCGCGTACTCGTTCGGCCCGAGGACGGGTCTGGCCTGGGACACCTGGAGCACCCACGGGTGGCGCAGACAGAACGCCCAGACGTCGTCGGCCCAGGCCGTGACCGCCGGGCGCCAGCCAGCGTCGGTCGGGTACTCGGTGGGCAGTTCGCCCAGCACCCGGTCGTGCATGAGGTCGACCAGTTCGCTCTTGCTCGGCACGTACGTGTAGAGCGCCATGGCGGTCCGCCCGAGCCGGGCGCCGACCGCGCGCATCGACAGGGCCCCCATTCCCTGTTCGTCCGCGACCGCGACACCCGCGGCCACAATCGTGTCCACATCGAGCCCGGGCTTGGGTCCGGGCCCTGTTCTGGCGCCCCGGGATTCGGCCGGGCGCCACAGCAGAGACATGGACCTGCGGGCGTCACCCTGTCCGGCAAACACAACCACCTTGCAACTCCTTACCCCATAAAGTAACCTCGCCGAGGCATCTCTTTACAGGGTAAAGATACCAGGTGGGCGCGGGCCCGCCCCGGGATGCCCGACGTTCTCGGAAGGTTTTCGATGGCAGAGCTCCCCGTCACGTTCATCCAGGTCACCGACATCACTCGCATCACACCGCGGATGGCTCGCGTGACGTTCGAGGCCGACGACCTCGACGACTCCGTCGGCCGGACCCCGGACCAGCAGCTCAAGCTGTGCTTCCCCCGGTCCGGCCAGCGCCTGCCCGTGCTGCCGGAGCAGAGCGACGACGCGACGAGCTGGTACCAGGCGTTCCTGGCCGTCCCCGAGGACGAGCGGCCGTGGATGCGCAGCTTCACCCTCCGTCGGCGGATCCCCGGGACCAGGACCGTCGAGATCGACTTCGTCCTGCACGGCGACACCGGACCGGCCACCCGCTGGGCCGGCTCCGCCCGGCCCGGCGACCGCATCGGCATGGTGGGCCCGTCGGCGGTCTACGCCCGGCCGGTCTCCCTCACCGACTCGATCGCCGCCGCCGACTGGCTGCTGCTCGCCGGCGACGAGACCGCGCTGCCCGCCATCGGCAGCCTGCTCGACGCCCTGCCGAAGGAAGCCCACGCCGTGGCCTACATCGAGGTCGCCGACGACGGCGAGCAGCAGGACCTGGAGACAGCGGGCGACGCCACCGTCCACTGGCTGCACCGCGACGGGACGCCGGCGGGCCGTAGCGAGGTGCTGATCGACGCCGTCCGCGGGGCCGAGTTCCCGCCCGGGCGCCCCTTCATCTGGCTGGCCGGGGAGTCGGGCGCGGTCCGCGCGCTGCGCCGTCATCTGGTCGACGAGCGGGGGCTGGACAAGCGGTCGATCGACTTCAGCGGCTACTGGCGCTTCAAGCTCACCCAGGACGACGCCCCGACCACCGAGGACATGGCCGAGGCGCAGGAGCGGCTCGCAGAGTTCCAGGCCGCCGCCGACGACCGTGCCTGACGAGCGCAGCGACGGAAGCGGCCGCCTGTCGGCCGGGCAGCGTCGCGATCCGGCCGGGGGACGGCCGGTACGAGAGAAGGATCCCATGATCACAGTGCGAGGTCTCGCCCGCCGGTTCACCCTGAGGGGCCGTACCGTCGACGCGGTCAAAGGCATCGACTTCGATGTGGCGGCAGGCGAACTGGTCGGATTCCTGGGTCCCAACGGGGCCGGAAAGACCACGACCTTACGGATGCTCACCACCCTGCTGCGCCCCACCGGCGGCACCGGCACCGTGGCCGGCTGCGACCTCCTGACGGACCCCCAGGGCGTACGGCGCAACATCGGCTACGTCCCCCAGGGCGGCTCCACCTGGCCGGAGTCCAAGGTCGCCGAGGAGATCGAACTCCAGGCCCGGCTGTACGGTCTGTCACGCGCCGAGGCCCGGCGGCGCGGGGCCCTGCTCGCGGAACGGCTCGACCTGGCCGGACTGGACCAGCGCCCCGCCAAGACGCTCTCCGGCGGTCAGCGCCGGCGGCTCGACATCGCGCTCGGACTGGTCCACGAACCGGCGCTGGTCTTCCTCGACGAACCCACCACCGGACTGGATCCGCAGAGCCGGGCCAACCTGTGGGACCACGTCCGCCGGATGCGCGCCGAGCAGGGCATGACCGTCTTCCTCACCACCCACTACCTCGACGAGGCCGACGCCCTGTGCGACCGCATCCTCGTCACCGACGACGGCACGATCGTCGCCGAGGGCACCCCGGAGGAGCTGAAGGCCCGCGTCTCCGGCGACGCGGTCACCGTCGAGGTGGCCGACCGGGCCACCGAGGCGGCCTCACTCGCCGAACGGCTGACCGGCGCGCACGAGGTGACCGTCACCGCCGACACGGTCCGCTTCCGGGTGCCCCGGGGCGATGTCGCGCTGCCGGAGCTGCTGCGCGTCCTCGACGGCCACGGCATCACCATGACCTCGGTCAAGGTCAACCGGCCCACCCTCGACGACGTGTTCCTCGGTCTCACCGGGCGCTCCCTGCGGGACGGCGAGACCGCGCCCCAGGCCGTGGAGGCCGCCCATGCTGCGTGACACCCGGCTGATCTTCCTGCGGGACATGAGGCTCTCGCTGCGCAGTCCGACCTGGCTGATCATCGGGATCATGCAGCCGCTGCTGTATCTGTTCCTCTTCGGGCCGCTCATGGTGACGGTCGTCGACCACACGCCCGGCTTCCCGCCCGGCGACGCCTGGGCCGTGCTCACACCGGCGCTCATCGTGCAGACGGCACTGTTCAGCGGCTCCTTCGCCGGTGTCGGCCTGCTCACCGAGTACCGGGTCGGTGTGGTCGACCGCTTCCGCGGCACCCCGGCGAGCCGGGCCGCGCTGCTGTTCGGCAAGGTGCTGGCCCAGGCCGTGCAGGCCACCGCCCAGTCCGCCCTGATCGTGCTGGTGACCCTCCTCGTCTTCGACCTCGACGCCCCGGTGTCCGGCATGCTGCTCAGCCTGCTGATCGCCGCGGTCCTGGCCATCACGCTGTCCTCGGGGTCGTACGCGCTGGCGATGATCCTCAAGAGCGAGGCCGCGTTCCCCTCCCTGATGAACGCGGTGCTCCTGCCGCTGCTCCTGCTGTCCGGCGTCCTTCTGCCGGTCACCGCGCAGCTCGCCCCCGACTGGCTGTACAACCTGGCGCGGATCAACCCGCTGACCCATGTGGTCGACGCCGAACGCGCGGCGTTCCGGGGGGACTTGGGTTCGACGGGGCTGCTGACCGGTTCCCTCGTGCTCGTGCTCATGGCCGGGCTCGCGCTGCTGTGGGGGACGCGGACGTTCCAGAAGGAGAACGCGTGACGGCACCGGATTCCTGACAGCGCCGGATTCCTGACGGCGCCGGGCATACAGGGCTCACCGGCCGACCCCGAGACCGGGCTCCCCCTTTCCCCCGGAGGGGGAGCCCACCCGTACCACCGAAGAGCACGAGGAGCACATGTGAGGACCGACGCCATCAGGGTGACCGGTGCCCGGGAGAACAACCTCAAGAACGTCTCACTGACCATCCCGAGAGGACGGCTGACGGTCTTCACCGGCGTCTCCGGCTCGGGCAAGTCGTCCCTGGTGTTCGACACCCTCGCGGCCGAGGCGCAGCGGCAGCTCAACGAGACGTTCACCGCCTTCGTCCGCAACTTCCTGCCCGATCACGGCCGTCCGGACGTGGACGCCGTCGAGAACATCTCCGCCGCGGTCGTCATCGACCAGAAGCGCCTGGGCGGCAACCCGCGCTCCACCGTGGGCACGATCACCGACATCAACCCCCTGCTGCGCCTGCTGTTCTCCCGCGCCGGGGACCCCGCCGGACTGCCGCCGAGCACCTTCTCCTTCAACGACCCCCAGGGCATGTGTCCGACCTGCGAGGGCCTGGGCACGGTCGTGAGGCCCGACCTCGACGCGCTCGTCGACCGCTCCCGCTCCCTCCGCCAAGGCGCGCTGCTCCACCCCGACTTCTCCAACGACACCTGGTACTGGCTGAGTTACATGGAGTCGGGCCTCTTCGACAACGACAAGCCGCTGTCCGACTTCACCGAGCGGGAGTGGCAGGCGCTGCTGCACGGCGAACTGCCGCACAAGCTCCGCCTGGACTGGCAGGGCAACACGCTGAACGTCAAGTACGAGGGCCTGGTGGACAAGTTCACCCGGCTCTACATCAAGAAGGAGGACATGTCCGAGCGCAACCGCCAGGCGCTCCGGCGGTTCGTGCACTCGGCTCCCTGCCCCGACTGCGGCGGCACCCGGCTGGCGCCCGCCGCGCTCTCCACCCGGATCGGCGGCCATCACATCGCGGACCTCACCGCCATGGAGGCCGAGCGCCTGACGGAGGTCCTGTCTGGGCTGGACCTGCCCCACGTCAAACCCGTCCTGGACGACCTGGTCGCCCGGCTGCGGCACCTGCTGGAGATCGGTCTCGGCTATCTGAGCCTGAACCGGGAGACCCGCACCCTCTCGGGCGGCGAGTCGCAGCGGATCAAGACGGTCCGCCATCTGTCCAGCAGCCTCACCGAGATGCTGTACGTCTTCGACGAGCCGAGTGTCGGCCTGCACCCCCGGGACGTGCACCGGCTCAAGGAACTCCTGCTCGCCCTGCGGGACAAGGGCAACACCGTCCTCGTGGTCGAGCACGATCCCGACGTCATGGCCATCGCGGACCATGTGGTCGACATGGGCCCCAGGGCCGGGACGCTCGGCGGCACGGTCGTCTTCGAGGGCACCTTCGCCGGTCTCACCGAGGCCGACACCCTCACCGGGCGTCACCTGAAGCGCCGGCTGCCCCTGAAGACCGCGCCTCGCCGCCCCACCGGCACGCTCACCGTCACCCACGCCACGAGCCACAACCTCAAGGACGTCACGGTCGGCTTCCCCACCGGCGTCCTGACCGTGGTCACCGGTGTCGCCGGGTCCGGCAAGAGTTCCCTCGTCAACGACGCGTTCCTCAGGCAGCACCCCGACGCCGTCGTGATCGACCAGTCGGCGGTGACGGCGGGACGGCGGTCCAACACGGCGACGTACACCGGCCTTTCGGACCCGATCCGCAAGCTGTTCGCCAAGGCCAACGGCGTCAGCGCCTCCCTGTTCAGCGCCAACTCCAAAGGCGCCTGCGCGAATTGCCAGGGCCTCGGCGTGCTCTACACCGACCTGGCGTTCCTGGAGACGCTGAAGTCCGTGTGCGAGGTCTGCCGGGGCCGCCGCTTCTCCGAGGACGTCCTCGGCCACCGTCTGCGCGGTCGATCGATCAGCGACGTACTGGAGATGACGGCGGCGGAGGCGGCGGACTTCTTCACCGAGCCCAAGCTCCGCCCGGTCCTGCACGCCCTGAACGACGTGGGCCTGGACTACCTGCGCCTCGGCCAGCCGCTCAGCACCCTGTCCGGCGGCGAGTGTCAGCGCCTCAAGCTCGCCGCCGATCTGCACCGGGTCGGCAGTGTCTACGTCATGGACGAGCCGACGACCGGCCTGCACATGTCGGACGTCCAGCGCCTCCTCGGCATCGTCGAACGCCTCGTCGACCAGGGCAACACCGTCATCGTCATCGAGCACAACCTCGATGTCGTCCGAAGCGCCGACTGGATCATCGACCTCGGCCCCGAGGGAGGCAGCGGCGGCGGCCACGTCCTGTTCGAGGGAACCCCGGCGGACCTCCTGAAGACCACGGACTCCCATACGGCGGCGTACCTGCGCGCGGACCTCTCACAGGGGTGAAACGGTTCTGAGCCGCCCCGCCCACACCGCTCGCCCCGCCGTGTCGCCGGGCCTGAGGCCGAAGGTCACGACGCGGGCAGTTGCCGGTCCAGATCCCACAGGCGTACGGAGTCGTCGGCGCTGGCCACCCGACGGCCGTCCGGGCTGAACGCGACCGCGCACAGGGCACCGGCGTGCTCGGAAAGGACGGCGATCTCGGTGCCGTCGTTCGGATTCCACAGGCGTACGGTCTCGTCCTCGGCGGCGCTGGCCAGTGCCTTGCCGTCCGGGCTGAACGCCACGGCCCGGACGACGCTGGTGTGCCCGTCGAGAGTGGCGGCCTTCTCGCGGCCGGTCACGCTCCAGAGGCTCACGGAGTTGTCCCAGCAACCGCTGGCGAGGGTCCCGCCGTCCGGACCGAACGCCACCGAGCTGACGTAGTTGGCGTGGCTGAACCTGGCGACGGTCTTCCGGCCGGCCACGCTCCACAGGCGCACCGAGTTGTCCCAACTGCCGCTGGCGAGCGTCCTGCCGTCCGGACTGAACGCCACCGCCGCGACGTTGGAGTCATGCCCGTCGAGCCGCTCGAGGAGCTTTCGGTCGGCCGGGCTCCACAGGCGGATCGAGGCGTCGAGGCCCCCGCTGGCGAGCGTCCTGCCGTCCGGGCTGAAGGCGAGCGACGACACCTGCTGCTTGTGCCCCTCGAGTGTGCCGACCAGGCTTCTGTCGGCCGCGTTCCACAGATGAATGGTCCCGTCGGCGCCTCCGCCCGCGAGTGTCCGGCCGTCCGGGCTGAACGCGAGCGCCCAGAACAGGCCGGTGAGCTTGGCCGGTTCGACGTCGCCGTCCGGGGCGGTCACGTTCCACAGGCGGACGGTGTTGTCCTCGCTCGCGGAGGCGAGGCTCTTGCCGTTCGGGCTGTAGGCCAGCGCGTACACGCCCTTGGTGTGGCCGGGGAGGCTGGTGTCGGCCCGGATCGCGTCGTCCTTCGTGTCGGACGTCCAGGCCCACCACCCGCCGGTCGCCCCGATGGCGACGGTGGCGCCGGCGAAGAGGAGGGTCCGTCGGCGCGGTCCGCTCGGCACGGCGGGGGTGGGAGTGGCGGCCGTCGAGGGTCGTCGTCGTGCCGATGTCGCGGGACGGGTCGGGGGGTGGACCGCGTTCGGCGGCTGGGCGGGGGCGGTGACGGTGGACAGGTGATGGATCTGCCGGGGCGGGGCGGGTGGCTGCTGACCGCGTTGTGTGGGCGGGTGGTGCAGGGCGGTCAGCCGTACGGCGAGTGCCGCCGCGGTGGGCCGCTTGCCGGGGTCCTTGGCCAGCAACTCCTCCAGGACCGGGCCGAGTTCTCCCGCGTGCCGGGGCGCCGGCAGCGGCTTGGTGAGGATCGCGTGGAACAACGGCATCAGGCTCGGGGCGTCGAAGGGCACGTTTCCCTCGACGGCGGCGTAGAGGGTGGCGCCCAGGGACCACAGGTCGCCGGACGCGGCCGCCTCCCCGCCCTCGATCTGCTCGGGCGGCATGTACTGGGGCGTGCCGACCACGGCCCCCGTACGCGTCAGTCTGGTTCCGGCGGATCCGTCCAGGACGCGGGCGATACCGAAGTCGGTGATGATCGTGCGCCGGTCCTGGACGAGGACGTTGTCGGGCTTGAGGTCGCGGTGCACCACGCCCGCGCCATGGGCGTGCGCGAGCGCGTCGGCCATCTGCGCCCCGATCGCGGCGACGCGCTTCCACGGCAGCCGGCCGTCCTGCGCGACGAGCCCGGCCAGGGACGGACCGGAAACGTACTCCATGACAATCCAGGGCACGTCCGCGTCCCTCACCACGTCGTGGACCGTGATGATGCCGGGATGCCCGAGTTTCGCGGCGACCTCGGCCTCGCGCAGCGTGCGCCGGACGAGCTGCGCGCGGTCCCCGGGCGGCAGCCCGTCGGGCAGCAGGACCTCCTTGACCGCGACCTGCCGGTTCAGCGTCTCGTCGACACCGCGCCACACCCGGCCCATACCGCCCTGGCCGATCAGCGCCGCCAACCGGTACCGCCCGCCCACCAGGCGCCCCATTTCCCCCACCATGACCGTCACTCTACGTCTGACGATCTTCACCCAGGTGGTCTTCGGTGAATTGCTGTCGTGCGCGGGGAGCCGCAGCGTCGTCAGCAGCATTCCCGACGCCGAAAGAGTGACCATGAAGCTCATACGCTCCCCCCTCACCCACCGGATCCTCGCGCCTGCGGCGCTCCTGCCTGCGGCAGTCCTCGCGGTCGCCACGGCCGGCACAGCCGTGGCGTCCGAGCGCGGTGGCGGCAGTGCCGAGTCCCAGGACAGCGGCAAGCCGACGGTCGTCCTCGTGCACGGAGCGTGGGCGGACGCCTCCGGCTGGAACGAGGTCAGCGAGAGCCTGCGGGCGCAGGGGTATCCCGTGGTCGCCACGGCCAACCCGCTGCGGAGCCTCTCCGGCGACGCCGCCTACATCGCCGCCCGCCTGAAGACGATCAAGGGCCCGATCGTCCTCGTCGGCCACTCCTACGGCGGCGCGGTCATCACCAACGCCGCCGCCGGGAACCCGAACGTCAAGTCCCTCGTCTACATCGCGGCCTTCGTGCCGGACAAGGGCGAGGACACGCTCAAGCTGGCCGCGAAGTTCCCGGGAAGCCACCTCTCGGACGACCCCGACGCGCCGCTGCCCACAGCCCTCGACGCGGTTCCGCTCGGCTCCGGGCCCACCGACGTCGACCTCTACATCAAGCCCGACAAGTTCAGCGACGTGTTCCTGAGCGACCGGCTCGACAAGGCCAAGGCCGCCGTCCTGGCCGCCTCCCAGCGCCCGGTCACCCCGGTGGCGGGCGCCGAGCCCTCCAAGGCCGCCGCGTGGAAGACGATCCCGTCCTGGTACCTCGTGGCCACGGACGACCGCACGATCGGCACGGAGAACCTGCGCTACATGGCCAAGCGCGCCGGCTCCACCACGGTCGAGGTCGACGCCCCGCACGCGGTCCTGGAGACCAACCCCGACGCCGTCACCCACCTGATCCTCCAGGCCGCCCACGACAACCGCCCGAGCCTGGCGAAGACCGGCACCACGACGCGGACCGCGGCCCTCGGGGGTGCGGCCGCACTGGCGGTCGCGGCGGGAGCGGTGCTCGTGATCCGCACGCGACGGTCGGGCTCGGGTGCCTGATCGCTCCACGGTCTGCTGAGCGGGCCGGCGGGAGCGCGGACGATCTCAGGCATCAGGCGGATCCGTGGCCTGCGCCCCGCCGGCCTTCACGGGAAACACAGCGACGCCTTCTCCAGGACGTGGCGCGTGAGCGTCCCGCCCCACACGACCCTGCCCCGGTACATCGTGCCCCGGGCGCCCTGCAGGCCCGACGTCTCCACCGTGATCGGCCGCCCGATCACGGACGTCCCGAGGATGCGCGCGTCCGTGACCGCCCACGCACGGGCGGTCGGCTGGACGCCGGCGCCGGCCAGGGCGGGCCGCAACCAACTGCCTCGCGTTGGAAGGTATTCGGGCCGCACACTGTCCCGGCCTGTCAGGTCAGAGCCAGCCGTGCTTCAGTCCACAGCCGCTCGAACTCCTCCGCGGGGATCTCGGTGACCTGCGACTGGTCCTGCCCGTCGGCCATGGGCCATGTGCGGCCTTCGGCGAGTACAGCCACAGATCTTCGTCCTCGTAGTAGGTACGGAACCACGTCGCCATGCCGCAATCCTGACCCATCGGGTAGTGCATAGAAGTGGCGTTCGGGTACCCGGCCCCCAGCCCACAAGGTCAGCGCCGACCTGTTCCAGGGCTTGAACGACGTCGGCTTCTCGCTCGCGCCGAACGCGGTCACCTACTGGGTCGGGGAGGCGATGCGGGGCATCGACTACCAGGACCTGGACGAGACGCCCCAGGAGACGGCCGCCACCACGGCCGCCCTCGCCGCGAACACCGTCCACCTCGCCCGTTCGCTCAAGGCGGCGCCGTTCCCCGCCGCGGGCTGACCGCCGTAAGGAGGAGTGCCATGCCCACCCAGGACACGGACCGCGTTCCCGACCCCGTCACACGCCACCCCGGAACCCCGCTTCCCGACCAGGGGCAGGAGCATCCCGGCCGGACCGAGGAGATGGAGCCGCGGCCGGATCACGGGGAGGATTCCTACCAGGGCCACGAGACGCTCCTGGACCGGGCGGCCGTGGTCACCGGTGGTGACTCCGGGATCGGCAGGGCCGTGTGCCTGGCCTTCGCACGGGAGGGCGCCGACGTTGTCTTCACCCATCTGGCCGAGGAAGCGAAGGAGGCGGAGGAGACCGCGCGACTGATCCGTGCGGCAGGGCGTACCGCCGTGGCCGTGGAGTGCGACATCCGGGACGAGGCCCGGTGCGACGGTCTCATCGACCGGGCGGTGAGCGAGCTGGGGCGCGTGGACATCCTCGTCAACAACGCCGCCTACCAGATGTCCCAGCCCGACGGGATCGAGGCGATCACCACGGAGCAGTTCGACCGGGTGGTGAAGACCAACCTCTACGGGATGTTCTGGCTCACCCGCAGGGCCCTCGCCCATATGCCGCGCGGTGGATCGGTCATCAACACGACCTCCGTCCAGGGCTACCAGCCCAGCCCCCACCTCCTGGACTACGCCATGACGAAGTCGGCGATCATCTCCTTCACCCACGGCCTCGCCCAGATGGTCGCCGAGCGCGGCATCCGCGTGAACGCCGTGGCACCCGGCCCGGTCTGGACACCGCTGATCCCCGCCACCATGCCGGACACCACGACGTTCGGGGAGCAGTCCCCCCTGGGGCGGCCGGCCCAGCCTGCGGAGATGGCACCTGCCTACGTCTTCCTCGCCTCGCCCCAGGCCGGTTACATCACCGGGGAGATCGTCAACGCCACCGGCGGGACGCCCCTTCCCTGAGCCGAGTCGACCCCCGGCACCGCGATGGACGTCGTGCGCAGCGGTGGTCATGAACGAACCACCCTCTCTCCGCGGGCCGGGGCGACCGTTCGTCCCGGCCCGTGATGCCGCGGCAGATCGCCCGGCCGGTCCAGCGGTACGACGTCGGCGGCGTCGTCGTCAGGCCTGCTTGATCGCGGAGATGTCGAACTCCAGGACGACCTTGTCGCCGACCAGGACGCCGCCGCCTTCCAGGGCCGCGTTCCAGGAGACGCCGAACTCCTTGCGGGAGATGGTCACCGAGCCTTCGAGACCGACGCGCTGGTTGCCGTAGGGGTCGACGGCGTTGCCGGTGTACTCGAAGTCGATGGTGACCGGCTTGGTGGTGTCCTTGACGGTGAGGTCGCCCGTGACCTGGTACTCCGCGTCGGACTTCTTCACGACCCCGGTGGTGCGGAACGTGATGTCGGGGAAGTTGGGCGCGTCCAGGAAGTCGTTGGTGCGCAGGTGCTGGTCGCGCTGTTCGACGCCGGTGTCGATGCTCTTGGCCTTGATGACCACCTCGGCGGTGGACTTGGCCGGGTCGGCGCCGTCCAGGTGCGCGGTGCCCTCGAACTCGTGGAAGGCGCCGCGCACCTTGGTGACCATGGCGTGGCGGGCGACGAACCCGATCCGGGTGTGGGTCGGGTCGAGGACGTAGTCACCGGTCAGCTCAGAGAGTGCGGCGGTCATTGTCAGCTACCTCCGTAGGGTCCGGATCCCGACGGCGGTCCGCCCGGATCGTTCCCGGCTCACGCTAGGCGGCGGGCGCTCGCCGACCCGGTCGAACGCGCGCGGCGGGGGCGGATTGCACCCTGACCGGTGACTGCGCCCGGGCAAGCGGAGGCCGATACGGCCGGTCCACCGGCTTCAGGAGGTGAGGACGGAGTCGTCCTCCGTACGGGCGCCGGGCAGCCGGAAGCGGGCTGCGACGAGAGCGGCCCGGGTTCTACGACGTCAATGTGCCCGCGGAACGACTGGGCGTCGAGGACCGGCGGGAGGAGGACCGGCGCAAGCCGTTCCCGCTCGTCCTCAGCGGCAACGCCCCTTCGGACGAGGCCCTCAACGCCCTCGTGGGTTTCCATCCGCAGCGCGAGGACTGGCGTCGGCCCTTCCTGGTCTACCTGATGGGACCGGGTGTCGGCGACGAGAACACCTTCGAGGCCGAGCACGCGGACGAGCCCGAGGTGGAGACCGTCCTCGGCTTCCGGCCGGCTCATGCCGTCAACGTCAGCGCCGGCTGCAACGGCGGGATCGACCGCGTGGCCACGGCTTGTGGCCCGGGCACCTGTGCCGTTCAGCCAACTGTGCGGGCTGCTCGCAGAGATGATCGACCGGGTGCCGATGCTGGTCCTCGCGGATCTCGCCATGCGGCCGGCGAACGCGGGCTCTGTCCACCTGCTACGACGTGGCCTCGCGGCCGGGCACGGTCATGGCCTGTTGTGGACGTCGGCGGCTGGGGCGGGCGGTGCCGAGGGGTCAGCCGGGTACTCGCGGGTGCGTCGCCGACGGAACGGCCGTCGGCGCGTTCGTCGCCTTAGTCGCTTTAGTCGCTTGAGGAAGAGGACCACATGTTCCGAGTCTTGTACCGCGCAGCGCTCCCCGCGGTCGGCGTCCTGGCGCTCGGCGTCGTGCCCGCCGCGCAGGCCGAGGCCGCGTCTGCGCAGGCCGAGCCCTGCGTGCAGAAGTTGGCCGTGGTCAACAACGCGGGCTTCGTGCTCTCGTGGTCGGCGAGCACGCGCACCGGTGAGCAGTCCGCGTCGACCGACGCCTACCCGATCAATCAGACCCGAACGATCGATCTGAACACCACGTCGTTCCCCGAGGGGACCGAAGTCCGCCCCTTCGTGCGGGCCACGGGCGGGACATCCAACTACGGCAACTCCTATGTCTCGTACTGCGACAACGGCCAGACGGCGACGTACACCGTCACCGGCACCACGCTCGACTACTCGGTCACCTTGCTGAACTGACCCGCTCGGGCTGAGGTCTGTGGCCCGGTGTACAGCAGAACAGGAACGGTTTCGTGTGGGCCCACAGGGGAACTCGGGGCGCTTCACACCGCAGGTCGAGACGCTCGACGCAGAGACGCAGGAAGAAGTGAAGTGCCGTGATCACGCATGCCGCCCGGAAGAAGCCCTTGATCGTGGCCAGGACCGGCTGGGCGGAGGCCCGAGAGGTGCGCGCCGGTCGAGGTATACGCACGTGTCTGTCCGCGGTCGAGCCCGACGAGAAGTGCGCGGCGCCCCAGGCTCCAGCTCACTCGAACGTCATCAGGGGCGAGGACTGAACCTCTTCGCGACGGCGCCCCTACCCCCGCGCCCGCAGACAGCGTCGTAGCTCCTCCGCGTACGGGAGGGCGACGCCCGCCGTCACGATTGCCGCGAGGGCCGCCAGGTAGGGGCCGGGCAGCGGTCGTTCCTTGGGGAGGAGGCGCCAGTCCTGGGGGCCGGGGCCGCCGCGGAGGGTGGCGCGGACCTGGTCGGCGTGGAGGCAGGCCGTGAACGCCAGGGCCGTGAGCGGGAGCACTTCGAGGAAGCTGTGGATGTGCTGTTCGATCGGCCGGATCTCGCGTTCGCCGGTGGCCAGCGTGACGTCCCAGACGGCCGTGGCTCCGTGCGCGACGGCCGCGCCGCCCATCACGGTGAGCACGAAGGGATTGACGCGGGCGAGCAGGCCCAGCAGCACCGGGACGCCGGCCTCGGTCATCATCAGCGCGTGCACCGCGGACTCCTTGGTGCCGCTGGTGTGTTCGATGTCGGTGCGGCGGTGCATCCACCAGTCGGCGAGCCCGGGCGCGACCCACAGCGGGAGCAGGCCGAGCAGCAGGAAGCGTCGGTCCGCGTCGGCCACGTCCGTCGAGTGGAGCGGGACGCGCAGGTTGCGGGGCCGCCGCCAGTCACGCCAAGCCGTCCTGGGCAGGAAACGCAGTGCCATTCCAACCTCCGTGAGCGGGATCGGCTTCCCCGGTACCCCTGCGCGCGCTCGCGACACTCAGACGTGTTCGGCAGCGACCACGGCAGACGTCGTCCGGGAACGGCGCCGCGCCCCGGCCGGTGTGGTGAGTACGGCGAGGCAGCCGACGACCAGGGCGACGCCGAGCCATCCGGGCAGGGGCAGCCGTTCGCCGACCACGACGACGGCCAGTACGGCGGCGACGGCCGGTTCGAGCAGGGAGAGGGTGGTCGCGGTGCTCGCCGGTACGTGGGCGAGGCCCCAGCCGAACAGGACGTAGCCGAGGAACATCGGGACGAGGGCCATGTAGGTGCCGACGGCCGCGTTGGACCAGGAGTCGAGGAGTGGCGCGCCGGTGGCCAGGAGCACCGGCATCAGGAGCAGGCCGCCGATTCCGAATACGGCGCCCATGGCGGCGGACGATCCGACGCCGTGGCTGATCAGGCGATGGGCTGCCCAGGAGTAGAGGGCGTAGGTGAATCCGGCGACCAGGCCGAGACCGACGCCGAGCACCGTCGCCCCCGCGGAACCCGCCCCGGCACCGGCACCGGTGGACGCGTGGGCCGCTTCGGCCGCGCACAGCAGCACCGTGCCGGCCAGGCCGAGCGCGGCGCCGGTCGTCCAACGGCGCGTGAGACGGCGTCCGTCGACGGTACGCTCGACGAGGGCCGAGGCGAGGGGGGCCGAGCCGATCGACACGACGGTTCCGGTGGCGACGCCGGCGAGGTGCATGGAGCTGTAGAAGGCCAGCGGGTAGATCGCCACAGCGAGTGCCCCGAGCAGCACGGCACCGCGCCGTGCGCGCAGGCCGGCCGACTCGCGGCGGATGCGCGGTGCGGCGACGAGGGCTTGGAGCAGTCCGCCGAGGCCCATGGCGACCGCGCCGATGGCGAGTGGGCCCACGTCCGGGGCGAATGTCGCGGCGGTGCCCGTGGTGCCCCACAGCACCGACGCCAGGAGGACGCACAGCGAGCCGGTCGGGTGTCCGGTGCGGTGCTTCACAGTCGGTCCAGGAGATCGGCGGCCATCGAGCGAGCGTGTTCCAGACGGGTGTCCACGCCCTCCAGGCCCGCGCGGGCCATCGCCCCTTCCAGCAGGAACGACAGGTGCTCCGCCGTAGCGCGCGCCCGCTCCCGGTGGTCGGGCAGAAGCTCTTCGAGGTGTCCGGCGAGCAGGTCCTCGACCTCCTCCTTGTGGCGGCGCACCACGGCCCGGCCCTCGTCGCCCGCGGGGAGTTCGGCGGCGGCGTTCAGCAGGCCACAGCCCCGGAACCCGTGCTCGTAGGCGAAGTTGGCGTGGTCGGCGTAGGCGTCGAACACGGCGAGTACGCCGCGGCGCGGATCCGGGGCCACGGCCGACCATCGCCGCCGGTACAGGTCCAGCCACTCCTCGTGCCGCGCGTCCAGGTACGCCATGACCAGGTCGGACTTGGAGGAGAAGTTGTTGTACAGGCTCATCTTCGCCACGCCCGCCTCGGCGGTGATCGCGTCGATCCCGGTGGCCGACACGCCGTCCGCATAGAAGCGCCGCGCGGCGGCAGCGAGCAGCTTCTCCCGCGCGGCTCCACGCCGTCGGCGGGGCGGCGGTGCGGCAGCGTCGATCTCGGTCATGACACCCTTCCCACTAATTAGGTAGACCAGTCTACCTACCAGGGCGGGATCAGACCACACGGTCACGGAACGGTTGGAAGGCGCACCAGCCCAACGCTTGCCCAGGAGCAATCAGATCGCCTTCCGCGAGGTCGAGAACCTTGCACCGCAGAGCCTCACCCAGACGGAAGACGGGCCTCAGCGCGTCGTCGCCGGAGCCCCGAATGTGAAGCATGATCGAGTCCACCGGGTCTTCTGAGCCGATGTTGAGCTCGATGGACCACGTGAGGCCGGACAGTTCGCCCCACGTGGGGTCCGAGAGGTCGACTTCGGGAACGGCCTGTTTGACGGTCACGAGCACATCGGATTGCCTGCCCAGCGGGGCCGAAGTGCAGTCAGCGGGAAGCTCGTGCATCGAGCTGACACCGTCGGGAAGGCGGCGGATGACCGCACGCCAGGGGACGCCGTCTGATTCGGACCACAGCTCCAGCAGCTCCGACGGCTCGGTCATGACACGGTCGAGGGCCTGCCGGGCGAGGTCGCGCAGGCCGGTGATGTGGTCGCACCTCATCGCCGGGAGAGCCGCACGCGTCGTCCTCATGGGTGGTTTTCAGTCGTTCTGTCGGGATGTCGGCCAAGTGGGGCACCCGCCGCCTATGCTTCTACACGCTTGTAGATGAAGTGAGTGGGCGGCCCGGATGGTTCCCGGTGTCGTCCGGCGAAGAACCGTACGTACACATGAAGGAGTGAACGCCACGATGGTGTTCAAGCGGCTGCTCGGCTCGCTCGGTGTGGGTGGGCCCACCGTGGACACGGTCCTCGACCCGGGCGCGGTCATGCCCGGCGGGCAACTCGGCGGGCAGGTTCAACTCAAGGGCGGTGACAGCGACTTCACGGTCGAGCACATCACCCTGGAGCTGGTGGCCCGTGTCGAGGCCGAGCACGACGGTGGGGAGTCCGAGCGCGCGGTCGTCTTCGAACGGTTCACCGTCGGGGGCGGCTTCCGTCTCGACGCCGGTGAACTGCACAGCGTGCCGTTCAGCGTGACGGTGCCCTGGGAGACTCCGATCACCGAGCTGCATGGGCAAGCCCTGGGCGTCGTACTCGGTGTGCGCACCGAGCTGGCGATCGCGGGTGCCAAGGACAAGGGTGACCTCGACCGGCTCGCCGTGCGGCCACTGCCCGTCCAGGAGGCGGTACTTGAGGCGCTCGGCCGGCTCGGCTTCGGCTTCAGGTCCGCGGACCTGGAACTGGGGCGCATCGGCGGTACCGGGCAGCAACTTCCCTTCTATCAGGAGATCGAGCTGACCCCGGCGCCTCAATACGCCCACCAGGTCAACGAGATCGAGGTGACCTTCCTCGCGGGTCCGGGAGGCGTGGAGGTGGTCCTGGAGGCCGACAAGCGCGGCGGGCACGACGCCGTGAGCCGTTTCGCCGTCGGCCACCAGGGTGTCGAGCAGGTCGACTGGCACACCGAAGTCGACCGCTGGATCCGTCAGTTGGTCGAGCACTACGACGGTCGTCACAGCAGCCACTCCCACCACGACGATCACGGCCACCGCTCCGGCCCCGGCATCGGCACCGCCGTCGCGGCCGGCGCGGCCGGGCTCGCCGTCGGGGTCGTCGGCGGCATGGTCGCGGCCGAAGTCATCGACGAGGTGGGCGACTTCTTCGAGGGCGACGACGAGGACGAGAACGAGAACGAAGACGGCGGCGAGGACTGACAGCGACCGCCCTCCCCCTACCGAACAGCCCCCTAGCGAACAGCCCCCTCCCGCCCCGCCGCCCTCCGCACCGCCAGCACCATCGTCAACCCTCCACCCGGCGTGTCCTCCGCATGCAGGCTGCCGCCGATCGCCTCCGCGAAGCCGAGGGCGACCGCCAGGCCGAGGCCGACGCCGTTGCCGCGGGGGGCGTCGCCGTGGCGTTGGAAGGGTTCGAAGATGCGGGGCTTGGCCTCGTCGGGGACACCGGGGCCGCGGTCCACGACGCGGACCTCCACACGGTCGGCGACGGCGCTCGCGGAGACCAGGACGCGCTGCCCCGGTGGGCTGTACTTCACGGCGTTCTCCACGACGTTGGCGACCGAGCGCTCCAGGAGGCCGCGGTCGACGTCCACCATGGGCAGGGTCTCCGGGATGTCCAGGTCCACGCTGTCCTCGGGGACGCCGCCCAGCGCCATCGGGATCACCTCGTCGAGGTCGGTCTCGCGGATGATCGGGGTGACCGTGCCGGTCTGGAGCCGGGACATGTCGAGCAGGTTGCCCACCAGGTGGTCGAGCCGGTCGGCACCGTCCTCGATGGCCTCCAGGAGTTCCGCCCGGTCCTGCTCGGACCACTCGACATCGTCGGAGCGCAGGGAGGTGACCGCCGCCTTGATGCCGGCGAGCGGGGTGCGCAGGTCGTGGCTGACGGCGGCGAGCAGGGCGGTGCGGATGCGGTTGCCCTCGGCGAGTTCCTCGGCACGGTCCGCTTCCTCCTGAAGGCGCCGGCGGTCCACGACCACCGCCGCCTGAGCGGCGAAGGCGGCCAGCACCCGGCGGTCCGCGGCCGGCAGCACCCGGCCGGACAGGGCCAGCGCCATCCGGTCGCCGACCGGGACGTCGACGTCCGCCTCGTCGGGCACGGCGCAGGGGCGGGGGCCGACGCTGCCCGCGCGGGTCCAGGGCGCCACGTCGCTCTCGCGCTCCAGCAGCGCCACCGACTCCATGCCGAAGGTCTCGCGGACCCGTTCCAGCAGGGCGTCGAGGCTGGTCTCGCCGCGCAGGACATGGCCGGCGAGGAAGGAGAGGATCTCCGACTCGGCGCGCGCCCGCGCCGCCTGGTCGGTGCGCCGGGCGGCCAGGTCCACGACCGACGCGACGGCCACGGCGACCCCGACGAAGACCGCGATGGCGACGATGTTCTGCGGGTCGGCGATGGTCAGCGTGTGGGCGGGCGGGCTGAAGAACCAGTTGAGCAGCAGCGACCCCACCACCGCGGACGCCAGCGCCGGGAGCAGCCCGCCCAGCAGGGCCGCCGCGACCGTCAGCGTCAGGAACAGCAGCATGTCGTTGGCGAGGCCGACGTCCGGGACGACGCTCGTCAGCAGCCAGGTGAACAGGAGGGGGCCGAGGACGCCGACCAGCCAGCCGGCGACGACCCGGGACCGTCCGAGACGGGCGCCGCGCGCCGCGGGCAGGCCGCGGCCCTTGCCCGCCTGGCCGTGCGTGATGAGGTGGACGTCGAGGTCGGGTCCGGAGTCGCGGGCCACGGTCGCGCCGACGCCGGGGCCGAAGACGTACTGCCAGCTCCGGCGGCGAGAGACGCCGAGCACGATCTGTGTGGCGTTCACGCCCCGCGCGAAGTCGAGCAGGGCGGCGGGGATGTCGTCGCCGACGACGTGGTGGAAGGTGCCGCCGAGGTCCTCGACCAGCGTGCGCTGGACGGCCAGTTCCTTGGGCGAGGCGGCGGTGAGGCCGTCGCTGCGGGAGATGTAGACGGCGAGCACCTCGCCGCCCGCGCCCTTCTCGGCGAGCCGCGCGGCGCGCCGTACGAGCGTGCGTCCTTCGGGGCCGCCGGTCAGGCCGACGACGATCCGCTCGCGCGAGCCCCAGATCGCCGACACCCGGTGCGCGCTGCGGTACTCGTTCAGGTATTCGTCCACCCGGTCGGCCACCCACAGCAGCGCCAGTTCGCGCAGCGCGGTGAGGTTGCCGGGGCGGAAGTAGTGGGAGAGGGCCGCGTCGACCTTGTCCGGGCGGTAGACGTTGCCGTGCGCCATACGGCGGCGCAGCGCCTCCGGTGACATGTCGACCAGCTCGATCTGGTCGGCACGCCGTACGACCTCGTCGGGGACGGTCTCGCGCTGCCGGACCCCGGTGATCGACTCGACCACGTCGCCGAGGGACTCCAGGTGCTGGATGTTGACGGTGGAGACGACGTCGATGCCCGCGGCGAGCAGTTCCTCCACGTCCTGCCAGCGCTTGGCGTTGCGCGAGCCGGGCACGTTGGTGTGGGCCAGCTCGTCCACGAGGGCGACGGCGGGGGCGCGCCGCAGGACGGCGTCCACGTCCATCTCGGTGAAGGGCGCGCCCCGGTAGGCGAGTTCACGGCGCGGGACCTGTTCGAGGCCGTGCAGCATCACCTCGGTGCGCGGCCGGTCGTGGTGTTCCACGAAGGCGACGACGCAGTCGGTGCCGCGCTCGGCCCGGCGGTGCGCCTCCGAGAGCATCGCGTAGGTCTTGCCGACGCCCGGTGCCGCGCCGAGGTAGATCCGGAGCTTGCCGCGTGCCATGTCGTTCCTCGGTGGGGCATAGGGGGTGGGGCTTCGCAGGCCGGTCGTAGAAGGCCAGAGGTCGCAGGGTCACGCTTCGAAGCGGTAACCCATGCCCGGCTCGGTGATCAGATAGCGGGGGTGGGAGGGGTCGTTCTCCAGTTTGCGGCGCAGTTGGGCCATGTAGACGCGCAGGTAGTTGCTCTTGTTGCGCTGCGAGATGCCCCAGACCTCCTGGAGGAGGTGCTTCTGCGTGACGAGCTGTCCCGGATGGGTGACCAGGATCTCCAGCAGATGCCACTCGGTCGGGGTGAGCCGTACGTCCTGTCCGCCCCGGACGACCTTCTTGGCCAGCAGGTCGATGGTGAAGCCGTCGGTCTCGACCAGCGAGGTCTCGGGGGCGACCGGGACGTCCTCGGTGCGCCGGACGGCGGCGCGCAGCCGGGCGAGCAGTTCGTCCATGCTGAACGGCTTGGTGATGTAGTCGTCCGCGCCGGCGTCGAGCGCGGACACCTTCTCGCTGGACGACTGCCGGGCGGACAGCACCAGGATCGGCGCCCGGGTCCAGCCGCGCAGGGCCCTGATGACCTCGACGCCGTCCATGTCGGGCAGGCCGAGGTCCAGCAGGACCACGTCGGGCTGGCGGGCGGCGGCCAGCCGCAGGGCCGTGGCCCCGTCGGGGGCGGCGTCCACGCCGTAGTGGCGCGCCTGCAAGTTGATCACCAGGGCCCGCACGAGCTGCGGGTTGTCCTCCACCACGAGCACCCGGGTCATGGGTGTGTGCCTCTCCTGTCGTACGCCGGGCCCGAGCGGGACGCCGTCAGCTTCGCGCCACGAGTTCCCTCAGGGCGATGTTGAGCCGCAGCACGTTCACCCGCGGCTCACCGATGAAGCCGAGCGTACGGCCCTCGGTGTGCTCCGCCACGAGCCGCCGCACCTCGGCGACGGGCAGCCCGTTGAGCTGGGCCACCCGGTGGACCTGGAGTTCGGCGTACGACGGTGAGATGTCGGGGTCGAGGCCCGAGCCGGAGGAGGTGACCGCGTCGGCGGGGACGTCCGACGGCTTCACGGGGTGGCCGGGCACGGAGTTGTCCCGGACGACGGCGGCTTTGGCGTCCTTCACCCAGCGGATCAGCTCCGCGTTGTCGCCGGACCGGTTGGTCGCACCGGACAGGATGATCGAGTACTGCGTGTTGACGCTGTTGGTGCCGAGGCCGTTCTGCGGACGGCCCTGGAACCACCGCAGGTCGGCGGCCGGGGTCTCCTCCCCCTCCTTCAGCGGCAGGTGGTACGCCTGGCCGATCAGGGCGGAGCCGACGACCCGGCCTCCGGAGGTGATCTCCGAGCCGTTCGCCTTGTCGCCGAACAGGCCCTGGGCGATGCCGGTGACGGCGAGCGGGTAGAGGACGCCGGTCACCAGGGTCAGCACGAGGAGGGCGCGCAGGCCCGCCCCGAGCAACCGGGCGGTGTTCGATACCGAGTTGTTCATGGCGATCAGCCGATTCCGGGGACGAGGGAGAGGAGCAGGTCGATGAGTTTGATGCCGACGAAGGGGGCGATCAGGCCGCCGAGGCCGTAGACGGCGAGGTTGCGCCGGAGCATCCGGTCCGCGCTCACCGGCCGGTACCGCACGCCCTTCAGGGCCAGCGGCACCAGCGCGACGATGATCAGCGCGTTGAAGATCACGGCCGACAGGATCGCGGAGTCCGGCGAGGACAGGCCCATGATGTTGAGCCGGTCCAGTCCCGGGTACACCGCCGCGAACAGCGCCGGGATGATCGCGAAGTACTTCGCCACGTCGTTGGCGATGGAGAACGTGGTCAACGCACCCCGGGTGATGAGGAGTTGCTTGCCGATCTCGACGATCTCGATGAGCTTGGTCGGATCGGAGTCGAGGTCGACCATGTTGCCGGCCTCCTTGGCAGCCGACGTGCCGCTGTTCATCGCCACGCCGACATCCGCCTGGGCCAGCGCGGGGGCGTCGTTGGTGCCGTCACCGGTCATCGCGACCAGCTTGCCGCCGGCCTGTTCCCGCTTGATGAGGGCCATCTTGTCCTCGGGCGTGGCCTCGGCGAGGAAGTCGTCGACGCCCGCCTCCTCGGCGATCGCCTTGGCGGTCAGCGGGTTGTCGCCCGTGATCATGACGGTCTTGATGCCCATGCGGCGCAGTTCCCCGAACCGCTCGCGCATACCGTCCTTGACGACGTCCTTGAGGTGGATGACGCCCAACACGCGGGCGCCGTCGGCGTCTTCGACGGCCACGAGGAGCGGGGTGCCGCCCTCGGCGGCGATGCGGTCGGTCAACTCCCTTGCGTCCTGGAAGGCTTCGGGGCCCCGTGCGTGCCGGGCAGCTTCCCCGTGCCGTTCGGCCACCCACGCGATCACCGAACTCGCCGCGCCCTTACGGACCTTGCGGCCGTCGACGTCCACTCCCGACATCCGGGTCCGGGCACTGAACTCGATCCACTCGGCGCCGGCCAGCTCGCCCTGGTGCCGTTCGCGCAGCCCGTACCGCTCCTTCGCCAGGACGACGACGGAACGGCCCTCGGGTGTCTCGTCGGCCAGCGACGAGAGCTGGGCCGCGTCGGCGACCTCGGCCTCCGTCGTACCGGGCACCGGCAGGAACGCGGCGGCCCGGCGGTTGCCGAGCGTGATGGTGCCGGTCTTGTCGAGGAGCAGCGTGGAGACGTCCCCGGCCGCCTCGACCGCACGGCCCGACGTGGCCAGGACGTTGCGCTGGACCAGGCGGTCCATGCCCGCGATGCCGATCGCGGAGAGCAGGGCGCCGATGGTGGTGGGGATCAGGCAGACCAGCAGGGCGACCAGCACGACGACGCTCAACTCGGCGCCGGCGTGGTCCGCGAACGGCGGCAGGGTCGCCACCGCCAGCAGGAAGGCGATCGTCAGCGAGGCGAGCAGGATGCTCAGCGCGATCTCGTTCGGTGTCTTCTGCCGGGCCGCGCCCTCGACCAGGCTGATCATCCGGTCGATGAAGGTCTCACCGGGCCTGGTCGTGATCTTGACGACGATCCGGTCGGACAGGACCTTCGTGCCGCCGGTGACGGCAGAGCGGTCGCCGCCGGACTCGCGGATGACGGGCGCCGACTCGCCGGTGATGGCCGACTCGTCGACCGAGGCGACGCCCTCGACGACATCGCCGTCACCGGGGATGACGTCACCGGCCTCGCAGACGACCAGATCGCCGATCCTCAGCTCGGTGCCGGGCACCACGGTCCCGTCGACCTTGCGCGCCACGGTGCCGGTCTTGGCCCGGCGCAGGGTCTCGGCCTGTGCCTTGCCGCGGCCCTCGGCGACGGCCTCCGCGAGGTTGGCGAAGAGCACGGTGAGCCAGAGCCAGGCGCTGACGGTCCAGCCGAACCAGTCGCCGGGGTTCTTGAAGGAGAAGACCGTCGTCAGGACGGAGCCCACGAGGACCACGAACATCACGGGAGTCTTGATCATCACCCGTGGGTCGAGTTTGCGGAACGCGTCCGGCAGCGACTGCACCAACTGCCTGGGGTCGAAGAGGCCGGCGCCGACACGGCGGCCGTCGGGGGGTGTGGGGCGGCCTGCCGAAGCGTCCTGGTCGGGCGCGAGGGTGGTGGTGGGTGTGGACATGGAGTCCTCTGGCTTCTCATGGGTTTCGGCGGGGGTGGTCGTCACGCCAGCCCCTCGGCGAGCGGGCCCAGTGCGAGGGCGGGGAAGTACGTGAGACCGGTGATGATGAGGATCGCGCCCACCAGCAGCCCGGTGAACAGCGGTTTCTCGGTGCGCAGGGTGCCCGCGGTGGCCGGGACGGGCGTCTGCCGGGCCAGCGAGCCGGCGAGCGCCAGCACGAACACCATCGGCACGAAACGGCCGAACAGCATGGCCAGACCCAGGGTGCTGTTGAACCACTGGGTGTCGGCGTTCAGACCGGCGAAGGCCGAGCCGTTGTTATTCGCGGCGGACGTATAGGCGTAGAGGATCTCCGAGAACCCGTGCGCCCCGCTGTTGGTCATGGAGTGCGGCGGGGTCGGCAGGGCCATCGCGAAGGCCGTGAGGACCAGCGCGAGCGCCGGCGTGACGAGGATGTAGAGGGCGGCCAGTTTGATCTCGCGGGTGCCGATCTTCTTGCCCAGGTACTCGGGGGTGCGGCCGACCATCAGTCCGGCGATGAACACGGCGATGACGGCCATGATCAGCATGCCGTAGAGGCCGGAGCCCACGCCGCCGGGCGCGATCTCGCCCAGCATCATGCCGAGCAGGGTGAGGCCGCCGCCGAGGCCGGTGAAGGAGGAGTGGAAGGAGTCCACCGCGCCGGTGGAGGTGAGGGTCGTCGACACGGCGAAGATCGACGAGCCGCCGATGCCGAACCTGGCCTCCTTCCCCTCCATCGCCCCGCCGGCCAGGTCGAAGGCCGGGCCGTGGTGGGCGAACTCGGTCCACATCATCAGCGCGACGAAGCCGAGCCAGATCGTGCCCATCGCGGCGAGGATCGCGTAGCCCTGCCGCACCGAACCGACCATGACACCGAAGGCGCGGGGCAGCGAGAACGGCACGACGAGGATCAGAAAGATCTCGAAGAGGTTGGAGAACGGGGTGGGGTTCTCGAAGGGGTGCGCGGAGTTGGCGTTGAAGTACCCGCCGCCGTTGGTGCCCAGCTCCTTGATGGCCTCCTGGGAGGCGACCGCCCCGCCGTTCCACTGCTGCGAGCCGCCCATGAACTGGCCGACCTCGTGGATGCCGGAGAAGTTCTGGATCACCCCGCAGGCGACCAGCACGACCGCGGCGACGAACGCCAGCGGCAGCAGCACGCGTACGACACCGCGCACCAGGTCGGACCAGAAGTTCCCCAGCTCACCGGTACGGGACCGTGCGAAGCCGCGCACCAGCGCCACGGCGACGGCCATGCCGACGGCCGCGGAGACGAAGTTCTGCACGGCGAGCCCGGCGGTCTGCACGACGTGGCCCATGGCCTGCTCGCCGTAGTACGACTGCCAGTTGGTGTTGGTCACGAACGACACGGCCGTGTTGAACGCCTGGTCCGGATCGATCGCGTCGAAGCCGAGCGAGCCGGGCAGAACGCCCTGGAGGCGCTGGAGGCCGTAGAGGAAGAGCACGCCGACGGCGGAGAAGGCGAGGACTCCGCGCAGATACGCGGTCCAGGTCATCTCGGTGTCGGGGTCGGCACCGATGCCCTGGTAGATCCACTTCTCGATGCGCAGGTGGCGCCGGGAGGAGTAGACCCTGGCCATGTGATTGCCGAGGGGGATGTGGACGAGCGCCAGCGCGCCCGTCAGCGCGACGAGCTGGAGCACGCCGGCGGTTATGGGGCCCATGGCGTCTCTCAGAACCTCTCCGGGAAGATCAGGGCGAGGACGAGATAGCCCAGCAGGGCGACGGCCACGACCAGGCCGACGACGTTCTCGGCGGTCACGGCTTCGTCACCCCCTTGGCGATGAGGGCCACCAGCGCGAAACCCGCGAGCACGGTGACGACGAAGGCCGGATCGGCCATCGCGAACTCCTGGAGTCAGGGGCGGTTGGAACGGACGAGTAGATGAAAACTCGGCCGTGGCCGGTTCGGGACGCCCGTTGACGGCACTCTTACGGGAGTGCGGGGGATCTTGACGGAACCCATACGCCCGGTGTTCGTGCCTGTGACCAGGGGAACTCGTCTCGGAACGGCCTCAGGCCCGGACCGCTGCCGCTCGCGGCGGTCCGGGTCCGGGCCTGGGCCTGGGGCCGTGTCGGGCTACGGCTCGTACGCCGTAGGTCTGCCGCCGGCTGGATCTGCCGGCAGCCGCCTCTGCTACCAGTTGAAGGTGAGCTTCGGCTTCGCGTTGCGGGCCAGGGTGTGGGCGAAGTCGGGCCACCACGCGCCGGCCGGCGGGTCCTCGACGCCGCCGTACTCGGGGTCGCCGGGTCCGGGCGTGCCGCGGTGGCAGGTGCCGTCGGACTCGCCGATGATCTTCACGTAGAGGTAGGCGTCCGCCAGTGGCTGCCCGGTGTCGGCGGTGGGGCGGGGGCCGACGCCGCGTCCCGGGGCGTTGCACCAGTGCTCGGGGTCGGTGTACTTGCCCGGCGGCGAGGTCCAGGCGCCGAGGCCGTTGCGGCTGGTGTCCAGGACGTAGTGGCTGAGTTCATCGGCGGGCGGTGTGCCGACGTTCTCGTCGTACCAGGCGTCGGTCCAGCGCCAGGTGGAGGTGTCCTCGAAGGAGACCGCGTTGCCGGGTTGGCCGTCGTTGGGGGCGGCGGACGAGTAGTACTGGTTGGCGCATTCGGCCGTGCGGTCCGCGGTGGAGCCGGAGCCGTCCGCCGTGGCGTGGCGGACGCACTTGGAGACCCAGGTGCCGTAGCGGTTCAACTGGTCGGTGGGCTGGTAGTTGGAGACGTTGAGGGCGAAGCCCTGGGCCTTGTCGAGTCCGGCGTCGAGCAGCCGCTGGGCGATGGTTCCGACCGGCTGCCAGTTGCTGCTGCCGGCGTCGATGTACACCGAGGTCGCGGGCCGCCGAGCGAGGGTTTCGACCGCCGACCTGACGCTCGCGATCCGCTCCGTGGTCTGCGTGCCGGTGGGGTCGGCGTTCGCGCCGCAGTCCTTGGGGAGCAGGGCGAGTCCGTCCGGCTCCACGACGGTGAGGGCTTTGCCGTTGCCGATGCCCTGGGCGACGCCCTGCACCCATGCGTCGTAGGCGGCGGCGTCGGCCGCGCCTCCGCTGGAGTAGAAGCTGCAGTCCCGGCCGGGCACGTTGTAGAGGACCAGGACGGGGACCGCGTGGGCGGCCTTCGCGGCCTTCATGATGCCCTGGACGCGACGCCGGACCTCGTCGGGGGTGCCTTCGGTCAGCCAGAACGATTCGGGCCAGGAGGCGAGTTTGGCCATGTTCAGCGCGTCGGCGAGCCGGCCTTCGCGCAGATCGGTGACGGCCTGCTTGGCGGCCTTGCTGACCGGATCGACGTAGAAGCGGGTGTCGTGGGACAGCGCGCGGCGGTCGGTGGCGCGGTCCGTGGTGGAGGGTGCCGCCATGGCCTGACCGGTGAGGCCGAGGGCGGTGACGGCTGCGCACGCGATGGTGGCGAGGTGGCGTATCGGGAGGGGGCGGCTCATGGGCGGGGGCTCTCCTTGACAAGGGGGTGACGAGGACGAGGCGTTGCTGCCGGGGGGTGTGGTTCACCTGGCCCCGGCTGGTGCACGCGGGTCCGGCCGGCAGGGGCGGCGCACGGGCCCGTCGGCTCGGACCGCTCTGACGTGGGGTGGCGAGGGGTAGCGAGGGACAGCACTTTTGGGAGCGCTTCCAGCGGTGTCCTGATGATGGTGCTGGCGATGTCTGATGTCAAGCATGTAACGACTGCCGTCGAAACGGGAGTTGAAGCGGGCGCGACGGTGCGCCGGCAGCCCCGGTCCTCGTTCACATCGTGAACGTCCAAGAGGCGGAAGACTGAAGCGATGTCCCGTGGATCACCCCTCGAACCGCGGATGCGCTCCGTCTTCTTCAATCTTTGAACTCTTCGTCGACCGTTCCAAGACCCGCTGTCATCTTCCCGAAGCGGGGAGTTGGCCCGCTCCCCGGACTCCGCGTGATGGGTGCGGCAAGCAGGCTGCACTGGGTGAAACGGACTCCATCACATTGGAAGCACTTCCAGTTCGACGCGGCTGGTCAGTCCCACCAGAACCACCAGTCCCCGCGCGTCATGAGGTCCTCGTGATACGTGGACCAGTCCAGGTCGGGATCCATGAAGAAGACGTCCGGACAGGCCAGGTAATGCTCCGCGGCGAGGACTTGGGCCTGCTGGACGTCCGCCGGCCGACCGGCGACAGAGACATACAGGCTGCCGTGCCCGAAGCCCACGATACGCAGACCGAACCGGTCCTCCCAGGAGCGCAGCACCGCCGACAGCTCCCGCGCGGTCATATGGTTCGACATCCCGCTCCAGCCCACGGCGGCGGGCGCGTCAGCGCCCCGCGAGACCTGAACGAGCGCGAGACACCGGGCTCGACCGTCGCGGGCGACAGCGGACGCCACTTCACCCGCGCACGCGTCCACGTCGGTCGACGTCACGGCAGGCCGCGCGAGACCTGGCCACTCCTGGAACGACGGCCATGAGTCGTCGGTCCACCGGCTCCGGAGGTACGAGGCGGCGTCGATGTCAGCGCCGTGGCCGCCGCCCGCCGGCTCGAACGAGTCGTCCGGGTACTCCAGCAGGATCGGGTACAGGCCGCTCTCAAGACGGCGTGCGTAGAGGCGCTTCCACCAGTCGGCCGCGTGCGCCACGGGTCCGTCGCTCATCCACACCACCGGGTGCGGATCACGACACGGCCCCACGAGGCGCCCGGGCGGCAAGCCGTTCACCAGTTGTCTGGCGTCTTCGCTCATCGGTCCAGGCATGAGCGGAATGTACGTGGCGCCTCTGACAGAGCCGTTGGTTGTGAACACTGCCGCCCAGGTGCGACCGTGCCGCCGAACCGACTCCGTCGGGGTCTTCGCTTCGTTTGTGCCGGTCAGAGCCATGTCGGCGACGCTTGTACATTGCATAAGTCACCTAGGGCTGCTATCTATTTGCTTCACGCATCAACCACAGGATCTTCACATTGTGAAGAACTTCCTTGCCGGTTCGGGCGCTCATGGCGCGGTCGCATCAGCAGACCGCGTGCCGAGGTCGGTTCCCCCAGCCGGCACCCGGCCCGTGATGTGTCCGGGTGGTCGGGGAGTTCGCGTGACTCCACCTGTAGGTCCGTCGGGCCTACTAGTCATCAGGGAAGCAAATGAGCACCTGTCCGTCCTGCGCTGAACCCATGGCCGCAGGTCACGCGTTCTGCGGCAGATGCGGGGCACCGGTCGTGCCCGCGCAGCCGGCAGCGGCGCCGATGACACCGCCGATGCCGCCTGCACCGCCCGCCTCTCCCGTGCCGCCCGCCTCTCCCGTGCCGTCCGCGCCGCCCGAGATGTGGAACGCCCCGGCGCCGGGCCGTCTGTCCGTCCTGTTCACCCGTGTCCGGCCGGACGCACAGTCCGCCAAGGCCGCGGCCGTCGGCGCGCTTTCGGCTCTGGGGAGCCAGCTCGTTCTGTTGTTCGTCGTCCTCGTCGTCACCGCCCAGTTCCTCCCCGAGGAGCACACCGGCACGGTGGGCGACTGGCTGACCTCCACGGTGTGGCTGGCCGGACTGGCCCTTCGAGGCACGCTCGGTCTGACGATCGAGGGGGCCGGGGACTCCGCATCGGGCAGCGGGTTCGGGGACTTGACGTCGGGGTCCGTCGCCGGTCAGGCGGAGTTCGGCATCACCCTTCAGATGCTGCTGTTCACGTGCACCGCCCTGTTCGCCGTGTGGTGGTTCGCCCGGCGCGGCGAGCGGCGCGCGGCGGCGGAGACCTGGGCGCGCCTCGCGGGCCGGTCCGCCACCGCTGCTCTCGTCTACGCCGTCGCCATGAGCGTGCTCGTGCCGGCCACCCACTCCTCCGCCGTCTTCGGCATGAGGACCGAGGAACTCGGGCCGGTGTCGGTCGACTTGGGCGTCAGCCTGTGGCCGCTCCTTCCGTACACCGTCGTCTTCGTCCTCCTCGCCGACTTCGCCGCCCGTGCCGTCGTCCGCCGCGGCGCCGTGAGCGGGCTGCCGGACGCGTTCGCCGGACGCCTGCACGGCTGGCGGTCCCCGCTGGTCGCCGCGGGCACGGTGACCGCGGTTCTGCTCGGCCTCGCCGCCCTGACGGCGCTGGGCTTCGCCGTCTTCGGCGACACCGGCGATCTGAACACCGGTGCCGCACTGGGACTTTCGCTGCTCACCCTGGTCAACTCCGCCGTCTGGCTGGCCGGTGTGGCCCTGGGCGTCACGGCCGGGAGCTCCCTGAAGGGCGGCGCGAGCGTCGAGTCCTTCCTCGGCAACGACGACACCAGCCAGTTGGAGGACGCGAAGGCGGGCCTGTTCACCGGCAACATGCCCGCGGCCGCCTACCTTCTGCTGCTCCTGGTCGCCTTCGTGGTGATCGTCGCCGCGATCCGTCACGCGCTGGCCCACGACCCCCGGGAGCGCATGCTGAGCACCCTGTGGAGGTTCGCGGCCGCCATGGCCGTGCTGTGGGTGCCGCTCGCCGTCGTGTCCGGTCTGCACGCCTCGATCGACGGAGGCGTCGACATCGGGGTGGGCCCCTTCGGCGCCAGCGGCACGGCGCACGGTTCCGTGTCCTTCGGCCTGAGTGTCTTCGGAGCGCTGTTCGTGGCGCTGGTGTGGGGTGGACTGCTGCTGGTCGCGGCGCAGTTCGTGACCCGGCCGCTGCTGAGCGCCTTCCCCGCCGCGGGTGCGTGGATCCTGCGCATGCCCGGCCTGCCCGTGCACCCGCAGTGGGCCGCGCTGCTCGCCGACGCGGCGCAGCGCAAGGGCCGTCCGGTGCCGTCCCGGCTGACGAGTGCGCCGGCCGAGCCGCTCGCCTGTCCGCCGCTGGCCACCGACGCGAAGTGGGCACGGTTCACCGGCATCGGCCTGATCGCCGTCGTCGTGCTGGGCGGTGGCGCTACGGCTGCCTGGTCGGTCGTGGATTCCCAGGTCTACGGCCCGAAGGTCGCCGCCGAGGACTACCTGCGGGCCGTCGCGGACGGACGTGCCGAGGACGCCCTCGCACTGCTCGACAACCCGGAGTCCGGACCGCTGCTGACGCAGGCCGCGCTGGGCGCCCAGCGCAAGGCCGCCCCGCTGACCGACGTGAGCGTCGACGACGTGGACGAGTCCGGAACGCTGGCCACCGCCACCGTCACCTACTCGGTGGACGGGGAGGAGTACGAGACCTCGCTGCTCCTGATCGCCGACGACGAGGACAAGCACCTCGGCCTGTGGCGGAACTGGAAGGTGTCCGACGGCCTGGCGCGAGTGGAAGTGACGGCGTCCTCGCTGCTCGACAAGGCCAAGGTGAACGGTGTCCCGGTGCCCCTGCACGACGGCAGCGCCGAACTCGCCGTCTTTCCGGGCACGGTGACCGTCGAGGGCGCGGACTCCGGCTATGTCGCCGCCGACGGCGGCGCATCGGTCACGGTGGAGCCCGGCGACAGCGCAAGCGCCGACGCCCTGGAGGCGACACTCACCGCCCAGGGCGAACAGGCCGCGCAGGAAGCCGTGTTCACCGAGCTGACCCAGTGCGCGGAGCGGAGCACGACCCTCGAACCCGAGGACTGCCCGTTGAGCCCGGACACCTACTACTCCTCGCTCGACGAGACCGAGGACGTCGTCTGGACCCAGCGGTCGGAGCCGGTCCTCGACACCGAACTGGCCGAGGACGGAACCGTCATGGTCACCGGCTCCCTCGACTTCGCGGTGCGTTGGGTCAGCGTCGACACCTGGGACGACACCAAGGAGAAGCAGCAGGACACCTGCACGCAGTCCTTCTCGGCGACGGTCGATCTCTCTGGCGCCGCCCCCACCGTGACCTTCGACTCCGGTTACTACGACTGGTAGTCGCGCTTCACCGCGCTCTCCGTCACCGGAGCCTTCCCTTTCCCTCTTACTGCCTTCACCTTTTGAGGAGTAACGCCATGAACATGGACAAGACCTCCGCCGAAGCCACAGTGGAAACCCCGGCCGCCGTCACCACCGCGCCGGCCCCGACGCAGGCGGCAGGCTTCGGACCGGCACCCGTCGTGCCGGCCGTGCCCGCCGTGCCGGCCGTGTCCGCCGCCTCTGTCGTCCCCGCCCAGGTGCCGGGTTACCCCGTCCACGTCACTCAGGCGGTGCCCAAGGAGCTGCGCGTGGGCGCCGGCGCGCGTTTCGGCGCCTACCTGCTCAACCTCCTGCTGGCGGTCGTCACGCTGGGCATCGGCTGGCTGGCCTGGGCCATGGTCACCTGGTCCACCGACTCGGCGAACCCGGGCCAGAAGCTCCTGGGCCTGAGCATCGTGAAGAAGGACACCGGCGCCCGGCTGACCTGGGGCGAGATGTTCGTCCGTAACTTCCTGCTGGGCGGCATGGTGCTGGGCTTCCTCAGCACGATCACGCTGTCCATCGTGGCCTGGATCAACCTGTTCAAGATCTTCGGCAGCGAGAAGCAGAACCTGGTCGACTCGATGGCCGGCTCGGTCGTCGTCAAGCGCACCGCCTGAGCGCCGCCCTCCTTCTCGTCCGACCGTCCAGGACGTACCGGTTCGCCGGTGCGTCCTGGACGAACGTCGTTCTGGGACCCCGGTTGGACTGGAAGCGCTACCAAAACTAGCCGATCGCCCGGCAGGAATGTCAAGAGGCGGCCGCCACCAGGACCTTCCGCGCCTCTCCGCACCCCCGCTCAAAACCGCAGCTCAGCGCCGCACACGATCCCCGCATCGCACGCTCCCACGCGGGGTTCCACCCAACTTCTCCCACCCCACCAACCCTTGACAGCCCCCAGTTCACGACCCATCTTCTTGGGAGCGCTCCCAAGAGCGCCCCGCACGTGGACTCCGCCGGTTCGGTCGGCCCCGTGCATCCGGTCGATCCTTCTCACCGACGGAGAGCCCCATGAGTACAGAACAGGGCCCCACCCGGCCCGACCCCGGCCTTCCCGACTTCCCCGGTCTCCCCGCAGACTTCCTCTGGGGCGCGGCAACGTCCGCCTACCAGATCGAGGGCGCGGCGGCGGTGGACGGGCGCACCCCGTCGATCTGGGACACGTTCAGCCATACGCCCGGGGCCGTCGACAACGGCGACCACGGTGACGTGGCCTGCGATCACTACCACCGCCTGCCCGAGGACCTCGACCTCCTGAGCGGCCTCGGGCTGGACGCCTACCGCTTCTCCCTGTCCTGGCCGCGCATCCAGCCCGGTGGACGGGGCCCCGCGAACGCCAAGGGGCTGGACTTCTACGATCGTCTCGTCGACGGACTCCTCGAACGCGGCATCGCTCCCTGGGCGACGCTCTACCACTGGGATCTGCCCCAGGAGTTGGAGGACGCGGGCGGCTGGCCGCACCGGGACACCGCCTACCGTCTGGCGGACTTCGCCGAGATCGCCGTCGGCCGTCTCGGGGACCGGGTGCACCACTGGATCACGCTCAACGAACCCTTCTGCTCGGCCATGCTCGGCTATCACGTCGGCTGCCACGCCCCGGGCCGCAAGGACTTCCCCGCCGCCGTGCGGGCCGTGCACCATCTGCTGCTCGGGCACGGTCTGGCCACGCAGCGGATCCGCGCGACGGTCGAGCGGCCGGCGGAGGTCGGGATCACGTTCAACCCGGCCCAGGTGTACGCCGCCGGCGACTCCCCCGAGCACCTCGACGCCGCGCGGCGGGCGGACGGGATGGGCCGGCGTCTGTATCTCGACCCGGTCCTGCTCGGCCGCTACCCCAAGGACGTGAGCGAGGATCTCGAACGCCGTGGCGCGCCCCTGCCGGTGCGGGACGGGGATCTCGAAGTCATCGCCCAGCCGCTGGACTTCCTCGGCATCAACTACTACTTCAGCGACACGGTCGCGCCGGGCGGTGAGGACGAGGAGCCCCGACGGGTGCCCCAGCCCGAGCTGCCGCTGACCGCCATGCCGTGGGAGATCTACCCGCAGGGCATGACCGATCTGCTCATCGGCATCGACCGGGACTACCCGACGCCGCCCCTTTACGTGACGGAGAACGGCGCCGCCTTCGACGACAGTGCCTTCGGCACCGACGAGGACGGCCGGATACAGGACTCCCCGCGCACCGCCTACTTCGCCGATCACCTGGCCGCGGTGGCCCGGGCCCGCCTGGAGGGCGTCGACGTACGGGGCTACTTCGCCTGGTCCCTGCTGGACAACTTCGAGTGGGCGTACGGCTACGACAAGCGTTTCGGTGTCGTCCACGTCGACTTCGAGACCCAGCGCCGCACGCTGAAGCAGAGCGCCGTGTGGCTGCGCGAGGCCGCCCGCAACAGCCGTACGCGCTGATACACCCCTGCCCCTGACGGCTGCGTGCCGTCACCTTCCGGCGCCGTACGGCACACAAGTCGCCCCCTTCCTTCATGTCTTGAAGCAGGCGGGCCCGCTGCCGTCAGAAACTACGGTTTCTCGACTCCCCACAGAGTCTCCCTGTTTCGAGTCTTGACGGGACACCCCGAGGAGCGGCAGGCTCCACCCGTCGACTGGGAGCGCTTCCAAAACGTTCCATCACGAAGTCCTAGGAGGCTTCCCCATGCACATCGCACGAGCCGCGAGAAGCACCTTGATACGGCTGGGCGCCGTCGCGCTGGCCTCGACCCTGCTGGCCGCCTGCGGCTCCGGTTCGACCGGCGGTCAGCAGAGCGACGGCAAAGTCACCCTGAGCATCGACCTGTTCGGGACGTTCGGCTTCGAGGAGGCCGGCCTCTACAAGGAGTACGAGAAGCTCCACCCGAACATCACCATCAAGCAGACCGACACCGAGCAGGAGCAGAACTACTGGAAGTCGCTCCAGACGCGCCTGGCGGGCGGCGGAGGTCTCGCCGACGTCCAGGGCGTGGAGATCGGCCGCATCACGTCCGTCGCGCAGTTGCAGAGCGACAAGTTCGAGGACCTCAACCAGTACGGCGCGGGCAAGCTCAAGAAGAACTTCACCGCCGCCAAGTGGGGCGCGGCCACCACCAAGGACGGCGCGGTGATCGGCCTGGGCACCGACAACGGCCCCGGAGCCATGTGTTACCGCACCGACCTCCTCAAGAAGGCCGGGCTGCCCACCGACCGCGAGGTGCTCGCCCAGCGGTGGTCCACCTGGCAGGGGTACCTCGACCTCGGCAAGCAGTACAAGAAGAGCGCGCCCGGCAAGAGCGCCTGGATCGACAGCGTGCGCAGCATCTACACCAACGTCGCCGGGCAGTCCGAGGAGCGCTACTACGACACCTCCGGCAAGCTCATCTGGGAGACCAGCCCCACGGTCAAGGAGGCATGGGACCTCTCCGTCGAGGCGGCCGAGGCCGGGCTGAGCGGCTCGCTGGACCAGTGGTCGCCCTCCTGGAACCAGGCGTTCGCCGCGGGCTCGTTCGCCACGCTGCCGTGCCCCGCGTGGATGCTCGGCTACATCAAGGGCCAGGCCGGCAAGGCGGGCGAGGGCAAGTGGGACGTCGCCAAGATGCCCGGACGGGCGGGCAACTGGGGCGGCTCGTACCTCGCCATCCCGAAGATGAGCCAGCACAAGAAGGAGGCGTACGACCTGGTCCAGTGGCTGACCGCCCCGGAGCAGCAGGCCAAGCTCTTCCAGAGGATCGGCAACTTCCCCTCCAGTGTCCCGGCGATCGAGAAGGTGGCGGACACCAAGGACCCGTACTTCTCGGGCGCCCCGATCGGTGAGATCTTCGGCAGCGCCGCCGAGCAGGCGCCGGTGCAGATCCTCGGCGTGAACGACCAGGACGTCCAGGAGCAGATCGCGAAGGCCCTGTTCGAGGTGGAGCGCAAGGGCACGAGCTCGAGCACCGCGTGGAACAACGTGAAGAAGGGTGTCCAGAACGCCCTCGGCTGATCCTTCTGCCGCAGGACCGGAAGCGCTTCCAATCCCGTCGCACCCACCATTGGAAGCGCTTCCACCCTCCTCCTTCCATCCCCTCCTTCCGCCCCGCTCCCGCACCTGCCGTACCCGATGCCCGAAGGGCCGTCGCATGACTCTCACCGCTCCCGCGCCCAGCGCCCCAGCTCGGCGCGCGCCCCGGCCGGCTCCGGCCCGCCGGTTCCTGCGCGCCGTGTCGCCGTACAGCTATCTCGCACCGTTCTTCACCCTGTTCGCGGCGTTCGGCCTCTTTCCCCTGATCTACACCGCGTACATCTCCTTCTACCGCGTCGAACTCCAGACGTCCGGTGACAAGGCATGGCGGGGCTGGGGCAATTACGTCGCCATTTTCGAGGACCCGTTCTTCTGGACGGCACTGCGCAACACCTTCACGCTGGGCGCGCTGTCGACCATTCCGCAGCTCATGCTCGCCCTCGGACTGGCGCATCTGCTCAACTACCGGCTGCGCGGGCGCACATTCTTCCGCACCGTGATGCTGCTGCCGTACGCCACCTCCGTGGCCGCCGCGACCCTCGTCTTCGCCCAGTTGTTCGGCCATGACTTCGGGCTGGTCAACTACGTGCTGTCGCTGTTCGGGATCAGCCCGGTCGACTGGCAGACCGGCACCTGGACGTCGCAGACCGCCGTCTCCTGCATCGTCATCTGGCGCTGGACCGGCTACAACGCCCTCATCTTCCTGGCCGGCATGCAGTCCATCCCCGGTGACCTCTACGAGGCCGCCGAGGTGGACGGGGCCTCGCGGTGGCGCCAGTTCTTCCACGTGACGCTTCCCGGGCTGCGCCCGACCATTGTCTTCGCCGTCATCATGTCCACCATCGGCGCGACCCAACTCTTCGGTGAGCCCCTGCTGTTCGAGGGCTCGGCGTCCGGTGGCATCAGCCACCAGTACCAGACCCTCGGCCTCTACATGTACGAGCAGGGCTGGTCGTTCTTCCACCTCGGGCGGGCCGCGGCGATCGCCTGGGTGATGTTCCTGCTCATCCTGCTGCTCGTCGGGCTCAACACCCTGCTCGCGCGCCGCCGTACGGCCAAGGAGACAGCCCGGTGACCACCACCCTGCCAGACACCCAGCGGACGCCCGCGGCCCGGAAGTCCACCGCGAGCCCGGCCCCCGCACGACGCCGTCGGCGCTCCGGGCGCACGATGCACGCGGGCCGTCTGACCTACGTGTTCCTGATCCTGGCGACCCTCGTGTCGATGTTCCCGCTCTACTACACCTTGGTCGCGGCCAGCCGTTCCAACGCGGACATCGCCCGGGTGCCCCCGGTGCTGTGGCCGGGCCCGAACCTGCTGCACAACTTCCAACAGGCCCTGCACCAGGCCGACATCGGCAAGGCCCTGCTCAACTCCCTGATCGTGTCGACCTCGATCACCGTCGGCACGGTGCTGTGCTCGACGCTGGCGGGGTTCGCGTTCGCCAAGCTGCGCTTCCGCGGCCGTAACGCCCTGCTGTCCTTCACGGTCGCCACCATGATGATCCCGCCGCAGCTCGGCGTCATCCCGCTCTTCATGATCATCGCCAAGCTCCAGTGGGCCAATCAGCTCCAGGCGGTCATCCTGCCCAGCCTGGTGTCCGCGTTCGGTGTGTTCTTCATGCGCCAGTACATCGCGCAGTCGCTGCCCGACGAACTGATCGAGGCCGCTCGCGTCGACGGCGCCTCCACGTCACGCATCTTCTGGACCATCGTCGTCCCCGTCGCCCGTCCGGCGATGGCCGTGCTCGGACTGCTCACCTTCATGACCGCCTGGAACGACTTCTTCTGGCCCATCATCGCCCTGTCGTCCCAAGAGCCCACCGTGCAGGTGGCGTTGCGCCAGCTCGGCGGCGGTTACGTCCACGACCAGTCGGTCATCATGGCCGGCACCCTGCTCGGAACGCTGCCGGTGCTGGTCGTGTTCGGTCTGCTCGGCCGGCAGATCGTCGGAGGGATCATGCACGGCGCCGTCAAGGGCTGAGGGGGGACGGCGGGGCCGTGCGGGCGGTGCGGGTTGTCGGGGGCGTCCGGGCGGTGCGGGTTGTCAGGGCCGTCCGGGCCGTGCGGGTTGTCGGGGCCGTCCAGGCCATGCGGACCGTCCGGGCCGTCGGGGCCCGTCCTCGTGTCCGTCGCTCGCGTCAGGCAGTGCAGAGATGCTCCCCCGCTGTGGTCGTACCGACGCGACCGACGCTGCCTGGCGCGTGCCGCGGACACGAGGGCGTGCCGCCCCGGACGCGGTTTCGCGTGAGCCGGGCGCGGCCCTGGTGAGTGTCCGGGGCGCGCCCCGGGCTTATGCCGGGGCGCGCTGCGGCCATGTGTCGGGGCGCGCTGCTGGCGCACGCTCCTGGCGTGCGCCGGGCGCGTTTCCGGCCTGCGCCGGGCGCGTTCCCCACCTAGGCCCGGCGCTTCCCCCGCGTGGGCCCGGCGCTTTCCCCGCGAGGGCTTGGTACTTTCCCCGCGAGGGCCCGGCGCGCCCTTGGCGTGTTCCCGGTCCGCTCGCTCAACTGCTCGCGCGCACTACCAGGTGCGTAGGGAGCAGGAGCGGGCTGGGATCCTGGCCGCCGATCAGCCCGACCAGCATGCGCGCCATCTCCCGCCCCAGATTCCTTATCGGCTGGTGCACGGTCGTCAGCGCGGGCTCGGCGATCTGCGCGACGGCGAGATCGTCGAACCCGACGACCGACACCTCGCCGGGCACCGAACGCCCCGCCTGCCGCAGCGCGCGCAGGGCGCCCACCGCCATGTTGTCGTTCGCCGCGAAGACGCCGTCCAGGTCCGGATGGGCCTGGAGCAGCCTGGTCATCGCGGCGGCCCCGCCGGCCTCCTCGAAGTCCCCCGTCTCGGGCTCCCGCGGCGTCACACCCGCCAGCAGCAGCGCCTCCCGGTACCCGCGGTGCCGTGCCTGCCCGACCTGGGTGTCCAGCGGCCCGCTGATGGTGACGATGTTCTTGCGTCCCCGCGCCAGCAGATGATCTGTGGCCACGCGCGCGCCGGCGACATTGTCGATGTCGACGTACCAGCGCGGATCCTTGCCGACCGGTCTGCCGCCGAATATCACGGGCGTCGCCGTCTGCTCGGCCAGGGCCGCCAGCGGGTCGTCCTCGTGGAGGGCCATCATCATCACGCCGTCGACGCCGCCGGAGCGCAGCAGGTGCTCGACGCGTGACCGTCCGCGCTCGGATGCGGCCAGGCACAGCATCAGGTTGAGGTCGGCCTCCTCCAGGACGGCGGACACGCCGACGATGACCTGCCCGAAGAAGGGGTCGGCCAGTACGGCGGGGTCGTGCTGGGAGATGACGAGCGCGGCCACGCCGGCCTGGCTGGTCGCCAGCGCGCGGGCCTTGGAGTTCGCGACGAAGCCGAGATCGCGCACCGCGCGCTCTACGGCCTCGCGCTTGGCGCGGCTGACATGGGGAGCGTCGTTGAGGACCCGTGAGGCGACCGAACGGGACACACCGGCCCGCTCGGCCACCTGGTCGAGCGTCAGCCGGCGAGGCGGTGGCACATTACTCATGAGACCGGGGGCCCTCCTGGTTCGCAACAGTACTGGAAGCCCTTCCATTCTGGACCGGCGGGGGTGCGTCGGGCTAGCGGGTTCGTGGGGGATCTGGGGAGCGGAGCTGCACACTCGGGGCGCGGAGCCGGTCCGCGTAAGATCACCGCAGGGGGTGGTGGCATGACCATGAGGAACTACCGGTGGTGCGTGACGATCGCGGCGGCGGCGCTGCTGTTGGCCGGCTGTGGTGGTGACGGTGACGGTGGGAACGGCAAGGCGGTGGCGCTCTCGAAGGAACAGGTACGGGAGACGTTGCCCGACGGCGAGGCCATGCCCGGGTGGAAGGAGTCCGCTCGGCCCACGGCGGTCGAGATGGACAAGCTCTACCGTTCGCAGGCCTGCCCCATCAAGGGCAACGCGGGCTGCGAGAACTCCCGCTTCTTCGGCGCCTCGACCTTCCAGCACGACGACAACGCCGCCACCGTCACCTTCCTGGTCATCGCCTACGACACCGAGCAGGCCGCCCACGCGGCGTACGACGTGCTCTGGGACGGCTACTACGGCAAGCGGGCGGGGCAGAAGGCCAAGGCATTCGAGATCGGCTCGCTCGGTGACGAGCGTGACGCTCGATTCGGCACCGCCGGATTCCTCGGCGAGCCCGGCGCCGTGACCCAGACCCGGGTCGGCACGGTGCTGCTGTGGACCGAGACGGCGTCCACGGACAAGGGCGGCATCGACGAGGAGGCGGTTCGGGACCTGGCAACGGTGCTCGCCGAGCGGGCCCGGCAGGCGCAGAACGGGGACGCGCCCTCGGCCGGGCTCGACGGCTGAGCGGAACCGGCCGCGTCTCAGGGAGCCTTGATCGCTGCCGGGCGTGCTGCTTGGGTGGCCTGCATGACTGATCTCGGCCCCGTCGACTGGCCAACTGCTCCCCTCCGGACCGAGAGGCTCGTGCTCCGTGAGTCCGAGGCCCGGGACCGTACGGCGTTCATCGAGCTGCTGACGTCGGCGGAGGTGCACACCTACCTCGGCGGCGCCCACTCGCGGGACGAGCTTGAGCGCGAGATGCCCGAGGTGCCCGGGCGGCGGCCCGTGAGCCTCGTGGTCGATCTCGACGGGGAGATGATCGGGCAGGTCCTGCTCAGGAGAGTCACGGAGCACCGTCGCCCGGCCGCTGTGGGGAAGGTCGATCTCGGCTACCTGTTCCTGCCGCGGGTCTGGGGATTCGGATACGCCCGTGAGGCGTGCGCGGCGGCTCTGGACTGGTTCGCAGGCGTCCATCCCGATGAGCCGGTGGTGCTCACCACCCAGACCGCCAACGCTCGCTCGATGCGGCTTGCGGCGAAGTTGGGATTCGCCGAGGTGGAACGGTTCCACGCCTGGGACGCCGAACAGTGGCTCGGCCTGCGGCCGCCGGGCACGTCCTGGGGGTAACTGGGCCTGGGCTCGGCAAGGGTGGACATCCCTGTCCCGCCTGTCGCATGATCACCGCATGACGACACAGCGAAAGGCCAGTGCCGCGTAGACGGCCCGGCGCCCTGCGCGCCCGACGCTTCAGTCCCCCGTCCGTCGACCTCCTCCCCTGGCCGACCCGGATCGACCGCCTCGACTCACGAACCGTGTCCGCCGTTCACCGGGCGGAGTGCCTGTACGCGGACTCCTTGCCCCTGCCCGACACGGACCCGAGCGCGCGGCACCGGCGACAAACCCTGTACACCGACAGGCTCGTGACGCCGGGGATCACCAGGGCCGCCGTCGCCGCGCTGCGCCGTTTCCTCGCCACCCCGGGCCGGTACCTCTACATGCGCCGCGACTACTGCGCCTGCACGCGCTGCGACCTCGAATGCAATCCTGCTGCGGCCCGTGACGTCCTGGAGGGGATGCTCCCGCTGCTCCCCCACTACGCCCGCCGCGACTTGGAGTCCCTGCTGGCCGAGCTCGACGGGGAGCTGCTGCACAGGACATTGCCGGACGTCTTCGCACACCGCGAGCCCTGGCGCAGGGGCGCCTGGTGGCACGAGCGCCTGTACGACACGGACGATCTGCTGTGAGCCTCCAACGACGGGAACGGAAGCCCCGCTCACCAGGGCAAGGCGCGCTT